>DATMAC010000361.1:0-12594 GCA_035573655.1 Thermoflexus sp.
AACTTGAGAGGCGATCATGGTCCGGACTCCCTTCACTTCGCCGGTCGCTCGAATTTGCGCACCAGGCCGGATGTCTCGTAGGACAATTTTCTCTCCTCTCTCATTCAAGACCTCCGTTTGATCTGTTATCGCGATTTCCCAAGGAGTCGGTGAGCTGAGAAAGATCACTTTGGCGCTGAGAGCGACATCCATAACGGTACCCGTGATCACAGCAGAAGCCGGCGGCGGTTCCACCGTTGGAGATGATGCAGGTGAGAGGGTGGGGATCCCCGGGGCGCAGGCGGAGATCAGCCACCCCTCAGACAAAAACACTAACCACAAGAATTGCTTTAGTACGAGGGCAGGCGAAAAATATACCCCAATCTTATGGCAAATCATAGTAATATACCCGCAGCCAACTGTTCTGGAGATAGCCAAGGCCCAAAGCAGCAGCAACGCTGGGCGTTAAGTCCACCGAAGACGGATTCGTCACGATGCGTCCAAACTGGTCCCTGCCGCCATTATAGCCATAGAAGTAAGCGTATTCTGCTTCAGACCAGCACAAGGGGAGATCCCCGAACATACGGCGTGGAGGAGTGCTGTTCGCTGTATCCCAGTAATTATCGTCTATGTTCCAGGGGCCCACTTCGCGGACCAAAACGCCCCACACCCAATAAGGGTCGCGATAAATATCTACTGTATAAGGGGGAGAAGCATACCAACTATTATAGGGAGGGGGAATGTACCAACCCAAATTGGCAAACTTTACATATTTGTCAGGCAATGCGATTTCATAATTTGTATACCCATAGTATTGAGTGGCGAACACCCAACATGAGTAAGCGACTGACGACGGAGTGGGTTGATTGTGTGGATGTCCAGAGCCCTTGAGTTGGGCGACTGTTTCTTGCTCCCTTTGCCACCACTCACGAATCCACTTCCGGAAAATCGGATAACGGTTCCCCAGAAGATACCTTAAGCGTTGATCTGTTTCCATCATTGTTGATAAGACACGCTCATTGTAGTGAACGGCTTGAATAGCTTCCTTTTTATCTGCTAATGATAAACTCTCATTGAGAACGATGGCCTGGGTTTTCGCATACAAATCTTGTAACTGGGCTTGTTCAACTCGGGCGATTTGCTGAATCGAGCGCATTTCTTCCTCAGAAAGGTTTAAAGCAGCGAAGAGGTTCCAAGATTCTTGCTCCAGACGCTGATCTTCTGTAAGCAGGAGGTAAGACAAGACCGGTTTTTGCATCCAGGGATCGCTCCCATTAGCCAGATGCAACGCGCTGGTCTGGATGGGAATGGGTGGCGTCAACGCCAAGAAGAAAACCAGGCTGAACAGAGACACCTTCTTCATTTCGCACCTCCTATTCGGGATCCTCCCTGGCCTTCCGCCGGTGGCATCTTCACGATAACCGATTTCGTGCCTGTTGTCTACTGTGGAAATTACGGGCTTCGGACCTGTGGACTTCCACAGGTCGATCTTCATTCCCTCTGGCCCGGGAGGAACCCGTGCTCCCTTGCCCACATCACCGCTTCCAAGCGTGAGGCCACCCCTAACTTCCGTAAGAGGTTCCCCACGTGGAATTCCACCGTCCGGATGGTGAAGCCCAATTGCCGGGCGATCTCTTTGTTGCTTAGCCCCTGGGCCATTTGCCTCAACACCTCCCGCTCCCGCTCCGTGAGCGGGTTCCAGCGGGCCGCGATCTCCCGGTAACGCTGGACCCGCTGGACTTGGGCCGCGGTCCAGAGGGATGCGCCACTGCCGGAATCCTCGTGCCTGTACTTCTTTCCTCACTGTCCCAACCTACACACTGGAAAACAGCACGGCGGTTGGCCAACCGGAGCCAACCGCCGCGCGCTCTTTTAAGGACCTCCGCCTCAGGTGATCCGGGTCACCTGTGGAGAGCTCAGCGAAGCACAGACAGCGCTTGGACGGCCCGCTCAAAGATTTCTTTGGTGGAGGGACCGTTCACGATGAGCAAGCTGATCACGTTCCCGCGTATCCGAATCCAAGTATACAACGGGAAACCTTCCGAATCGAAGCCTTCGAAGATCCATCCGTTAGGGCTTGGCTGGAGACCTGGCTCAAGCTTCCATTCTCGAACCAAGGCTTCTGCTGCCTGGCGGGCCTGGTCCTCATTGGCATAGCGATAAAGGAAATGGCCCACCAAACCACCAGAGAACGGACGCTTACCCAGTGCAAAAACCGTTACGCCATATCCTTCTGAGAACCTCAAGGCGGGATGATCGGGGGATTTTATGCTTTCCACATTATTCAGCGGGTGGCTGGGATCTTCTGGGCTGGTAATGGGAGCCTCCGTTCGTTGGAATTCCTGCGGGAAGATGCCCCGTGGCAGCGCCTGCCGGGCCAGGGGCTCTGTTTGAGAAGCGCGAGCCTGATAAACACCCAGCCCCAGTCCTAAGCCAAGAATCAGGGATAGCGCAAACCAACAGAATCGCTTCATAGTCCACCTCCTAAAGTCCTGCTTGGTCGTTAGAGCATGTCTTCCGATCAGTCGATCCATACCCTCGCCTGATAATTAGAGGGTTGCCATCGTGGTCCACTGAACCATGGAAACTCGCCAAACAACCAACTTCTAGGAAGGAGCAGGACATTCCGATCAGCCCCCCACCAATTCCAGTTGCTGATGCAACCTGCGCTGGATTGGCAGGTCGCTGCATCACCTCCTGGCCCCAAATAGTGTTGATTATGGCCATACTTGCCGCTGAAAAAGGCACCGTAGTGAGGTCCGTCTCCTGCCCAAAAAGCAACTGCTATATAAGAGGCGGTGACTGTTCCCCACCACGTGGGCTGAGGCGGCGATTTCTGGGCCAGGGCCACACCCGACGCGGCGCTGACCAGCAGCGCCAGCAAAACAGCGATGGAGAGCAACTTGACCTTGCACATCTTGTACCTCCCCACTGAGATCCTCACCGGCCTTCCGCCGGTGGCATCTTCACGATAACCGATTTCACGCCCGCTGTCTACTGTGAAAATTACCAGGTCCGGACCTGTAGGTTTCTACAGGTCACAGGAACCCGTGTGTCTTCGCCCAGAGCACCGCCTCCAGCCGCGAAACCACTCCCAGCTTCTGCAAGATGTTCCCCACGTGAAAATCCACCGTCCGGACGGTCAGGCCCAACTGCTGAGCGATCTCTTTGTTGCTTAGCCCCTGGGCCATCCACCTCAACACCTCCCGTTCCCGCTCCGTGAGCTGATTCCAACGGGCCGCGATCTCCCGGTAACGCTGGACCCGCTGGACTTGGGCTGCGGTCCAGAGGGACTCCCCGCGGGCCACCTGTGGGATGGCCGAGGCGAGGCGTTCGAGGGGTTCTTCTTTGAGGAGGTAACCGTAAGCTCCGGTTTCCCACATCTCGGCCAGGTAGCGATCGTAGTCATAGGCGCTGAGGGCGAGGACGCGCACGGGGAGGCCCCGCCGTTGGATCTCCCGGGCCACCGCCGGCCCCGAAAGGCCCGGCAGCTGGCAATCCAGCACCGCCACATCAGGCTGCAGGGCCAAAATCTTCTCCAGGGCCTCCTCCCCATTTTCAGCCTCGGCCACCACTTCGATATCGGGCTCCCGGTCCAGCAGGACCCGCAGCCCCAGCCGCAAGGTGGGATGGTCATCGGCGAGTAGGACACGAATGGTTGGGATCATCGCTTTTCCCTCCTACCACCCCAGGTGACGGTCACCTCGAAGGTGACCGTCACCTGGGGTCACCTGGTCAGCAATTCCTCAAACTCCTCCGCCGCGTCCACCAGACGGCCCCGACGGCGGGTCAGGCTGAAGTTCTCCCATTGGGTGTCCCCGGGGAGGTCGTCCAGAAACCAACACAGCGCTTGAATCTGGGGCTCGTTGTTCACCACACTCAAGGCCGAGCTCAGCCAGCCCCGAGGATAGTTCTGGGCCGGCGGGACGCCCACCGCCGGAATGAAGGTGTTGGCCGAGGTGATGTAAACGGGAAGCCCCCGGGTGGATGGATAAGCATTGATGATGTCCAACCATTCCCGATAGACCCGGAAGCCGGCCTGGGCGCCCCTCCATTCCGGCCGCAGGAGGTCGATTTGAGGTTCTAAGTGGCCTTGCCCGCCCAGTTCAGGGGCGTCGGGCCGGCCCGGAGCCTGGACGGCGAAGCCGTCCGGGGCCGCGAGGGGAATCCCGAGCGCCGCTTTCAATCGCGCCGTCTCGTCGATATATCGCACCAAGGTGTTCATGTAGTTGAGCCAAGGTACATCCACCCGGTATGGATAAACGCCGTTCTGGTCTGTGTTCCAAGGCCGGACCGGTCCCACCAATACCCGGACGTGGGGGTTCGCAGCCCGGATCACCTGGACGCCGTTATCGGTGTGAAGGACTGGCTCGCCGTAGCCATTGAAGACGCGGGCGTACCACTCGGGGGTCACCGGACGGTCTGGGGCCATCGCGTTCTGATCCAGGCCGTTGTAACTGCTGCCCAGGATGTAGCCGTACACGCCCCGGAGGCGGTCATCCCGGGCCAGGCGCGCCAGATACTCCAGATACTCCGTCAGGGCCAGGTGGTCGCCGGCCGGCGGGATGGACTGGTTGTAGTCGTAATCCACCCGCACCAGCACCCGCAGCCCCTTCGCCCGATGCCGATAGACCTTCGCGGCCAGGTCGTCGATCCCCCAGCCAGGCTCCTGGGCCCGCCGGGCGTAGGTGAGCTCCACCGCCCATCCGCTGCGCCCGTGCCAATCCCGGTCCGGGTTGGGGAAGACCAGCCCCAGTTTGGTAGGAAGGGGAGGGGGTGTGGGAGGTGGAGGCTCACCGATCCTCATCCGTCCCCGTTCCTGGCAGCCGGTGTGACAGCTGTGATAGAAGACGATTTCCACAGGGCCGGTGGGCAGGGTGAAGCGAAAGGTCCAGGTCCACTGCTTGCCCAAGCCCGCCTTCCAGGTTTCCAGGTGAATCGGAGCGCCGTTGACCGTCAGGAGAACGTAAGCCCAGGGGGTGTAGTCGGTGACGTGGAGGCGGACTTCGTCACCGGGGCGGGCGAAGGGCGGGTCCAGCTGCATGCGGGGGGCCAGCAGGGCAGGAAGCAGGGGGCCGTCTCTCTCCGGCACGATGATCACGTAGCCGGAAAAGGGGAGCAATGCCCCGGCGACCAGCGCCAGCGCCAACCCCAGAAGCCATCCCCAGCGGCGTAGAACGGTTCCTATGGCTGTACGGGCTTGGTCGGCAAGATGAACTGCACGCATGTCCCTGTCTCCCCCTCCGTTCGACTGGAGATCTCTAAACGGCTTCCGTGACGGCGCAGGATCTCCTCCACCAGCGCTAAGCCCAGCCCGCTCCCCTCCACCTCCTGCTTCGCCGCCCGATAGAACCGACGGGTGAGGTGCGGCAGGTGTTCCGCCGGGATGCCCGGCCCGGTATCCCGGACCGCGCAGAGGACACCGCCCTCGGTTTGCCGGAGGATAACCGTCGCCTGATCGCCCGGACGGCAGTGCTTGAGGACGTTATCCAGCAGGTTCAGGAAAACCTGCATCAGCCGGTCCGGGTCTCCCCAAACCACGGGGAGCGGGGAGTCGGCTTCCAGGGAGAAGCGGATGTTCCGTTTCTCCGCCTGAGCGGCCAGAGACAGGATGGCCTGTTCCGCCAGGTCCACCAGGTCGATTGGGCGCCGATCGATCTCGGGCGAGGTCTCCAGGCGCCCCAATTCCAGCATCAAGTGGACCATGCGGGCCAGCCGTCGGGCCTCCGCCCGTAGCATTTGCAGGGATTGCGCTTTGGTCTCCTCCGGGATGTCGGGGAGGGAGAGGATCTCCAGGTGAGTGAGAATGGCGCCCACGGGGGTTCGCAGTTCGTGGGAGAGGCCGGCGAAGAGTTGCGTTCGGGCTTCCTCGGCCTCGTATTGGGAGGTGATATCCAACAGGAAGAGGTAATCCCACCGTCGGCCCGACATCAGCCACCAGCGGATGACCCGGCCGGAGGGGAGGCGGAGGACCCGGTAGCGGCCCTCGGGGGCCTGGCCCCGCCGAACGTCGGCGCGATCGTCATCCAGGAGGAAGCCCCATTCCACGGCCGGGATCGAGCCGGAAGAAACCTCCAGTCCCAGCAAGCGGCGGGCGTAGGCGTTAGCGTAAACGTAGCGTTCTGCGCTCTCCAGGACGAGCCAGCCGAAGGGGGCGTGCTCCAGGACGGCGTAGAGCGCGGCGTCGACGAAGGTTTCCACCGCGCGCCGCCCCGCGCGACGGCGGTCCAGCCAAAGGGCCATGAGGATGGCAGCGACGAGGATCAGCAGTAGGGCCAAAAGGAGGCCGCGCAGGGGAAGAACCAACACGTATCCCACCCCAGGTTGGGATGCCTCTCATCTTCGAGGACGGCCGGGACAAGGCTCAGTATATTGAAGGGGGTGGGGAGGGACAAGTCCACACCGTGTACGGGGCGACCTCATGATTCTCCAGGGGTTTGGGAATTGCCCCTGGCGGCTCTGCCATCCACTCCAGCTTGGCAAAGCATTACCCGGGCGACTAAGGATGAACGAGCGAGTTATACCCTTCTTACACTCTTAAGGGGATCGTTGGGCCCCAGCCGATGGATACAGGCCGCGCCATCGACGCTTTCTGCGAGGCAGCCCCGACGTCCCCATGCGGGATCGGTTCATTCCGGGTTGGGATCAGGGGTTGTCGCAGAAATCTCTTGCTCTAAAATCCGTCGCAGCTCCGCGAAACCATGGAAGACCCAGCGCCGCATGGTGGCGGGCTCGGTCACCTGGCCCTGGATCTCCCCTTGGTTGTTGTGCACCAGGCGTATCACGTAGACGCGGAGGTTGCGCATCGTTGGGATCATCTCGATGTCGGACATCGGTTCCCCCAGATCCGGAGATGGGCCAGATCTGCAGGTTGTGGCTTCCAGAATAACCGGGGGATGTGAACGACTTGAGAACATGAAGACCCTGTGGCGCTACAGCAGTAGGAGCTACGCCGGGGCTTTTTAGCGATCGCACTGTTCGGGTCAAACGAAGGATCTCACCCTTGAATCCCCTCTCCCCACGGCCCGAAGGGCCGTGGGGAGAGGGGATGAAATTTGGGGGCGAGCTGGGCATCCTTGGTGCCCAGCTCGCCCCCAAATCCCGTCTCAGATTACTGAAAAGCGCGGAGGCTATGCCTACAGCTGTGCATTTCCGGGACTCTCTCTAAATCGGATCCCCTCGGCGGAGGCGTTCCGCCAACCACTCGGTGAGGGAGGAAGGCGGGATCCGAAGTTCACGGCGGAGGGCTTCCACAGCCCGTTCATATACTTTCAGGGCCTGGCCCCGCTGTCCGATTCGGGCCCACGCCCGCATCAACACCTGATAGGTCTCCTCCATCCATGGCGCCTCCGCGATGGCCCGCTCGGCCCATGGGATGGCCTCGGCCGGCCGTCCGACGGCCAAGTAGGCCTCGGCCAGTGCATGGGCCCCTTCCGTATATAAAGCCCGCAGCCGCTCCTGATGGGGGATGAGCCAGGGCTCATAGGGGGTGCCTGGAAGCAGGGGCGACCACTCCGCGAGACGTCGGGCAAACGCCTCTAAGGCCTCCGGGTGGAGAGGCCGTTCCGCCAGCCACCGCCGCACGGCGTTTTCGAAGTCCTCCACGTCCACCCGAACGACGTCCGCGGGATCAAAATAAAAGGCCTCACCGGTGGTGGCGCAATAGCGGAACGGCCCACGGGAAGGCGCGTAGGGTTCCAATATCTGACGCAGCCACGAGGCCAACCGCCGGAAGATTCGGATCGATTCCTCCGGATCCCGCTCGGGCCAAAGATCCTCTAAGATCCGCTCCCGCGGAAGCCACTGGCGACGGTGGAGGGCGAAGTATTGCAGCAGACGGGCGACAGCCGGCCGGGGCCACATCGATTCCGGAATCGGAACACCGCCGCGCCGGACCTCAAAGGTCCCCATCAAGCGGATCTCCAGGGGAGGCGGGGGGAGGGCTTCCAGCGACCGGAGGGCCTTGAGGAGCGCTTGACGGACCTGAGGGTGGCGCTCCCGGGGGGCAGCGCGGCGCAGCAGCGGCATGGCCCCCTCCTCTCGAGTCGCGGCCAAAGCCTGAGCGGCCCGTGTGCGAACCTGAGGATCCGGATGCCGGAGGAGGTCGGCCAAGGATTCCAAGGGGCGTAAGGCGCCAAGGGCGTGGATCGCCGCCTCGACGCCGACCCCTTCCACCAGGCAGAGCCGCCAGAACTCCCGGCCCAGCTCGGGGTCCCGATCGATCAACAGGCGCTCGAAGCCGGGTTGACGTAAAGCCCGGAGCACGGCGTTCGCGTGTCGGATCCAGCGGGGATCACCGGCCTGGTGGGCGCACAGGGCGAGCAGCGCGCGGAGACGGACGAGAGCCGCTCCAGCTCGGGCGGCGATCAGCCGATGGGTAGCCGGATGCCAACGGGGCGCCCCGAGGGCCCAATGCGCCAGATCCCACTCCAGGGCGAGGAGGGCCTGGGCGAGCGGGGCGTTCTCCAACCGGGGGAGGGCGAGCTCCAGGAGCTCGACCGCCTCCTCGAGGTGCCCTTGGCGACGCGCCTCCCACGCCCGAGCTTGCGCCAGCGCCCCTTCCCGCTCCGGATGGCCCTCTATCAGGTCTCCAGCCCGGGCCAGGGCATGGGCCGCTTGTTCCCAGCGCCCCTGTCCGATGGCGCCCATCGCCCGGCACCACCAGAACCAGAACGCGTTGCTGGCCTGGCCTGCCTCGATCGCCTGGCTCAGCGATTCGATCTCCGAGAGGACGCTTTCCAAAGATCCCCAATCTCCCATCTCGACGAAGAGGGTCGCCCAACCCAGGAGGTGGATGATCCGCTGGGCCGGCCGTTCCTCGTAATACGGTCGGTTATAAAGCAGCAACGTCCGAGCAGCGGCGAACCGTCCGGATGGGATTTCCACGCCGACGGCCAGGTTGTGGCGGAGGAAGACGGGATAGTGGGGATCCCCCAGGGTCTCCGCGATGGTGAGCGCCTCCCGGTAGAACCGGCGGGCGTCTCCCAGGCGGGCCAGGCCGGTGCATGCATCCGCGGCCGTCTTCAAGAAGCGCATCTGGAGCTTCGGTGGAGCGGGCTCCTCCAAGCCTTGCAGGCTCCAGGCCAAGGATTCCCGGAAGCGCCCCTCGGTGTAGAACATGGAGGCGAGCGTCGCCATGGCCCTGAGGTAGAGATCCCGATCGCTTGCGGCCTCGGCCTCGCGTAGGATCTGATGAAGGATGGCCCGTCCCTCCGTCCACTGGCCGGCCCGATGGATCTCCCCGCCCATGCGTAACATCAGGTCCGGGGCGCTCCGGCGGGCCGGTTCCCCCAGGCTCAACACCCAACGCCGGAACGTCCGCTGCCGCCCATACCGCCGGATCCAGTCGTCGGGCAGGGCCCGCAGCAGGCGGAGGGCCTCCCCCTCCAGCCGGCCGGCCAGGGCATGCTCGATCGCTGCCTCCAGATCTCCCCGCTCCTCGAACCACCGGACGGCCCGCGCGAAGTGGGGCGCTGGGATCTCAGGGGAATGGTAGAGCAGGAACTCACGGAACACTTCGTGATAACGCCACCAGCCTGGGGGGCCGGCTGGCTCCAGGAACAGCCGCCTTCGACGGACCTCATCGAAAAGGCAGGAGATCCGGCCCTGCAGCTCCGGTTGATCCTCCAGGAGGGCGGCGGCCAGCTCCACATTGAAGGAAAGAGGGATGGCGGTGCGGAAGAGGAAACGCCGGATATCCGCAGGGAGGGTGTCCAGCAAGGAGTGGGCCAGTGTGGAGAAGAGCTGTTCTTGGACCTGAGGCCAGCGCTCCGGGAGCGGGCGGCCGGCGTCGGGTTGAGCCAACAGCGCGATCGCCATCGGCCATCCCCGCGTGCGGGCGTGCAGGCGCCGGGCCTGCTCGAGATCGACCCTCAGCATGAGGGCGATCTCCTCCACCGAGAACGCCAGGTCCACCTCCGTCAGCCAGGTTTGTGGGAACGGCCGCCCCGCTAACGGCCCGGGGACCCAGCGACCGCTCACGACCCATGCGCGGGGATCGCGAGCAATGCGGCCCGCCAGCTCCTCCAGGGCCTCCGGGCCATCGGCAAGCCAATGAAGATCATCCAGGAGGAGGATCCGAGCATCCCGGGCGGCGTTCAGCGTCTCCTGAAGGCATGCCGGATCGATGGCGGAGGGCTGAAGGGCGAGATACCGGCTGCCGGGCAGATGTTCCTCCAAGGCGCGGAGCAGCGTCGTCTTCCCGTAGCCGGGTGGGGCGATGATCCAAACGGCTCCCTCGGCCAGGGCTTCCCGCACCCGATGGATCAGGCGTGGGCGGATGAGGAAGTCTGCAGATCCTCTGGCAGTCTCCATCACCGGATCACCCGACCTCTGCGCTGAAAAGAAAAGCCGAACGTTAAGCGATCGGGGGTCCCTGAGATCGGCCGATCTCAGCGCTTAGCCGCAAAAATTTATTTCGCTGTTCATTATATGCAATATTCTCGCGGGCCGCGTTGGGATCGTCCTAACTGGGGTTCGGGCCTCCGTCGGGACGGGTGCGCCTTGCGTTCTTCACCCCGGAAGGATTTCTCTCCCTCCATCGCATATCCCCAAAGCGAACCGGCAGCGGGTTAACGGATGGGAAGAGCGCTGACCGGATCATCCGTGGGGGGAGGGATCACCGGGCCATGGGAACGAACGGAAAGGCGTGCGGCACGGGGGGCCGAAGGCATATTCGATGGATCGCCCGTGGAGCGCTGCGATCGCGGACCACAGGGTGGTGAAGCTGGGGCGGTGCCCGCAGAGCGGCGCCTCGTGGTCGCTCAGGGCCTCGCGCAAGCGCTCCTGGGGTTCACCTTCACCCGCCTCGATCCAACGCTCCAGGCGCTCCTTCCGGCGCATCGAGAAACGCAGATCCCGCCGGCCCTGCAGCGGCCGCATCCGATGGTGCTCGTAATGGTTGGTCACAGCGAGCACGTCGCCTTGGAGCTCCCGCACAGCCACCGCTGTCGGATGCACCTCCACCGCATATCCGCAGCGAGGATCTGCCACCAGGAAGTTCAGCGGCAGGATGTGGGGCATACGAAGCAACATCTCCACGGCCTCCTCGGCGGAGCGGCAGCACTCCAGCAGGATGCGCGGGATCAAGTGGAAGGGGATGCCCGGTCGGGGAGGCGGCTCGTCGGCCATCACCGCGTGGAGCGAGACGAACAAACCGGCTTCGTTGACCCCATCGTAGCGCCCGCCGGGGACGCTGCCCATCATTCCGATCGATGCGAAGCCCTCTGGGGGGTGGAGCCGGACCAGATCCCGGATCCGCTGGATCGGCATGAAGTCGTAGTTCCGTCCTACCCACATCCGGCCCTCCCGATCCCGCCAGGCCACCGCTGAGCAGGCAAACGAGCGAGCGCGGAGGGAGGTCCGACAGACCTGTTGCCAGAGGAAAGCGGGATCCAATCCCTGGGCGGCGGCATAGCCTTCGTATTCTTCCAACAGGGAAGGATGCCAACGGCCCACGAGCCGGCGGCACGCCTCCGCGAATTCAAGATCGGGAGCCGGCGGCCACCACGGCGGCCGCCGGAAGGGAGGGCTCAGGCGGCCCAAGAGCTCCCCCACCTCGCGTGGGGAGCCGGCGAGATCCAGAAAACGATAGGACGTGTGCGAGCCCATTGGGTCACCACGAAGGAGAGGGTGCTTCCCTTGGAACTACCATGAAGGTCCGGATTTGGTTCTGGCGCATCACCTGGACCGCCACCGGGCGCCCTGGGGGCCAGTGGGCCAGGAACCGATGGAGTTCCCCCAAGCTCCGGATCGGTTGATCCCCGATTCGGACGAGGATATCCCCTTCCTGCAACCCGCCCTGAGCCGCTGGCCCTCGCGGATCCACTTCCAGGATCTCCAGGCCTGTGGCGGAGGCGGGCCCAGGGATGGGGCGGATTTGGACCATCACCCCGAGGTAAGCGCGGCGGATGCGTCCTTGTTTAATCAACAGGGCAGCGACCCATTCCGCCGTATGGCTGGGGATAGCGAACGCGATGTTCTCCGCTCCCAGGATCGTGGCCACGCACACGCCGATGACCTCGCCCCGACTATCCACCAACGGGCCGCCGGAATTCCCCGGGTTCAGTGCGGCATCCGTCTGGATGATATCCTCGATGATCTGTCCGCCCGGGCCCTGGAGCGCCCGCCCTAAGCCGCTGATGATCCCGGCGGACACGGTGAAATGAAAGCCCAGGGGGTTACCGATCGCCACCACCAGCTGCCCCAGGCGGAGGCGCGTGGAATCCCCCAGCCGCGCGGTCGGGAATGTTTCCTCCCGCTCCACCCGGAGGACAGCCAGATCAGTGTGAGGGTCCTCCCCGATGAGGCGGGCGGGGAACGTGCGGCCATCGATCAGGGTCACCTGGGGCTCACGGATGTGGCGGACCACATGGCTGTTGGTCAGGAGATAGCCGTCCGGGGTGATGAAGAAACCGGAGCCCATCGGCTCCAAGGCCTGGCGGCGTCGCGGGAACCCCGCCGGCCGGATGCTGACCACCGCTGGGCCGACTTGCTCAACCACGCGGATCACCGTTTGAGAGTACGCATCAAGAGGCTCTTCCTCGCGCATATTCGCTTCCATTCCGCTTATTATTGATCCTCTGAGGCTTTTGAGGCGAGCCGGACGCTGAAGGC
>DATMAC010000362.1:0-4629 GCA_035573655.1 Thermoflexus sp.
CACCGCCCGCGCCACAATCACACTCATGGCGTAGGAGAGATAGGCCTGCTGCACCTCCTCTTGGATCTCTACCTGCTGAACCCGTTCGACCGCCATCGTGCCTCCTGAAGGCTATGGTTTCGCAATGCCTATCGCGCCGATTAGAAATCGGCCTTCATAGGCGCTTCGCACCGGGCGTCGGCCCGCGCCGACGTGCGCTTCGATCGGCGCAGGCCGACCGTTGGCCCCAAGCCCAAAAAGGCCGATTGATGCAATTTAACAACTTAGTCTGGACATTCCACGCTTATGCCGTGGGGGGCGTGGATGGCCCCACCCCCTTGGATCCCCCCTCCCCACGGCCCAAAGGGCCGTGGGGAGGGGGGATCAAACATAATTTTGTGGGCGAGCTGGGCGCCAAAGGCGCCCAGCTCGCCCACAAACCCCATATGGGGATTAATTTGCTAAATTTCATCAATCGGCGCAATCCTCGGCGATAACCGCAGGCCTCCGCCGACGCAAAACCCTGGTCGGCGCAGGCCGACCATCGGCCGCAAGCCCAAAGAGGGCGATTTCAATCGCCGATTGGAAATCGGCCTTCATAGGCACCTGCGCGCCGCACGTCGGCGCAGGCCGACCACAGGCCGAAGGCCTAAAGAGAACGATTTCAATCGGCACCCAACGATGTTCAGTTTAACCCATCCGACCGGTGCCCAAGCCCCGCTCAGGGGGTAGGCCCTTGATGCCATATCGGGAAGCGACCAACCACATCGGCCACCGGGTCAAGCCCCAGGGACCTCAGGGGCCCACGCGGGGGCGCGTGGGATCAGCGGTCAGCTGGCGGAGTGCCTCTTGCCCGATCAGCCTTCACACCACATCGGATAGGATCGGCTCCGTCTTCACAAGACCCAAGATATGGCGGGCGATGACCAGGCGCTGGATCTCGCTGGTACCCTCCCCGATGGTCATCAAACGGGCATCTCGATAGAGCCGCTCCACCGGGAATTCCCGGCTATATCCGTATCCCCCATGGATTTGGATCGCGTTGCGGGTGACCCGCTCCGCCATCTCGCTGGCGAACAGCTTGGCCATGGCCGCCGCTTGGGTGTATGGGAGCCCCTGATCCCGCAGCCACGCCGCCCGGTACACCAAAAGCCGTGCCGCCTCGATCTCCACCGCCGCATCGGCCAACATCCATTGAATCGCCTGGTAAGCGGCGATGGGTTGGCCGAAGGCCGTGCGCTCTTTGGCATATCGCACGGCTTCCTCAAAGGCCGCCTGAGCGAGCCCTACGGAAAGGGCGCCGATGCCGATGCGCCCCCCATCCAGCACCTGTAACGCATAAGGGAGGCCGCGGCCGGGCTCCCCCAGCAGATGATCCATCGGCACCCGCACGTGGTCGAAGGTCACCGCGTGGGTCGGCGATCCGTGAAGGCCCATCTTCTTCTCCGGCGGCGCGATGGAAACCCCAGGGGCATCGGTGGGGACGATGATCAGGCTGAGGCCCCGCTTCCCCGCCGCCGGATCCGTGCGGCAGAGGACCACAATGATCTCGGCGATCCCCGCGTTCGTGCACCACATCTTCTGGCCGGTGATCACCCATTCGTCCCCATCGCGGACCGCCGTGGTGCGGACCGCCCCCAGGTCGCTGCCACAGTGGGGCTCCGTTAAGGCCAGGGCCGCCAGGCCGTTGCGGCCGCTGGTCAACGCCGGCAACCATCGCTGCCTCTGGGCCTCGCTGCCGAACAGGACGATCGGCGCCAGGCCCAGGCCGTTGTGAGCCGCCAGGGAAAGGGCGGTCGAGCCGCACCCGCGGGCGATCTCTTCGATCGCGATGGCGGCGCTGACGTGATCCAGCCCCGCTCCCCCATAGGCCTCCGGAACCGTCAGGCCTAGCAGGCCCAGCGAGGCGCCCTTCCGGACCGCTTCCCAGTTAAACTCCTCTGTTTCATCCACGTGGCGAGCCCGGGGCTTCAGCTCCTGCTCGACGAACTCCCGGACGGCCTGTCGGAACAACCGTTGTTCCTCACTGAGGCGGAAATCCATGGCGGGCCTCCGACGCGGGCTGCACCTGAGATTCTATTGGGAAAGGGACTCATGGAGCCAAGACGAGCGATCTGAGCCCAGCATCCCTTGCTCATCGTTCGGGGAAATCCGCGCCCAGGCGGATCAGCAGCTCGCAGGCACAGGCGAGATCCGGGGCCTCGTGGACGGATGCAAGGGGAAGCCCCAACCACCCCGCCACCTGATAGCCAGCTTCCCGCACAGCAGGACGAACCATGATTTGAGTCTCCATGTAATCGAAACGATCCGCGTTTCCCACCTCCACGATCTCCGCGCCCAGCGCCCGGAGGGCTTCCGCGACGCGGGTGGCCAGGCCAGGCCGCAGCGTGCCGTTGTGCACCGCCACTCGAACCCCCAAGCGAGGCACTTGAGGTCCGAAGAACTCCGCCAGGGCTTCCCGGACCTTCTCTGGGACCCGCACCAAAACCTCCGCCCCATCGGGCGTGGTGTAAGGCCGGGTCATCGAAGGGCCGATCGCCACCATACGGATTCGCTCCTCCGGGATGCGGGCGGCCAGGCGGGCCAGCGCGATCATCTCTTCTAAGGTTAAATTCGTGTGCACGCCATCTTTCAAGGTCTCCCACAAAGCAGGGGCGCGAGCGATCAAAGTGGGCAACAGGTTCAACCGCAACACCCGCTCTCGAACTGCCTGGATCACCTGTTGCTGCCGGCGCATCCGATCGAAGTCACCCCCGCGGGTGGCCCGTGTTCGCGCGTATTTCAAAGCTGTTCGACCGTCCAAGTGCTGGCAACCCGCATCGATATGGAATGGCTCATACCCATAACGCGCATCCGGATAGCGGGGATCATCGATGGCTTCGGGGACGCAGAGATCGATGCCGCCGATGAGGTCGATCGCCCGCTCGAAGGCGGTGAAGTTCACCCGCACATAGTACTGGATCGGGATCCCCAGATTGTAGCGAACGGTTTCCTGAGCGAGGGCGACCCCGCCGCCCGGGTAGCCGTAGGCATCCCCTAGGAAATGCGCCGTGTTGATCCGGTTCTCCCCAAAGCCAGGGATCGTGACCCAGAGGTCCCTGGGGATCGAGAGCACGCCCGCGGAGAGCCCCACCGGATCGATGGTCACCACCATGATCGTATCCGTCCGCCACGGCCCGGGCTCCCCCTCCCGCTGATCGATCCCCAGGACCAAAATGTTCACCCGCTCCTTGCCGGTCCATTCCGGAAGAATAAACGAGTCGTTCTGGGAGGGGCTCCCTGAGGAAACGGCCGATCCGCCAGTAGGGAGGGCGGATGAGGAGGCGCGAAGCGCTTCCTGAAAAGCGAGCCGATAACTCCAGACGCTCAACCCGCCTCCAAGCCCCAGCACCCCCAGGGTCCAGAGGAACCCGATCCAACGGATGGGGAAGCGCCTTGACGATGCGCTCAGGTCATTAAGCATCCCTCGATCTCCCACGAATGGGAATACCTATCCTTGGCGGACGGCCTTAAGATCCTCGGGCCCGAAAGGTTCTGGAAGCAGGGAGCGCAATGAGGTTTCCCTCACCTCCCCCCTGGCGTCCACCAGCAGGATTCGCAGATCCGGTGCGAACTCGGAGAGCACCTGGCGGCAGGCGCCACAGGGCGTGCCGCCGTTTTCGGTGGCGATGGCGATGACCGTGAAACGATGTTCGCCTTCCGAAATCGCCTTAAACACCGCGACCCGCTCGGCGCACAATCCAAGCGGATAAACCGCGTTCTCCACATTGCATCCCGTAAACACCTGGCCAGAGTCGCTCAACAAGGCCGCTCCCACCCGGTAACCGGAGTAGGGCGCATACGCCCGCTCCCGCATCCGAAGGGCCAGTTCGATCAGCGCTCGATCTTCCATTCCAGAGCTCTCCTGAGAGCATCATTCGGCGTCATGGATTTTAAACCTCCGGGGAGAAAAAGAGGACAGACCTATGGGAGCAGGCAGGCGGGATCTAATCGCTGAAGCCGATGGATCATATGAACGGATTACCCCCGACTGAGCCCCAGCCGGTGCTCCAGCGCACTGGCGATTCGGCCCAGGGTGTAGTTCACCAAGAAGTAGATGATGGAGACCACATAGAGGGTTTCCATCGGGTTGCGCTCGCCCTGAAAAAGGATCACCCCTCGCCGGTACAGTTCGATGAACCCGATAATGGCTCCCAAGGAAGTATCCTTGACGAGGGTGGCGAACTGAGCGACCAGCGGGGGGAGCGCCCGGCGAAAAGCCTGAGGGAGGATGACCAAGCGCATGGCTTGGCCGTAGGTCAAACCCAGAGACCGGGCCGCCTCCCACTGCCCACGAGGCAGAGAGAGAATGGCTGCTCGCAGCGCCTCACCGTTCACCGCACCGGTATACAGCCACAGCGCGACGATCACCGCTGCGTCCGGCTGGGTTAACGCATCGAACCCCATCTGACGGCCGAGGGTGCTCAGACGCAGGAAGAGATAAAACATTAACCCAAGCAGGGGAAGGGCACGGATCCCTTCAACGATGGCGACCACCGGGTACCGCAGCCATGAAGGACCGCTGTGGCGGGCCAGGGCAAAGAACATGGCGAGCGGGATGCTGGCCAGGATGGCGATGATGGAGGCCTCTAGGGTGAGCGCCAGCCCCAG
>DATMAC010000363.1:0-3360 GCA_035573655.1 Thermoflexus sp.
GCCCAGGGCCGCGACATCATCCGCTTGGACATCGGCAGCCCGGACATGGCGCCGCCCGACTTCATCCTGGAGGCCTTGGAGAGAAACGCCCGCGACCCCCGTGCCCATGGCTACGCGGGCTATCGGGGCATCCCCACCCTGCGCCGGGCTGTGGCCCACTTCTACGCGCGCCGCTTCGGAGTCGACCTGGATCCCGATCGCGAGGTGTTGATCCTCATCGGCTCGAAGGAGGGGATCTTCAACCTGAGCTTGGCCTACCTGGGCCCAGGGGACGTATCCTTGGTCCCCTCGCCCGGTTACCCCACCTACACCGACGGCGCCCTGGCCGCCGGGGCGGACGTGTTCTACATGCCGTTGCGGCGGGAACGGGGATGGTTCCCGGATTTCTCGGAGATTCCATCGGAGGTCCTGGCCCGGGCCAAGGTCCTCTGGTTGAACTACCCCAACAACCCCACCGCGGCCTGCCCGACGCCGGAGTTCCTCGCCGAGGCGGTGGCCTTCGCCCGTCGGCACGGCTTGCTGCTCGCTTACGATAACCCCTACGCCGACGTGGCCTTCGACGGCTACCGGGCCCCCAGCGTTCTGAGCATCCCCGGCGCGAAGGACGTGGCGGTGGAGTTCTATTCCCTGTCCAAGTCCCACAACATGGCCGGCTGGCGCGTGGGGATGCTGGTGGGGAACGCGGAGGTGGTGGGCACCGTCGCCCAGCTGAAGAGCAACATCGACTCCGGTCACTTCCGCCCGATCCAGGAGGCGGCCGCGGCCGCCCTCCTCCACGACGACGAATGGATGGTGGAGCGCAACGCCGAGTACGCCCGGCGGCGGGATGTGGTGGTGGACGGGTTGAACGCGGCCGGCTTGACAGCCGAGCGGCCTCGTGCCACGATCTATGTATGGGCGCGCCTGCCGGAGGGCTGGCGCAGCGCGGATTACGCCGCCCGTCTCCTGGAAGCAGCAGGGGTCTCTGTGGCCCCTGGGGCGATGTTCGGGGAGGCCGGCGAGGGCTACATCCGCATCTCCC
Organism: Thermoflexus sp.; assembly: GCA_035573655.1. GTDB lineage: Bacteria > Chloroflexota > Anaerolineae > Thermoflexales > Thermoflexaceae > Thermoflexus. The sequence goes on from DATMAC010000363.1 coordinate 1,022, forward strand.
TGGTCCAGCCGGTCCCCCGCCTGGAGGAGGCGGTGCGTCGCATTCAGGCGTTCCATGCCTCGTTGGGGTGAAAGACGATGACCCATGTGCCCTATCTGATCGCGGCGGCCATCTTCGAGATCCTGGTGTTCGGCTGGGCGATCTGGGTGGCCTATCGGGAAAGCCGCCGGGCTCGATAGATGGGCGGATGTTCCGTGCGAGGGGCGGGCCACTGATGTGTCCTGCCCCCGCACAGAAAATCTTTTAAAGGTGTGACCTAACAAGCCCCGTCTCGAATTTTTCCTAGGCACCCTTTCTGTCTTGGCGATCCAACAGGCTCGAGGGCGGATCCGAGAGGAGGTGGGCGATCGGTCGCGGAATGCAGGAAACCCTGGCCCCAGCGGATCGGGCGGTGCTGGTCGGCACGGAGATTTACGGGAAGCCGGGGCTGCTGCCGGTGGAGGATTCCCTGGATGAGTTGGCGCAGCTGGCCCGCACCGCCGGGGTAGAGGTCGTCGGGCGGGCGGTCCAGCGGCTCCGCCGCATCCACCCGGCTACCTACATTGGGCCTGGGAAAGTCGAGGAGATCAAGGCCCTGGTCCGGGCCATGAACGCCAACATGGTCATCTTCGACGATGAGCTGTCCCCCTCTCAGCAACGCAACCTCGAGAACGCCTTCGGCGATGAAGTCCGCGTGCTGGACCGCACGGCCCTGATCCTGGACATCTTCGCCCAGCACGCCCACACCCGGGAGGGGGCGCTCCAGGTGGAGCTGGCCCAATACGAGTACCGTCTCCCCCGGCTGACCCGCCGTTGGCAGAACCTGGCCCAGCAGGCGGGGGGCTCGTTCGGCCGCGGGGGGATCAGCGGCGTGGGCCTGCGAGGGCCGGGCGAGAAGCAATTGGAGATCGACCGCCGACGCATCAAGGAGCGGATCACCCATCTGAAGAAAGAACTGGAGGAGGTCCGCGCCCACCGCCAGCGCTACCGTGAACGGCGGCGTCGGGCTCAGATCCCAGTGGTGGCCCTGGTGGGCTACACCAACGCGGGCAAATCGACGCTGCTCAACGCGGTCTCCGGCGCGGATGTCCTGGTGGCGGACCAGCTGTTCGCCACCCTCGACCCCACGACCCGCCGGGTGAAGCTTCCCGAAGGCGGGGTGGCCCTCTTCACCGACACGGTCGGGTTCATCCAGAAGCTCCCCCACCAGTTGGTGGCGGCCTTCCGCGCCACCTTGGAGGAGATCGCCGAGGCGGATCTGATCATCCACATCCTGGACATCACCCATCCCAACGCGCTGCAGCAGGCCCGCGTGGTGATCCAGACCCTGCGGGAGATCGGGGTGCGGGACATCCCGATGATCACCGCCCTCAATAAGATCGACCGGCTGCCGGACCCGGAGGCGGCTCGGGCCCTGGCGGCGGAGTATCCGGATTTCGTGGCCATCTCGGCAGCCCGCGGCATTGGGTTGGAGGATCTGTTGCGGAAGGTGGAGGCCATCCTCTACCGGAACCTCATGCCGGTGCGGGTGCGGCTGCCGTTGAGCCGCGGGGATCTCATCGCCCTGTTCTACGAGCAAGGCGTGGTGGAATGGGAGGCGCACACCGACAGTGAGGTGACGCTGTTCGGGCGTCTGCCCGGACGGCTGCTGGCGGCCTTCCGCCCCTACCTGGAGCACAAGGAGAGCGAGGTCGCGCCGCCATCCCCAGTGGTCTTGTAGGGGTGGGCCCCGCGTCTGCCCCTACCAAAGGGCGCAGATGCCATTCGGCAGGGGCACCCACAAGGGGTGCCCCTACATCAGGATAGGAAAAGGGAACGCCGCAATCGTCTCCCAGAGGGGATGGCCGGGTTGCCTTGGCGATTCGAAGCGCGCGGAAGACCGGTCCCATGTCGGCCCTGAATCGGTGGATCGAACACACCGCGGAATTCCTCGCCCACCATAAAGGCCTGCCCATCCTCATCGGAGTGGGTCTGATCCTCCTGGATTTCCTGTTGCTTCTCTTTCACCAGCTTGCCCCAGGGCTGCCTGTGCTCGGGATCCTGGCGACGCTCCATTGTTTCCTCTACTTGGGTCTGGTCGTGGCCCTCCTGGGAGGGCTCGTCGCCGAAGTTCTTTAATCGCCCACTGTTGCTTTGTTGCGAAGATAAAAATTTCTGTGAGGGGTGGGCCGCTTACGCGGCCCACCCCTCACAGAAATTCCACGAATCGAAAGCTCGCCACTACGCGTTGGGATGACCTCCTCGATGTTTGCAACAGAGCAGCCCACGGTTATTTTGGGGATGCGCAGTAGAGGGAGCAGATGACCCCATCCCCCCTCCCCACGGCCCTTTGGGCCGTGGGGAGGGGGGATGAAAAATAT
>DATMAC010000364.1:0-34536 GCA_035573655.1 Thermoflexus sp.
AAAGTCCAACGAAAAGCGGGCTCTTCCACATTATAAAGGTCCTGTCCTCGATAATCGAGCAGGAGGTGGGCTTTCCTATGCTACAATGAGAGAGGGCATCTGATGGGCTATAGCCGATTCGCCCCCCATTCGATGGGTTGAAAGGAGGACTTCCGATGGAATGGATCACCTTTGGCGTTCCGATCCTGATCGCCGGCCTGGTCTTGCTTTCCTCAGCCATCCGTATCCTTCCGGAATGGGAACGGGGTGTGGTGCTGCGGCTGGGTCGTTACCACGCGACGAAGGGGCCCGGTCTCTTCTTCGTCATCCCCATCATCGATCGGGTGATCCGGGTGAACCTGCGGTTGATGACCTTTGATGTGCCGCCCCAAGAGGCGATCACCCGAGACAACGTGACCGTGAAGGTGAACGCAGTGGTTTTCTATCGGGTGATCGACCCGGCGAAGGCCATCACCCAGGTCGAGGACTTCAAAGCGGCGACGTGGAACCTGGCCCAGACCACCCTGCGCAGCGTCCTGGGGCAATCGGAGCTGGATGAGCTGCTGGCCCATCGCGATAAGGTCAACGCCCACCTGCGGCAGATCCTGGACGAGGCGACGGATTCCTGGGGGATCAAGGTGGTGATGGTGGAGGTAAAGGACGTGGAGCTCCCTCAGGGGATGCAACGGGCGATGGCCCGACAGGCGGAGGCGGAGCGCGAGAAACGGGCGAAGGTCATCCATGCGGAGGGCGAATACCAGGCGGCTAAGACCTTGGTGGAGGCCGCCCGGATGATCGCCTCCGAGCCCGCCGCGCTTCAGCTGCGTTACCTGCAAACCCTGATGGAGATCTCGATGGAGAAGAACTCGACCATCATCTTCCCAGTCCCGGTGGACACGCTGCAGATCTTCCTAGGGAATATGCATCGGGCGGGCTCCGGGTCGTGACATCCATTTTCGGTGAAGCTGCCACGGGGCTCTTGCGGGTGGGGCGATGGAAGCGATCGCCCCGCCTCCAAACCTGAAGCAGGGAAGGTCTATTCTATGTACCAACGTCAGGTCCAACGGGTGTTATGGATGGTCCTGGCGGCCAACCTGGCAGTGGCGGCGATCAAGCTGTTCGTTGGGCTGCGAACGGGAGCCCTCAGCGCCCTGGCCGATGCCTTCCACAGCGGGCTGGACGCTTCGGCCAATGTGATCGGGCTGATCGGCATCGCGCTGGCATCCCGGCCCCCGGACCACAACCATCCGTACGGCCACCGCAAATATGAAGCCATCGCCGCCCTGATCCTAGGGATCTTCCTGTTAATGGCCTCCCTGGAGGTGCTTCGAGGTGTCGTCGAACGGATGCTGATGGGGGGACGGCCGGAGGTCAGCGCCCCCATGTTCCTGTTGATGACGCTCACCCTCCCTATGAATCTGGTCATCTCGCGGTACGAAGCCGGGCAGGGAGAGCGCCTGCGCAGCAGCATCCTGATCGCTGATGCGCTTCACACCCGCTCCGATGTCTTCGTTACCCTTTCAGTCCTATCCGGCATGGCTGCTACCTATCTGGGGATCCCTTGGCTGGACCCATTGGTCGCCCTGGGTGTCATCGGAGTCATCGTCCGTGCTGGCCTGCGGATCCTCCGCTCGACCGCATTGGTGCTGACGGACAGCGCAGCGGTGGACCCCACGGAGGTCGAGCGGGTGGCCCTCTCGGTGCCCGGCGTGCGCTTCATTCATAAGGTACGCAGCCGGGGAACCCCAGATGCCACCTATGTGGACCTGCACCTGAAGGTGGACCCAGCCATGAGCACGGAGCAAGCCCATGCCATCGCCACGGAGGTGGAGGAACGGCTGAAGGCCGAGCTCCCCGGAGTAGTGGATGCGGTGGTTCATGTCGAGCCGGGGCACCTACCCCCCAGCTCGGAATGGGAGGCTATTGCCCTCCGCTTGCGGAACCTGGCGGATGGATTGGGCTTGGGCGTGCACGAGCTCCACGGGGTGGAAACACCGGAGGGATACCATGTCGGACTCCATGTGGAAGTAGAGGAAACCCTTTCAGTGGAGGAGGCCCACGCCCGGGTCACCGAGCTGGAACGGCGGGCCCGGGAGCGACTGCCGCGGATTCGGAACATCACCACCCATATTGAACCGCGGCCGCATAGGCCGAAGCCGGCGGAGTTGGGAACGTCAGAGGATATGACCCAAGTGGTTCGAGAGGCTGTCGAGCAGATGTTCGGCCCCGGATCCTGCCGTGAGATCCGTCTCTATACCCGACCGGAGGGCTATGATCTGTCCCTGATCTGCCAGGTGGCCGGAGGGATGCCGTTGGAGGAAGCCCACTGGGAGACAGAGAAGTTGGAACATCAGCTGCGCCAACGCTTCCCGGAACTTCAGCGTATTATTATCCATGTGGAGCCCATCGGAGCCTCATGAAGCCTCCCCACGCGAGAGGCCAGGGAGCATAAGCCTTTTCACACCCGAGGGGGGCTCTTCGGGCGGTCCCCACTCGAGAGGAACTGTCCGGTGATCCATGGGGGCGCCGGGAATCCAAGGGGGCGAAGCCGAATGATCTTCCGTGGCTCCATCCCTGAAATCCGTGAAAGCTTGGTGCAACCCTTTCAGATTCACACCGTCGCCCGGTTTGGAGGCGTTCACGTCTACGCTTATCGCTCTCACGGCGAGGTGACCCGACACCGGCACCCGGAGTTCGACGAGGTGTTCCTGGTCTACGAAGGATTGGTCACCTTCTGGACCGACCACCAGGAACTGACGTTAAAGCCCGATGAGCTGATCCGGATCCCCCGGGGGATGGCGCATCGGTCCGGATCCCGGGTGCCTTCGTTGGTGTTGTTGTTCCGGAAAGACTTCATGCCGGAGCGCTGGAATGGCCATTTTCAGACCAGCGAATCCGGGATGGACCCCTTGATTGCCGTTCGCATCCACGAGCAGCTCCGGGGACATCCGGACTTCACACCGCTCCTCCTGTTGGAGGCCAACGCCGTCCGCTATCAGGCGATTCAGGGGAAGGGGCTATCCCCAGAATGGGAGGTCCAGGGGCCCTCGTTCCTGCTGCTCCTGCGTGGGGAGGTTGTCCTGGAGGCTATGGGGACTGCGTGGCCGGAACCGATCCGTGGGATCCTCGCCCCGGGGGAGTTGGCGGTTCTCCCTCGGGGAACCCGTTGGCGCTGGGAGAGCCAAATCCCCTCGGTCTTCCTCTGGGTGGAGGACGTGATGTAAGCGTTCATCCTCCCTTGGGGCCGATAAGGCCTCTCTACCCACGGTGAACCGGATATGGCTAGCGTGGGAAAGATTCTCAGGACCCTATGGATTGGGAGATTGTTCTCTCAAATGGAGCGCATCCCTTCTGTGGACAATCGCATCCTGGCAAACCCTTCTCCGCAGGGCAGCCCTTTGAGCAAGCGATGAATGAACAGATACGGGAAGGTCGTTTTCGATCGGTGAACTGGGGTCGGATCTTAAAGACGATCGAATGGGTCGTCTGGGCGCTGACTTTCGCAGTTCTTGTGATCGGTTTGGTGGCCTGGCCGATCGGAAACCGGGCGGCTCAGGTGTGGCAGATTGGGGAGGCCGCTCCCCAAACCATCTTCGCTCCCTATGAGCTCAGCTATCCCAGCGCGGTCCTGACGGAAAAAGCCCGCGAGGCGGCGGCCGCCCAGATCGCACCGATTTATACCCCTCCGGATCCCCAGATCGCTCGGCAGCAGGTGGGGAAGCTCCGCCAAATTCTAGAGGCGATCGCGCGGATCCGGGAGGAGGCCCCCTCCCTCGATGAGGGAGGCCGTCAGCTGGAGCGGATTCTTGAAACCTATCGCCTCTCTTCAGAGGAGCGCCTCCGCCTGCTGACCATAGACTCCTCTCGCTGGAGCATGCTGACCAGCGAGGCCCTGGGGTTGCTGGATCAGATCCTGCGCGAGCCCATTCGAGAAGATGAAGTGATCAGGGTGCTCCAGGAGCTTCCTCGCCGGGTTACCGCCCGCCTGTCGGAAGATGAAGCCGATTTGGTGGTGAAGTTGGTCTCGCCATTGATCGTTCCCAATAGTGTGCTGGATGTGGAAGCCACCGAGGCCGCCCGCCGTCGGGCCCGAGAGGCCGTCCCTCCCCAAATCCGACGGATCCGCGCGGGAGAGGCCATCATTCGCCAGGGAGACATCCTGGACGCGCTGGCGATGGAAGCCCTTCAGCAATATGGGTTGATCCCGCCAACGACCCCGTGGCAGCTGCCCCTCGCCCGAGGGGTGATCGCTGGGCTTGGGGTGGTCGGGTTGGTGTTGCTCCTGCGTCGTCTCATCCCTGAGGTTCAGGAACGCTCCCGACGCCTCCTCGCCTTAACCGGGCTCTTCGTTTTGTTCACGTTGGGCGCACGCCTTATGGCGGTTCTCACACCAGAGTGGATCTGGGCGTTCCCCACCGCCGCGCTCGGTATGCTCACGACCGCCGGGTTGGGCACCGTGCCTGCGCTCCTGCTCAGCGCCATCTGGTCGATTTGGTTCGGGCTGATCGCCGATCGGACGCCGGCTCTTTTCAGTGCTTCCCTCCTAGCGAACTGGATCACTGTTTTAATCCTTCATCGGCTGGAGCGCTTTCAGACGTTGTTGATCGCTGGATTGAGCGCTGGAGGGATCACCGCGCTGATCGGGGTTGTCGCCCTCGCCGAGGGCGGGCCCCTTGATCCAATCGAGGCGCTGGTGACGGGGGGAATGGGTCTGCTCGCGGGCGCCATGTCGATTACGATCACCTTGCTGGGGTTCATCGTGCTGGGGACCCTCTTCGATGTCACCACACCGCTCCATCTGCTCGAACTCGCCCGCCCGACCCATCCGCTCCTGCATCAGCTGATGGTACGGGCGCCTGGAACCTATCATCATACGCTGATGGTCGCGAACCTGGCGGAACAAGCAGCCCTGCGGATCGGCGCCGATCCCCTCCTGGCTCGAGTGGGGGCGCTGTATCACGATATCGGAAAGATGCTCCGTCCCTACCTTTTTGTGGAGAACCAAGTCGATGGGGACAATCCGCACGAACAGATGGACCCCTACGCCAGCGCCCAGGCGATCATGCGCCATGTGGAGGATGGCCTCGCTCTCGCCCGGCGCTATCGGCTGCCCCGCCGGGTCCGTGCCTTCATCCAGGAGCACCACGGCACCATGTGCGTGACTATTCCCTATCACCGGGCCCTTCAGGAGGCGGAGGATCCGGAGAAGGTGGATCGATCCGCTTTCTGCTACCGGGGTCCGCGCCCTCAGAGCAAAGAGACCGCCATTGTGATGCTCGCGGATGGGTGCGAGGCGGCTGTCCGGGCCACGCGGCCACGGGATCCGCAAGAACTCGCTCAGATCCTGGAACGGGTGTTTCAGGATCGAATCCAGTCGGGCCAGCTGGCGGAGGCGCCGTTGACCATGCGGGACCTCCAGGGGATCCGTGAGGCTTTTCTCCAGGTCTTCCAGGGGATGTTCCATCCACGTCTCCTCTATCCGGAGACGCCATCGCGTTAAGGTACCACAAGTTGATTTCCTCGTGAAGGTTTTGGGTCGGGCCGGACCCTTGGGCGCGCGGCTCGGCCCCCAAAAGATTTTCTCTCCCCCCTCCCCACGGCCCTTTGGGCCGTGGGGAGGGGGGATCCAGAGGGGTGGGGCTCTTCCCCATTCACAGTCAGAGCAAATTTTCAGACACTCTCTTAGACAAAACAACCGTTGGAGGCATTGTGAAAGAAAAACAGCGTGCTCCCATTCAAATTGAGATCCGGGCCCCGCGCGCCTACCAGGCTCCCGGACGCGTGGCGATGCTTCGGCGAGCCGCCCGCGCCGTCCTTCAACGTCACGGCTTGGAGGGAAAAGCCGCCTTAAGCGTGGCGCTGGTCGATGAGGAGACCATCCGCCACCTCAATCGAACCTACCGGGGGATCGACGCACCCACCGATGTGCTTTCCTTCCCGATTCCAGTGGAGCTCTCCCCAGGTGTGCGGTATCTAGGCGATGTCGTGATCGCTTTTCCATACGCGGCCCGCCAGGCGTTGAGGGAAGGCCATCCGTTAGAGGGGGAGCTGGTCTTGCTAACTGTGCATGGAGTCCTGCATCTTTTGGGTTACAACCACGATACCCCCCAGGCGCGGCGCCGGATGTGGGGGATCCAACAGGAGATCCTTCGCCAATTGGGCTTTCCCGAGGTGGCGCCCGTGGATGGCTGAGCACAGCGCAGGGCGCGGGCCATCTCACAGCCCGCGGCCTTCTATCCTTCTCCCAAGGATGGCGGCGGCTGGGCAGTTGCTGAACCAGCGGGCCGCCCGTATAATCCAGCGCGGGCTGCTTTGAGAGAGAGCCGGGGGGAGGGAGTTATCCCAGAAAGGGGATCGAGCCGCCCGGGGCTCGCCCTGAAGGGCTTCCTCGCTCTCCGGGAACCTATCTCGCTGGGCTCATCCTGGCCTTGGAGAGGAAAACCTTGTGGAACCCACTGGATGCGCTGTTAGGGTTGTTCTCCCTGGACATCGGGATTGATTTGGGGACGGCGACCACCCTGGTGTGCGTGCAAGGGAAGGGGATTGTCATCCACGAGCCATCCTGGGTGGCCATCGACCGGCGCTCCCGACAGGTGCTGGCCGTCGGCGAGGCGGCTAAAGAGATGGTCGGCCGCACCCCGGCGCACATCGTGGCCATCCGCCCGTTGCGGGATGGGGTGATCTCGGAGTTCGAAGTCACCCGCGAGATGATTGGGGAATTCATCCGTAAGGCCCATCAGCAGGTTCCCGTCCCGATCCCCCGCCCCCGGGTGGTTGTGGGGATCCCCAGCGGGGTAACCGAGGTGGAGCGCCGGGCGGTCCACGATGCCTGTCTGGCGGCCGGTGCCCGGGCTGCGTTCCTGATCGAGGAGCCGTTGGCCGCGGCGATCGGGATCGGCCTCCCGGTCGCGGAGGCCCGCGGGAGCATGGTGGTGGACATCGGGGGAGGGACCACCGAGGTGGCCGTCTTCGCCCTGGGTGGCATCGTGGTCGGGCGCTCCGTCCGGGTGGCGGGCGATGAGATGGACGAGGCGATCATCAACTATATGCGCCAGCGCTACAACTTGCTGATCGGCGAGCGCATGGCCGAGCGGGTGAAGATCGAGATCGGGTCTGCCTATCCGTTGCCGGAGGAGCGGACGATGGTCGTGCGCGGGCGGAACCTGGTCACCGGGCTCCCGGACGCCGTTGAGGTCTCCAGCATCGAGATCCGGGAGGCGCTGCGCGATACGGTGGGGATCATCGTGGATACCGTGAAATCGGTCCTCGATGAGACCCCGCCGGAACTCATCGCCGACATTATGGAGGTCGGCATCGCCCTGGTCGGCGGCGGGGCCCAGCTGAAGGGGTTGGCCCAACGCCTCACCGAGGAGACCCGCATCCGATGCTGGGTGCCGCCGGAGCCTGTCACCGCCGTCGCTCTGGGCGCCGCCAAAGTGTTGGAGGACTTGAACACCTGGCAGCGGGTGCTGACCTCGCTCGATCGCGGCCGGCCACCCCGATCGCCCGTGCGCATCGGCCAGCCGATCGCCCGGTAACCGGTTGGAAGGACCACCATGCGCTCGGGAGAGCGACGACCGTGGACCTCTTGGGGGTTGATCGTTCTGGCCGTGTTGCTCCTGTTCCTCCACGAGTTGGGATGGCTTCGACCGCTGGAGTCCATCTTGGTTGTCCCCCTGACCCCCCTGCAGCGGCTTGCGGCGAACTTGGGGCGCAGCGCCCTGGACGCCGTGGGCTTCCTACGGGAGATCCGGGAGCTCCGAGAGGAAGTTCAACGCCTCCGGACTCAGGCGGAGGATCTTCAGACAGAGAACCTACGCCTGCGGGAGCTGGTGGCGGAGAACGCGGAGCTGAAGGCGCTGCTGGGGATCGTCCAGGAGAACCCGCAGGCCACTTTTGTCGCCGCGACGGTGATCGGATATGAGACGGATCCGTATCTCCGCTACCTGATCCTAGATGTAGGAACCCGCCATGGGGTCCGAGAAGGCATGCCGGTGATCACTCGGGGATCCGCTCTGGTTGGACGGATCGCCGCCGCGGACTTGAACCGTTCGCGGGTGCGCCTGCTCACGGATGGAGGGAGCCAAATCGGGGCGTTGTTGCAAACCACCCGGGCGACCGGGATGGTCATCGGACAGCCGGACGGGAGCCTTTTGCTGGATTTTGTGCCACCCGACGAGGAAGTCCTTCCCGGCGATGTGGTGCTGACGTCCGGGGTGGGCGGCCAGCTCCCTCGGGCGTTGGTGATCGGCCAGGTGGCGGAAGTTCTAGGATCCGAGGAGCCTTTCCGAAGGGCCCGGGTCCGGCCCGCGGTGGATCCGCGTCGCCTCACGTATGTGCTGGTGATCACCAGCTTTCCGGGAATGGAGGCTTCGCCCTGATCATGCGAAGGCGCTGGGTTCGGGCTGTTGGGGCTTTAGGGATCATCGCGCTGCTTCAGGCGACCTGGATTCCGATGTGGATTCCGGAGCCCGGACGGCCGAACTTGGTCTTCTTGGCCGTCATCACAGCGGCTTTCCTAGCTCCTTTGGAGGAAGGACTGGGATGGGCCTTGGCCGGGGGGTTGTTGCTCGATCTGTTCTCCGGCGGACCGATGGGCCATAGCGCCCTGGCCCTTATGGCTGCGGTTCCCTTGGCCCACGGGATGAGCCGCCCGGTCTTCCGCGGGCGGTTGATAATGCCCGCCCTGATGGCGGCCGCCGGCACTTTCCTGATGGAAGGCGTTCGAGGGATCCTTTTGATGGCCCTACAATATCCAGTGGACTGGGATATGGCGTTCCGACAGGTGATGCTGCCCGAGGCGTTGTGGAACACCGTGGGGATGTTGGTGCTCTACCCGGTGTTTCGCGCGCTCCGCCCGCGTCCGGAACGACCGGTGTTCCCTTTATGAACTTTCTTGAGGGAGTTCGAGAGACTCAGCGAAGGACTTCAACCCGACTCGCTCCCCAAACCCTCACAAGGAAATTCACGGCTTGAAAGAAAGACCGAACCATGTCGGAACCTTATCCACTGCGCTCAGAATCCGAGGCGTTGGACAGTGTGGCGGTGTTCCGTCCTCCACCACCGCCTCGTCCGTCCTCGCATCTTCGCCTGGCCCTGTGGGGCCTCTTCATCGTGCTGGCCTTTATCGGATTCGGCTATCGCCTCTATCGTCTCCAGATCTTGGAAGGCCCGGGATACCGGGCCTTGGGGGAGCGTTATCGCCTCCGGGTGATTCCGCTCGAGGCCCCACGGGGACTTCTGATGGATCGCCAGGGCCGTCCGCTGGTCCGCAATGAGCCAGCTTTCCGCGTCCTGGTGACCCCTGGGTACCTCCCTGACGATCCGGCCCGACGGGAGGCGATTTTCCGCTATCTCAGCCGGTGGTTGGGGATGCCGCTCGAAGGGGGCGAGGCCTCGGCCCAAGGGCAGGGAGGGACGGGCCTTCGAGAGCGCATCGAAGCGGCGGCGCGGGAGGCGCCCTTCCGCTCCCTGGTTCTCAAAGAGCCGGTGGATCGGGAGATTGCGTTCCGGTTGATGGAGGAGGCCCAGCGCCTGCCTGGGATCCGAGTGGAGCCGATCTTGGAACGGCGCTACCCGACCGGCGCGTTGACCGCTCATGTGGTGGGGTTCATCGGCCGCATCCCCGCGGAGCAGGCCGCTCGCTACCAGGCGGAAGGGTACGATCCGGCCATCGATCGTGTGGGCCTGAGCGGACTGGAATACGCCTTAGAGCCCTGGTTGCGGGGGACGAAGGGGGCGCGCTATGTGGAGGAAGATGCCCTGGGGCGGCCGGTGCGGGTCCAGGCGGAGATCCCCCCGCAGCCTGGGGCAAGGATCACCTTGACTCTGGATCTGGATTTGCAAGCCGCCGCCCGGGCAGCGCTGCAAGCCAAGTTGGACGAGCTGAATCGGATCGCCGGTCGGGAAGTCACCCGGCGGGGGGTGGCCGTGGTGATGCGGCCGACCACCGGGGAGATCCTGGCCATGGTGAGCCTCCCGGATTACGACAACAACTGGTTTGTCAGCCCGGACCTTCCCCGGGTTTACGCCCGTCTGGTCGAGGACCCCTTCGGCCCGTTGCTGAACCATGCCATCGCCTCCCAATTCCCGCCAGGTTCCTCCTTTAAACCGATCGTGGCCGCGGCCGCCCTACAAGAAGGGGTGATCACGCCACGGACCCAGTTGTTCGACCCAGGGGAAATCGTCATCCCCAATCGATACTTCCCGAACGACCCGGGGTTGGCCCAACATTTCTTCTGCTGGCTGCGCTCCGGCCACGGCTGGCAGAACGTGGTGGACGCCTTGGCGAACTCATGCAACGTGTTCTTCTACAAGGTGGCGGGGGGCTACGATGTGCCGGGGGAGCCGATCTTCGAAGGGTTAGGGATCGAACGCCTGGTGCGGTATATGCGCGCCTTCGGCTTGGGACGGCCCACCGGGATCGAGCTGCCGGGAGAGGCGACTGGCCAGGTGCCGGATCCGGAATGGAAACGGAAGGTGTTTGGGGAAACATGGTCCACTGGGGATACGTACAACTTGGGGATCGGACAGGGGTACTTGCTGGTGACGCCATTACAGCTGCTCAACGCGATCAGCGCGATCGCCAACGGCGGAACCCTCTATCGGCCCACCTTGGTCCGGGAGATCGCGGACGCCCAGGGGAACCTGGTGAAATCCTTCCGGCCGGAGATCATCGGCCGGCTTCCGGTGGCGCCGGAGCATCTGGCCGTCGTGCGGGAGGGCATGGTGGCCGCGGTGGAGCGAGGGACCGCGGTCCGAGCCCAGATCCCCGGGATCCGCATCGCGGGGAAGACCGGCACGGCGGAGTTCTGCGATGACCTGGCGTTCCGCATGGGCCTGTGTGCTGGGCGGCGGCTGCCCAGCCATGCGTGGTTCGTCGCCTTCGCCCCGGCCGACGCCCCCGAAGTGGCTGTCCTGGTTTTTATCTGGAACGGAGGGGAGGGCTCCCAGCATGCCGCGCCGGTGGCCCGGGAGATCCTGGAGGCCTATTTCCGGCGGTGATGGCCGGCGGGTGGTCGCCCCAACGCGGGGGATGATATTTCCCCAGGGGATTCCGGTGGGATGGGGTAGGGGCCCATATTGGCCCATATTTAGGGGGCGGCTGCCCACGTGCATGGGAGTGGCAATCCAGCACATAGGGGGCTCCGATGTGGCGTGGGTTCTTTATCTCCCTTTCCCGTAACCGGATCATGAAGGAGCGCGTGATGCGCTGGGGGTTCGTACGGCGGGCCGCATCCCGCTTTGTTGCCGGCGAGACGTTGGAGGACGGCCTGCGAGCGCTCAGGGAGCTGGAGGCGCTGGGGATCCGGGGGATCTTGGATCACCTGGGGGAGAACGTGGAGTCCGCCACCGACGCCTTGCGGGCCACTGAGGATTATCTCCTCGCCCTGGAACGCATCGAGACGTTCGGTCCCGGGAGGCCCCACGCCCTTTCATCACCTCCCCATCTGGCGGTCAAACTGACCCATCTGGGATTGGACGTGAGTGAGGAGCTCTGCGAGCGCAACCTGCGGCGGCTGATCGAGCGGGCGGCCCAAGCCGGGACGGTGGTGGAGATCGATATGGAAAGCAGCGCCTACACGGAGCGCACCGTAAACCTCTACCGGCGGATGGCGTCATCATACCCCAACGTCCGGATCGCCATCCAGGCTTATCTCTACCGGAGCCAGAGGGATGTGGAGCGTCTGATCGAGGAGGGGATCGCGCGGATTCGGTTGTGCAAAGGCGCTTACCAGGAGCCGCCTCACATCGCCTATCCGCGAAAGCGGGATGTGGACGCCAATTACATCCGATTGATGGAGCGGTTGCTGTCCGCGGAGGCACGGGCCCGGGGAGCTTACGTGGCCATCGCCACCCACGATGAGCGGATCATTCAACATGCGTTGCGTCGGGTGGCGGAGTGGCAAGTTCCCCGCGAGGCCTTCGAGTTCCAGATGCTTTATGGGATCCGTCGCGATCTCCAGGTCGCGCTGGCGCGCCAAGGGTTCGTGGTGCGTGTTTATGTCCCCTATGGGACGGAGTGGTATCCGTATTTCATGCGGCGCCTGGGGGAGCGACCGGCCAACGTGTGGTTTGTGGCGCGAAACCTCCTCCGTGCGTAACCCCATCTCCTGTCCGCCGCGACGGTTTGATCCTCCCTTCTCCCCCCTCCCACCGCAGGCAGGCGGGAGGGGGGAGAAGGGCAAAAGGAGGTTGGAAGGCCTCCGCAGATGATGGAGCGGATGGCCCCTTCCACATCCAGGCACCGAACTCGGAACGAGGCGGAACACCCGGATGCGAACCCGCATCCTGCTCGGTCTGGTGCTCATCACCTTGGGATCCATCGGCCTGGGCCTCACCGGCCAGATCCTGCGCGCCCGCTGGCGGGGGACCATCGCCGGGTTTCCCCCACCGATCCCATGGGCCGGTGAACCTCGAGTCGGCTTGAACGTCCCCCTGTTCGGACGGGATCCGGAAGCCCGTCGCCGCGATCTGGCTCAGATCCGCGCCCTGGGCATCTCGCGGATCCGGGTCTTCTTCCCGTGGTCGGCCATCGAACCGGAACGCGGGCGTCTGGAATGGTCGGAGGCGGATGGGGTGATGGCGGACATCCGGAGCGCGGGCCTGGAGCCGGTCGTCGTGCTGGGGGACAGCCCGCCGTGGGCGGCCCGGCGCCTCGGGCCGATGGCGCCCCCGCTGGATCCGGCGGATTTCGCCCGGTTTGCCGGGTCCTTCGCTGCCCGTTATGGACGATGGGTGCGCTTCTACCAAATCTGGGACGAGCCCAACCTGACGATCGGATGGGGAGGGGGGATCCCCGATCCGCAGGCCTATGCGACGCTGTTGCAACAGGCGGCCGCAGCGATCCGGCAGGCGGATCCGGATGCGGTGATCGTGCTGGCCGGGCTGGCCCCGACGGTGGAGCGGGGGCCATGGAACCTCGCCGATTGGCTGTTCCTCGAACGGCTTTACCAGCTCGGCGCGCAAAACGCCTTCGATATCGTGGCCGCCAAACCGTACGGGTTCGACACCGGCCCGGAGGATCGCCGGGTGGATCCCGAAGTCCTGAATTTCTCTCGGGCCATCCTCTTGCGCGAGGTCATGATCCGGTATGGGGATGAGGAGAAGCCCATTTGGGCCAGCCATTGGGGGTGGAACGCGCTGCCGCCGGGTTGGACGGGCCGTCCATCGATCTGGGGGCAGGTGGATGAGGCCACGCAAGCTCATTACATCCGGGAAGCTGTCGAACGGGTTCGACGGGAGTGGCCGTGGATGGGGACCATGTTCCTGGAGACCTGGCGGCCGGACGCCCCGCCCGATGATCCCCGCTGGGGTTTCGCCCTGGTGGATCCCCAAGGTCGGCTGCGCCCGGCGGCGGAGGCGTTGCGAGCCGTGGCCCAAGGAACCCCCTTCACGCCGGGCTATTACCCCGCAGCGGTTCCTCAGGAGGGAACCGGTTCTCTGAGCTATGGCCCGCCACCCGGGGCGATCTACGAGGGCGCATGGCGCTTCTCCGCCCTGGGAGCGGATATCGGCCGGGAGGAGGGCGATCGCCTGCACTTCACGTTTGAAGGGACGGGGCTGGCCCTTCGGGTCCGCCGGGGAGGGTATCGGGCGCATCTGTATGTGTGGGTAGATAATCGGCCGGCCAACCGGCTGCCCCGGGATGAGCGTGGGGCCTATCTGATCCTGACCTCACCGGATTACGCCACGCCGGAAGTGGTGACGATCCCGGTGGCGGAAGGTCTGCCATATGGCCGACACACCGTACGGATCGAGGCGGAGCGGGGATGGGGTCAGTGGGCGCTGGTGGGATGGAGCGTTGCGGGCGTCGGGCCGGCGATCTCATGGTATCGGGGGGCGCTGGCGCTCAGCCTGTTGGGGGTTGGATTCGGGGGATGGCTGCTGACCACCGGTCTGATCCAGACGTGGCGGGCGACCCGGGGCGCTCGACGGAGGGCGTGGCAGGCCCTGGCGGATCGCATCGGATGGTGGGGCGCCTGGGGGCTTTCCGGGCTGGTGTATCTGGGGATGTGGTGGATGTCGTTGGAGAGCTGGGGGAGTCGCCGTTGGGGAGAGGCGGGCTGGCTGGGCCTGGGGCTGGCGGTGAGCGGGATCTTCTATCTGGCGCCGCGGTTCGTCTTCACCGCGCTGGCCGCGTTGGTGCTCTTCGGGCTGCTCATCGCGCGGCCAGCCCTGGGTCTCGCCCTGACAGCCTTCTGGGCGCCTTTCTATCTGTATCCGAAGCCGTTCTTCGAGAAAGCGTTTTCGATGGCCGAGCTCTCCATCCTGATGACCGCGGCGGCCTGGGTGGTTCACCGCGCGATCTTCCATCGGAAGCGCCCTTGGGCGGGATGGGAATGGGCGGAGGCCGATCGCTGGATGCTCCTGTTCTTCGGGGCGGCGACCCTCAGCACGGCGCTGGCGGCGTTCCAACGGGTGGCCTGGCGGGAATGGCGGATGGTGATCCTGGAGCCGTTGCTGTTTTACGTGCTGGCTCGGGCGATGCGGCCCACCCGCTCGGAGTGGGGAACGGTGTTAAGCGCTTTCTTGTTGGGAGGGCTGGGGGCGGCCGGGGTCGGGCTGGCCCAGTGGATCACGGGCATCGGGCTGATCACCGGCGAGGCCGGCGCCCGATGCATCCGGGGGCCCTATGGTTCCCCGAACAACCTGGCCCTCTACCTGGGGCGGGTGTTTCCTTTCCTCTTGGCGCTCTTTCTGGAGCCACAGAGGGCGGATCGATCGGAGAAAGCAAGCCGCCACGGGCTGTGGGCCGTTTTCTACTCGGAACGGTCGCGGGCCCTAGCGGGCCTGGCATTGATCCCGGTCGGGGCGGCGCTGATCGGCACCTGTTCCGAAGGCGCGGCGTTCCTCGGGATCCCCGCCGCGGTGGCCGTGATGGGCGGGCTCTGGCTGCGGGATCGCTGGGCGGGATTGCCGGGGTGGATCCGTGGGGGGATCGGGCTTCTAGTGGTGGGCGGGATGCTGGCCTTCGCCCTTCTCCTCGCTCCACGCCTGGCCGATGCGCTGGCGCAACGGGCAACCATCCCGGGCAGCACCGTGTTCTTCCGGGTTCGCCTATGGGCCAGCACTGTGGATCTCCTCCGGGAGCATCCGCTTTTTGGGGTGGGCCCGGACAATTTCCTGTACTGGTATCGAAGCCGTTACATCCGCCCGGATGCGTGGCAGGAGCCTAATTTATCCCACCCTCACAATGTCTTTCTGGACTTCTGGGCGCGGACGGGGTTGATCGGCCTGATGGCCGGGCTCGCGTGGCAGATCCTGTTTTGGCGCTGGGTCGGACGCCGCGGGGCCTCCCGGGATCCATGGCGCTGGGGGGCTGCAGGGGGCATGGCGGATGTGATCGGACATGGGCTCGTCGACAATGGATTCTTTCTGGTGGACCTGGCCTTCGCGTTCATGGTGATCTTTCTCACCGGCATGCGAAGGGAGCAGGAGACGGACCCAGAGGATGATTCCACGTAACGATTCAGCCGTTCTCATGCAATGCCCCCGTGGACACACACAGCTTCCTCCTGGGGGTTTTTAGGGCGGAGCCGGTGCGCCGAAGGCGCACCGGCTCCGCCCTAAAAACATTTTTCATCTCCACTTAGCGGTAGAACCCCTGGATGGAGGCCGGCCGGATCGGGATTCGGACCCAAGCATAAGCCAACCCCCGGATGGGCCTCTCCTGGTGGGGCGTTGTCCGGCCATCCACCTCGATCCGTTCCAGACGGAGGCCCTTGAATTCCCGGGGCAATCCGACTTCCCATTGGGAAACGAGAGGGACGCCTGGGACGATCCGGAAGTGGAGCTGTTGAGCCGCCGGATCCCAGCGGAGCCCTTCGAAGGTGGCTTGGGAGCGGGCTTCCACGAACTGGAGCCAGCGCTCCGCGGATTCGATTCCCAGCCCGTATTCCCGGGCAGCGTCCAGGACACCCTCCAGCCACGTCGCCTGGGCGGCCGCTGGCTCCCCGCCGATGGCGAAAGGATCCACATGGGCTTGAAGGGCGATCGCGCCCCACGCCCCCTGCGCGACGCCCTGGAGCAGGGCGCGGGAGATCTCCACGGCCTGTTCCGGTGGGAACTGAGGCGCGCCCTCCCAAGTCCATCCGATCAGCTGTTCGTCCACCAGTATGGTAGACTGCTGATAAATGTTCAGAACGCGGCCGTTCTCATCCACGAAGCGCATCGGGAGGCCGCTTCCCGTGAAGTAGCCGAACACCCATTCCCCGTTCGGTTTGCGAAAGGCGGGGCCGATCAGGTAATAATCCAGGTTCATTCGGATCCCAAACCGGGCCTGCACCCGCGCCGTTTCGACCCACCCGCTCCAGAGCACCCGATGGGTGCGCACCGTGGGAGGCACCGGGCCGTAGCCCATACCGGTGAAGAGCCGCCAGTACCGCCGCCATCCGGCCTCTAATCCCTCTTCGACATAAGGGTGAATCCCGAACTCGTGGCCCCGCGCTCGCCATGCCTGAACGTGCTCGGGTTGCACAACATGGGAAGCGGCCCGCTCCGCCCAGTTCAACAGGCGGTGCCAGGCCCGCTGGAAAGCGTTTCGAGGCAGCGGCGCGTAGTAAACGCTGAATCGGCCTCCATGTTGCTCCACCCGGCGAAGCACCTCCTCAACCGCCTCCGGGGGGGTGTTGTGGGCGTCCCCCGTTGCGACCAACACGCCTGGGGCGCTTTCCGGGAAATACCAAAGGCGGGGAAGCGGGAGGCGCTCCGAGAGCATCCAGATGATCAGCTGGCTCAGCAGACGCATCTGCTCGTCCGCCTGGGGGATCCCCAGACGGTCCAAATCGATCCATTCCGTGAGGAGCCGATGGGCCCGCCAATCCCGAACGACCTCCGGATCCTGGGGAACCCGATTGGGATCCCCCTGGCGGGTCAACGCCACGCTCCAGGCCAGGTCAAAGGCCCACAGCGCTGCCTTCCCCTCTCCGAACCGGTGCACCGCCACGGCGGGGTAGGGGAGATCCCCGGCCTTGCTGGCCAGCCGAGCGATCTCGGAGGCCCCGGCCCGCCGATAATGATCCGCCGGTCCGTGAAATTGCAAGGTCTCGGATGGAAACCCTTGCCCCGCAGGATGGTCGGGGAGGATCCTTAAGTATCCATCGACCGTCTGACCCGGCGCCGGCTCCACTCCGAAGAGATCCACTAGATGAGGGGAAGGCCGCATCGCGATCAAGTACCCGCCCCGAGCGACATACCGGCGCAGCGCCTCTGCGGTCGCCGTATCCAAAGGGCCGGCGCTCAGAAGAATCAAAGGGAAGCGCTCCAGGAGGTCCGCATGCAGGGCGGTATGGGCGATCATCTGGAAAGCGTTGAGCCCTTCGGCCAACAGGATCTCGGCCAGATAGGCGCCGGTTGGGGGGGACGCGTTCTCATTCAGGATCAGCAGGATGGGGGCCTCTCCGATGGACGTCGACCCCAGCTGGCTTGGCCTTTCCACATAAGGCGAACCTTCCGGCGGTTCGGATCCTTCCACCTCCCGCCAGAGCGTATAGCCTCCGGTCAGGCCTCCAGCCGCCGTCATCAGGCCGGCCGCGCCAGCAGCTTTCAGGAATCGCCGTCGGGTCCAGTGTTTCATCGATCGCTTGGATCCCCAAAAAGAGTCGAGCGTTCGTGGAAGTTCCTCAAGGTAGGGAAGCCACCGAAAGCGGCTTCCCTACCTTGAGGAAAGTGATGCTCGAAGAAGCTTCCGCACTCTTACCGATAGACTAACGGAAGGAACACGCGGAGCCGCACCGCCGTGGAGATGGCTGGTGAGTTGTCCTCCGGATTCGGATCCTCTGCTTCGGATTGAACAGTGGCCCGAACAGAGATCAATGAGCCGGGCCATTGCATAACCCGCACCCACCAGCGAACAGTAGCGCTACCCTCAACCGCGAGAGATCCCAGATCACACTCCGTCCCTGTGCAGGAACCTTGCGAAGGTTGCACGTCAATTACACTTAGGCCAGATGGTATGCTCAGGGTTGCGGTCACACGCGATGCCGTTGAGGGACCTGTGTTGGTCAGAGTAAGGGTGTAGGTGATCACCTCCCCCACGAAAACGAGGTTGGGATCCCCGACGAGATAGGCTTGGAGATCAGCTTCCAGCGTCACCTCCGTGGAAGCGATGGTTGTGTTGTCCTCCACGTCCGGATCGGCCACATCGGAGGAGACATCCGCCTGGGCGATCAGCAGGGTTCCCGCTGGGACCTCCGGTGAAACAATGACCGTAATGTTTAAAGTGAAAGCATTGTTCGCGGACAGCTCCTCTCGATCACACCGGATTTGATTTCCAGACGGACTACAGGCGGATGGGGAGAAATCCACTAGGACTACTTCGGAGGGGATGGTCACAGTCAGCTGAACGTTCCGGGCGTCCGAAGGTCCGTTGTTGGTCACGAGGACCGTGTAGGTGAGTGGTGTGCCGGCGATCACGGGATCGGGGCTATCGCTGATGGTGAGGGCGAGATCGGCCTGGGTCTGGACCTGGGTTGTAATGGAGGCCGTATTATTGGCCGGATCGTCCGGGTTGGATGTGCTCGCAACGACTGTGTTCGTCAGTTGTCCAGCTGGCGTGTTGCTGTTCACCCGCACCCGGAGCGTCAGGAGAGCCGTGGCCCCCGCGTTGAGGGTCCCCAGGTCACAGACTGGGCCGGAGCAGGAGCCCTGAGATGTGGAGACGTCGCTCAGTGTTACGCCCGCGGGGAGGGTATCCGTCACACGGACATTCGTGGCGTTCAAGGGGCCGTTGTTGGTCACCCGGACGGTGTAGGTCAGCTCGGTTCCCGCCAGGACCGTGCTGGCTGAGGCCTCTTTGCTCACTGTGAGATCGGCCAGCTCAGTCGAGCGAAGGACGATCTGTCGGACCTCTGGCGAGAACATCGGGCTCGTCGTGCTCATCTCCACTCGATATTGCAGATAGCGGGCGAAGGCCAGACTTGGTGGGATATTGTTCGGATTGGAGGGAAGGGGGTTGGACCAGTCAGACCACGTCGTGCCATCCATGGAGGTGCGGACGCGGAAAGTCACCGTGGTCCCTGCCGGGGTATCCGCATCCCACGAGAGAGTGGTCCACTGTACTTTCTGCCCCGCATCCTGGGGGCATGAGGTGAAGATCCCATTGAGAGCATATTGCCCCGCGCGAACCCAGTCAATGTCGGTTGGGGTGCTTCCATAGAACGATGGCGTCTGATGATAAAGAAAAACCCAGGAGGTGATCACCGTGGTGTTGATCGTGATCGTTTCTTGGGGCTGGCCGTCAATCAGGTAGCGGGTTTGTCCTTCCTCCCATTCGATACGGAAGATGTGAAATTGGGTCTTATCAGGATCCGGAATGTTCCGGTCGATCATCTCTCCCCCATCATCCCGAGCGCGGACGATGAGGTCGTTGGGATCTCCATTTCCCAAGATAAACAGGCGAATTGAACTGCTCATGGTATTGGGATTGTACAGCGGCCCGATCTCCCGATAGAATCCCAAGTCTGGCGAACCCGAGGTGTTCGCGCTCTGCATCAACCGGGCCCGTGTTTCAAAGAACATCGGGACCTGGGTCATGGTGAGCACCGAGCGGAGATAGACGCCGTCCAGGGTGATCAGGCCGCTCCCCATGATCAGGCTCTGATAAGACCCGGCCTGCGGGTTCGATATGTTGGTAATCCACCGAGTGGTGTCCAGGGACGTTCCATCGAAGTAATCCTCCACGCTGGCTACCAGGCGGAGCTCGCCACCATCGGTGTTCGCCACGGAGATGTTCATGGAGATCACACAAGGGGCGGTGAAATCGGCCACGGTCGTGTGGGTGATCTGCCCCATCCCCTGGGCGCGTGCGGGAGGAGGCGGCGGTGAGGCGAACCATAAGGCAGCTCCCACCAGCCACAGGGCCAGCAGGACCCCTGCGATCCCAAGGGAGAGGCCAGTTCTAAAAACGATCCGGTGGATGGGTCTCATTTTCACCTCCTGAATCGCTCATCCCAAAGGGTGTCTGACGTGAGCAGGTGGGAGTGCGTAAGGGCCCGGCTGGGGGAAAATCCGACTCAGCGGGCGTTTGCGCAAGAGAAGGTTGGTGCCCCGCTCGAGAGCGGCAGATCCGATGAAGATCAAGGCAGTTACCAAGCCGATGGCGCCCAGCCGGAGCGTGAGGGGGATTGAGAACGGCCACAGCCATATGATGAACGCCCACAGGATCGGCTGGTGGAACACCATCACCCCGTACGAGTAGATCCCCAGCGTGGACAACGCCTGGTGGAGGCGGCGCAGCCGGGGCACGAGATCCCGAGCTAGGATCATCAGGAATCCGGCCGCCGCTGGGGTGATCAGCATGGGGGCCACCACTGCGCCAGGCAATGTGAAGGAGAGGGAGAGGCCGAGGGCGTAGAGGACGAGCAATCCCGCCCAGGCGCGAGGGGTGCGGAGCAGGCCGTCGATCCGATGAACGTCCCCCGCCGCCCACCAGGCGATCCCCATCCCCAGGGCGAACTCCGCCAGGCGGGAGGTGAAAAACAATCCCCTGGACCACATCTCCCGGTCAACGGATAGGAGGAAGAACCCAATCCCCCGGCTGGCCGCTGTCAGCAGCGCCATCCCGATCCAGAAACGGAGAAGCCCCATGCGCTGAAGAGCTCTCCACAAAAATGGGAAGACGGCATAAAGCTGCATGATCAGCACAATGAACCACCAGGCCGGGGAGATGAAATAGAACACCTCGGGGAGGAACCGGACCCCCAGCAAGCTCATGGCGAAGCGCGGGTCCAGCGCGGAGAATGGCCGCCAGCCGGCCAGGTTGTTGAACCCCAGAAAGAAGAAGTGCCCCACCCAGTAAAGGGGAAAGAGGCGGAGAAAACGCCGGAGATAAAAGGCCTTTCCGTCGATCTCCGCCGCCCGGGAGCGGCTGGCCAGCGCCCAGGTAAGCCCGAAGCCGCTGAGGACCAGAAACACGCCTGTCCCCTGATAGCCCAACCAGCCGAGGTAGCGAAACCCGTTGGCCAGGAGGAACGCCACGAGGCTTTCCTGAGGGAGCGGCCCCATCTGGGCGAGGCGGGCCCCCAGGTCCGGCCAATCGTTGCGGGGATGGGCGAACCAGGGGACCCCATAGATAGCAATGGTGATGTGGTAGAGCACGATCATCAGGATGGCCAGACCCCGCATCGCATCCAGCCACGGCAGCCGAGGGGAGCGTGAGGTCCAGAAGGGCGTATGGGTGACCATGGCCGACATCCCCCAAGGGCTTACTCCATTCCCAACAGCCATCGCACGTGGCGGATCGCGACCTCCGCCGCCGATCCCAGCACCGCGGGGTCCATCGCCCCTTTCAGGAAGGTGAGGATCGGGCCGGGGCGCAGTGCCCATTCCCGGAAGGCCCGCTTCTGCCAGTATTCGAGCCGTTCCGCCGACAGCCCGGGGTAATCCAGGACCGTCGAGCGGTCCATATCCACTTCCTCCCAAGCCGTGCCCGGCCGGAACCAGTTGTTCTCCACCACCTGGAAGAAGAAGGGGGTGCCGGGATACGGTGCCGCGATGTGAAAGAGGGCGAGGTCCAGAGGGAGGGATTTGGCGAACTCGATCGTCTGACGGATGGTCTCCTCTGTCTCCCCAGGCAACCCGATGATGAAGTAACCCCAGTTTTTGATCCCGGCCTCCTTCGCCCAGCGCAGCGCCTGGGGGGCCTGCTCCAGCCGATAGCCCTTGCGCACCCCTTTCAGGATCTGTTCGTTGGCCGACTCGATCCCCCAGGAGATCAACCAGCAGCCGGCCTGCGCCATCTTGTGCAACATCTCCCGGTCCACATAATCCACCCGGCTGTTGCAGGTCCAACGGATTTTGATTCCCTCTTCAATCAACCGATCGCACAGCCCCACCACCTGATCCCGGCTGATGGTGAAGAGATCCGCATACATATGGATGTTCCGGATCCCCAGATCCACGAGATGGCGGATCTCCTCAACAATGTTCTCCGGGGAGCGCAGGCGGATGGAATACTGATAGCTCACGTGCTTGATGCAATAGGTGCATCCAGCGGTGCAGCCCCGGCTAGTGACGATAAAAGTGTAAGGACCTCGGATCATCGGCGCCCGATAGTGATAAAGCGGCAGGAGATGATGCAGGGGCAAGGGCATATCGTCCAGGTTGCGGATGAAGGGGCGATCGATATTCACTCGGATCTGTCCGTTGTGGCGCCAGACCAGCCCCTTAATGCGGCTGAGCTTCTCCTCCAGCGGCCACTCTCGAGCCTCCCCCTCATTCAGTGGAAACCACTCCGGGTCGCTGTCCTCGAACAGGCGGCGGAGGCGGCCCTCGGGAACGCGACCCTCGAGGGTGTCGATGAGCTCGCGCAGGGTGAGCTCCGGCTCCCCACGTAAGATGAAGTCCAGGGCCGGGTAGGCCTCCATCGTGGGGATCGGCATCGGGGTCACGTGGGTGCCGAACGCGATCGTCCGGGCCCCGAGGCTTCGGGCCAGGAACGCCCCATACATATCGTTGGTTAGGGTCGGGGCCGTGACCTGGGTGATGTAGTATTTCGGCTGCTTCCGGCGCAGCAGGTCCTCAAACTCCTTCCAGTCCATCCGCATGGCGATCGCATCCACGATCTCCACGCTGTAATCCGGGTGGAGCATCGCGGCCATCTGGGCGAGGCTCACCTGGGGCCAGATCATGTTCTCCCGGGAGCGGCGTCCGACCCGATGCTGGCTGCGGATCCAGACAGCCCCATCCGGCGAGGGCGGGTTCACCAATAGCACGTCCACGGCCTCCGGCGAACGGGGCGGGCGCAGTCGCTGCACCACCGCGCTGGCGTCCGGGAACCTCGGCGCCGGCAGCGGCGGGATCCGCCGCGTGCCCAGGTTGCGGCGCAGCTCCTCTGGGCTCATCACCTCAACTGGTGTTTGGGTAGCCACTTTCCCCTCCTGTAAATCAAGGCGTTCTACACGGAATCTGGACCAGCACCAAAGGATGTAAGCTTCCCATGTCCAACAACGTTCTATGGACGATCATTTCGTAGGACCATCGGCATAAATACACGATAACGGAACCGTGTTAGGACCTGGATGGTAAATCGATAGGAATTTGTTATCGGATCCATTTCAGGGGTCATCGAGGTGGCTTCCGCCGAGATCTCCAGGGATCCGACGAAATCCGGATCGACACGCATTTCCAGCGCAAAGGGCAACGGCTCCCCAGGGGGAAGAGCAGGATAGGCCAGTGGTGGGCAGGCCGGTGCGCAGGTAAGCACTTGGAGGGTGAGCGGGGTAGTGACCGTGATCTGGATCGCACGGGCGGTGCTGGGCCCCTGATTCTCCAACCCGAGATAAAGGGTGAACGGTTCTCCCGCCACGACAGGGTTCGGCTCCAAAACTCCCTCCCAGATGAGATCCGCCGCGGTGGTGATCGGGACCTCAGTCTCGAGATGCGTATCTCCTTCCAGAACGATCTGGGGCGAGGCGATCTGGATCCCGAATCCCAAGGGTTCTGTAGCCTCCGGATCCGTTTGGAGGGCAGCCGTAAGGGTGATCGCCTGTCCGGATAAGAGACCTGTGATCTCCCATCGTCCGTAGGTATCCAGGATTTCGCATGGGAGTGGCGTGCATCCGATGCCGCTCACTTCGGAGGAGAGGCTGGCGGTCACAATCAGGGATGGGATTCCGGAAGGCCCGGTGTTGGTCACGACGATCGTCAATGTGAGAGGCATGCCAGCAATGGGGGTCGCCGGGCTCGTCTGGATAGTAGCCTGGATCTGCGCAAACGGCGTCGGGGAGGGACTCGGTGTGAGCGTGCGGGTCGCTGTCGGCGTGAAAGATGGAGTCGGGGAAGGCGTCCGCGTCCGGGTGGGGGTAGGGGATGGAGTCAGGGTGGGTGTGGGTGTTTTCGTTGGCGTGCGGGTCGCCGTGGGGGATGGAGTGGAGGAGGGCGTCCGGGTGGATGTGGGCGAAGCGGTTGGTGTGCTGCGCACAAGATAGCGCGCCCTCACTTGATGGGTTCCAGGCTGCACGTTCAGAAAAGCAACCGGGATCCCCCTCGGAGTCTGAAGGCTCGTAGATGCCGAAGCTCCATCCACCCATGCGGATTCGAGATCCCTCCCATCGAATCGCTGGGGGAGGACCAGCGTATGGGAGAAAGCCAGAGTGGGCGAGGCGATGAATGTGAACGACAGGTCTCCATCCGTCGGATTCCACTGAACATCCTGGATTCGCGCCGCATCCCGGTTCAAGACATAATCCAGCCACTGGTCGGCGTTCCATGTCGGGATCCCCCGCTCCTGGGCCGCCCCCATGATGGCCTCCGCCCATGGGTAGATCTCCCCCCACGAGTAGTAATCCACATGGAAGTTGGCCACGAAGGCTGTGTAATAGCCTCCGAGCGCCGCGTCCAGCATCGCGCGGATCTCAGCGAAATCGCGCTGCCAGTCGGGGTAGAAAGGCTGGGCCATGTATTGCTCATCCACGATGTTCGTGAGCTGTTGGAAAGCTGGGATGATCGCGCCGTTCTCATCGATGAAGCGCATGGGGAGGCCACTTCCGGTGAGATAGCCATGCGCCTGTGTCCCATCCGGCCGGCTGAGGACGGCACCTCGCATGTAGTAATCCAAATCGAGAGGGAAGCCGAGGTCCGCATGGATCTGGGCCCCGCCTACCCAACCGGGCCCTGCTCGGATCTGGTGGGTGCGAATGGCCCCTGAAACAGGGGGTCCGTAACAGCGAAGGAATCGTTGCCGGGTGGCGTTGGTGGCCGTCCGGAAATCGCCATGGTCGTTCCCGGTTTCCGCATCGTAACCGACGTACGGATGAACACCCACCGTGTGGCCAGCGGTTCGCCAGCGGGTGACCGCCTCGAGGGTTGGAGCGGACGGACAGCTGTCGAAGTTCAGGGTGAGGAAGAGGGTGAGCCGGTTCCCAAAAGACTCGATGCTTTGGATCTCCGTATCGTACTGGTTTTGCATGTTGCCGTGGGCATCGGCGGTGAGGATCAGCATGCTGAGCGCACCGTTGGGGAAATACCAAACCTGGGGCATCGGAGCGGCCTTTGCCATGCCGTCTCGGATGAGACGGGAGAGCAGCCGCATCTGCTCATCCGCCTGGGGGATGGCGACGCGCTCAAGATCGATCCAGCCGCTGAAGATATCTGTGGTCCGAAGGATCCCATCCGGCTCGCGGTCCTGCCCCACCCATGCCGGGTTCCCCTGACGGGTCAGGGCGATGCTGCGGGCGAGATCATATCCCCAGATGGTCAGGCGCCCGTTTCCCACCTGCCGGCGTCCCACCGCCACATACCCCGTATCCGTGTTTCGATCGCTATAAAATCGGGCGATGATCTCCATTCCCTCCGGAAGGTAAAGATCCCCCTGGCCATGGAACTGCATACTTTCCGAGGCCAGCCCGGCACCTGCCGGGTGGTAGGGGTCCAGCTGGATGTAGCCCTCCGAAAGCGTCCCAGCGATGCCCAACCCAAAGACTGCCCGCAGGTTGGGGGCAGGCCGCATGGCGATGAGGTCGCCCCCGTTCTCCACGTACGATCGGAAGAGCGTTGCTTGCTCCAGAGTCAGCGGAGCTTCCGCGAGGAGGATCACCGGATAGCGTTGGAGGATGTCCGGAGAGACCTCCGAGAGACGCCAGACCTCATAAGCCATCCAGCCTTCGGTTTTCAGGATCTCCGGAAGATAGGACCCAAAGGGGTTAGGGGCGAGGGGATCCCAGATCACCCCAATGCGCACCGCGGTGGGGGACTGCGCCTGGCTGATACGCAGAGCAAGCCCGCTCCAGAGCAAACCCGCGGTGAGCGCGATGAAGGAGCCCACAAGGATCCCACGGGGTGGGAGCTTGACTCTGCCCATAGGTCCCCCTCAAAAGCGATAGCAAATGAGATCCGCGTCCGAACAGAGGGGCTTGCGGCGCAACGGCCGGACAGGATCCGGTGTGATGGGAAAGGGTGCATCGGAGGGAGGCAGAATGCCTTCCGAAGGGGCTAAGGTGCGGTGCTCAATCGTCACCTGCCAGTGGCCGGCGGGCACATCCAGCCGCAAGCGCCCTCCCCGGGCGATAACTGCGCCCTCCCTCGCTACCGCTCCACTGGCCTGATCCTGAATCCGAACGTATAAGCGAGCCCCGCTGGGATACCAACGGGGTGTGATCACGGTGATCGGATCCCCGCTGCGGATCTCAAAGCCCTGCGGGGCTATCTCCCAGAGCTCGGTCCAGGCCCTTGGATCGGTTTTCATGACGGTCATCCCGTAGACGGTCCGGGCCCGGGTCATCGCGAACCGGTAGGACCAGCGATCCGGTGGACGGCGGGGGGATCGAAAAACGCGATCCAGCTCTTCAAAGATCCGAGCAATCTGCGTCGGGGAAAGCTCATGGCCCAGTCCAGAGATCTCCTCCCATTGGTGGGGATATCCAAGGGCCTGAAGGGTTTCGTGCATTCGGCGGCTATGGGCGGGGCTGACCTCCGGATCGGCGGTGCCATGGAAGAGCATGAGAGACAGTCCTTTCAGGTTGGGGGCCAGTTCGATGGGGTTGTCCGCCGCGGACCGGAGCGGATCCGCCCCGCGGGGCCCGTAAACCGCCCGGATGGCCTGCGAGTCATGGAGGCTCAGGTCCAACACCCCGGCGATGGAAGCCGCCGCGGCGAACAGGTCCGGCCGATGGGCCGCCAGGGAGAAGGCCCCTTTCCCCCCCATGGAGAACCCCACCAGCGCCCGCCCGCCGGGATCCCGTCGCACCGGATAACGGCCTTCCACCCACGGCAGGACCCCCTGGAAGAACCAGTCGTAAAACGAAACCTGCCAGGCGGAACCCCCGGGCCACGGGAGACCGGAATAAATGGAATAGTAAGATGGAACCCCCTCGTCCTCCCCTTGTAAGGCCACCAACAGGACCTGAGCTGCGTCGGCCGCTTGCTCGAGCTCAGGCCGCTCCCACATCCCCAGCCCCATGGCCCATCCGGATAACAGAT
Source organism: Thermoflexus sp. (assembly GCA_035573655.1). Taxonomy (GTDB): domain Bacteria; phylum Chloroflexota; class Anaerolineae; order Thermoflexales; family Thermoflexaceae; genus Thermoflexus. The sequence continues at coordinate 26,899 of DATMAC010000364.1, forward strand.
AGACCACCGGGTAAGGCCGATGGGAGGGAAAACCGGCTGGTCGGTAAACCCGCACCTCATGGGCTTCCCCCTGCCAGTCCACCGTCCAGCTCTCCCAGCTCCCCTGCGCATGGGCGGTCCACGCCCGTGCGGGAGTGAGCTGCGCCAGGGCGATCAGGATCCCCAGCACAAGCCCCCCGGGTCGATGCTGGGGGAGGTGCTTCAGAAGCCACGAACGCAAGACGATCTGCAGATCCATGCTTATCCTCGATTCCGTTTGCCGACCTTCCTTGCTTCTGTCCAACCCCTTCTCCCGGTAGAGTTTCCCGGCTGTCCCGCTTCCCCAATCGACGTTCAACGTAGCGTCAGGGGAAGATAGATCCGGAACTCGGTGGACAGCGTGAGGAAGCTCAGACCTTCCGCTGGGGTCCAGGCGGTGCTTCCTGCCCCATTGGTCGACCGGACCTGAAGGCAATACGAGGTGTTGGGACTCAGGCCATCGAGCGCCACCGCATGGGAGCGGGTCAGGGTGGAGATCTGGCGGGACGATGACCACGTGCCGCAAGAGGTCCCCCAACGGACCTCGCTGGTGGCATCCACATCAGTGGTCCAGTTCACCACGGCCGTCGTGGCCATCGGGGAGACCGTGGGTCCGGAGAGAATGGTAGGTGGCGCGTTGGTCCCGAAGGGGGTATCGCGGCTGTAAACCGGCCCAGCTGGCCGGTCGACGGATCCGTATCGACACTCGCCATCGTTGGCCCCCATCGAATCGCTCACCCCATCCATACAGGGGCCCTCCGGCCCTTCATCGAAATGATAAAGGGCGACCGTATCGGCATCCGGTGTGAAGGGCGTGGTCGGCGGGGAGAAGGGCCCATCATAGCGCACGATGCGGGAAAGCCGTACCTCATCGATCCATCCGCTATAGGAAGGATAAAGGTCGCGGTTAAAATCGTGTTTCTCCGCCCCGATGACCAGATAGGGGTCATTCGGATACGACGTGGAACGACCATCCCGATACCGAATATCTCCCGGCGGCCCGAATCCGCTCACATCCAACTGGCCGTCCACAAAGATCTGCATCCGTCCATCGCTCTGACGACGGGTGACGGCGATGTGGTGCCACTGGCCGTCGGCAACCGGGCGCGTCCCGCAGAGGGTGAATCCGTTCCCGAGCCGGTTGACTCCAAAGGCGATCCGTCCGCCGGCCAGGGAGATCCCGTAATCCCCATAGTCGCCTGGGTCGAAGATATCGCGATCGAAGATGATGTTGCCGTAAATCCAGAGATCCCCTTCGCTCGATAAACAGGCGGAACTGGAGTTCTCCGTTGCGGTTGCTTTCATCCACCACTCCAGCGTGAAATCCCCACCGACGTTGATGGAGCGGCCTTCCACCAGGATCTTGACGCGGTCGATATCCCCGCCGCCGTTGCCGTAGAAGCGCAGGGAGAACCCACCGGCAGCGTCCACCCTCGCTGGGGGTTGCGCCGAAAGCATCTGCAGGGCAAGGAATAATCCGCTCAGAAAAAAGGTCCGTAGAACCCCACATCTCATTTGCAGTGGAAACCTTTGCCAGCAGCTTATTGGGGAATTGCCATGGTCGTGAGGATGATTCGTTCCCCCCATTAGGCGCCTGGGACCGCTACACGGAGCGGGAAACGGAGGCCGGCTGTGGGATCGGCTCCGCCGCTGGAGCAACGGCCTGTCCCGCCTCCAGATCCCGGCGGATGCGGAGTTCCCGCTGGCTCAGCTCGGTCAGCGCGCGGACCAGGATCCCAGCGGTCAGGAGGTCCACTCCCATCACCACGGCCAGGGCGCTGACCGCCGGGACGAACCACGGGGCCGGGAAGGGCGGCGAGGTCAGACCGGCCAGGGCCGCCCATCCATAAAGGGCCAGGCCGATCGCGATGCTGAGAGCTCCCATTGGAAGGAAGCGCTGTTCCAGGGGACGACGGAACAGAGGACGGCCGAACAGACCTTGGCGGATCGGGCGTTTATAGAACAGCGAGACGATGTAATTAAAGAGCGTTCCGATGGCGAACAAATGCAGGCCGAGGGCCGCCAGCACCACTGCGGCGAAGAGGCGCGGGAAAGGCCAACCGCCTGGCCCCGGCCATAGGATCGCGCTGCCTCCCAGGGCCAGGCCCAGCACCCCCAGCCCGAAGCCGGCCATCCCAAATACCCGCACTGGGTTGTAGGTCATCACCGTCCAAATGATAGCGTGAAGGAAACGCATGCCGTCGCGCAGCGGGTGCAGCTTGGATTGTCCCAGGCGCTCGCGGTAGGGGATCGGGACCTCGACCACGCGCAGGTTCTCATAGATCGCTCGCGCGCTCATCGCCGGGGTGAAGTTCAAGCCGTCCGGCAGGGGATACAGGCGCTCCAGGGCTTCCCGGCGCAGCAGCCGCATGCCGCTGGCGCTGTCGCTGACCGCGGCGCCTCCCAGCACGCGGAGCAGGAACGCAAACCCCCAGTTGCCGATCCGGCGCACCAATGGCATTTCGGAATCTGTCCCGCCCATGCGGGAGCCTACCACCAAATCGGCTCCCCTCGTACAGGCGATCCGGTAGAGCTCCGGGAGCGACTCAGGGGGATAGGTAGCGTCGGCGTCCAGGAAAGCCAGCCACTCCCCCCGGGCGTGGGCGAAGCCCGTCTTGAGCGCCGCCCCATAGCCCCGATTGACCGGATGGCGGATCAGACGGACCTCCGGGTAAGCCGCCACGATCTCCGCCGTACGATCCCGGGATCCGTCGTCCACCACAATCACCTCCCACTCCACAAGCCCCGCCTCACGCAAGGCGGGCCCGATCGCCCGCACCCGATCCAATACCGCCCGGATCGCGTTCTCTTCGTTATAGGCGGGGATCACAATGGACAGTGTGCTCATCGGAATTCCTCCCGAGTGAGAACTGCGGCCTGCACCGTTGGAAGACCGCCGTGGAAGATCGGACCCTCGGCCGATCGGGAGCGATCAAGCCGGCTTCCAACCACCCGGGCTGGAACGCCGACGGCGATGGCGTAAGGGGGAAGGTCCTCCGTCACCACCGCTCCTGCGCCCACCACCGCTCCCCGCCCGATGCGCACCCCATCCAGGACGACGGCTCCTCCACCCAACCAGACATCATCCTCAATAACGATCCCACGCGCGGTGATCCCTTGCTCGGCGATGGGGCGATGGGGATCTTGGAAGACATGGTTGACCGCCAAGATCTGAACCAACGGGCCCGTGTAGACAAAGTCCCCGATCGTCACGCCACCCTGACCCCGGATCACGTTGTATTCCCCGATGAAGCACCGCCGCCCGATGGTGATGCCAGCGTGGGGGAGCCCCCGGAAGTTGTAAACGTGGAGCACTGAGCCGTGCATGATCACCGTGCCGTCGCCGATGGTGATGCCGTTCGGGCAGGCGTGGAGGTAAACTCCTTCATCTAAGTAGACCCCTCGACCCAGGGTGATCCGTCGGGGCTGGGCCAGGCGGACGCCCCGGGCGATGTAGGGGATGCCTCGGGCGTTCAGGAGCAACCGATAGGCCACCCCTCGCAACCCGATCCCGATGAGCCCGGGGAGGTCGCGAAGGAGGGCCATTAAGAGCTGCTCCAGCAGGTAAGCGCCCCACCCGGTGGATTGGGTGTGGATATATAGATCGAGGGCCTCAACCCAGCGGCGCGGCCAGCGGGACATCGGTCATCTGTCGGATCAGAATGGTCTGAGCCTCGCGGCGCAGGATCCAGGACACCGCTTCCGAGAGATCCTGGAAAATCGGAACGTCAGGATAGCGGCGAAGAACCAGATCGCTCTGGAGGGCGCCTCGCCCGGTTCGAACCAAGAGGGGCTGGCATCCCGCTGCCAGGGCCGCCTCCACATCCGTCAGGGCATCCCCGATCAGGTAGGAATCCTCCAGCGAGATCCCCAGATCTTTGGCGGCCTGGAACAGCAGCCCCGGCTTCGGCTTGCGGCAAAAGCAACCCTCCTCCGGGCGATGCGGGCAGCAATAAATCGCATCCAGCCGCCCTCCAAATCGCCGGATGCTCCAGGTCATTCTCGCATGGATCTCAGCCACTATCTCCGCGGGGACGATCCCCCGATGGATGATGGCCTGGTTGGTGACCACCACAATGGGGAAGGGGGTCTCTGCCAGGCGGCGCAATGCAGAGAGCGCCCCCGGCAGGAAACGGAACTCGCCCCACGACTTCACGTGATCCGGCCGGTTTTCGCAGATCACTCCATCACGATCCAGGAACACGGCGCGCATCCGGCAAAGGCTCCTCATGGAGGATCGGCACCGCGGCCCACGCGTTCTCCCACGTCCGCCGCAGCACCGTGGTGATGGTGTGTTGAAGGATCAAATGGATATCCTCGATCTGTTCCATGCAGGTGTTGGGGACGATCAAACAGAGGTCCACCAGCTCCCGCAGTTTCCCGCCTTGAAAACCTGTGAGGCCAATCGTGAATGCTCCAGCCTCACGGGCGACGCGGACCGCCTCCAGGACGTTGGGGGAGTTCCCGCTCCCACTGATGGCGATCAATAGATCCCCGGGCCGCACCAACGGGCGGAGCTGCTCGGCGAACACGTAGCGATACTCGGTGTCGTTGGCCCAGGCGGTGAGCAGAGGGACGTTGTCGGTGAGGGCCACGACACGAACCATGGGCGCGCTGGGCCGCCGGGTGCCCTTCGCCAGGTCGCAGGCGAAATGGGAGGCCGTGGCGGCGCTGCCTCCGTTCCCGCAGAGGAAGATCGTATGGCCATCCCGCGCCGCGGCCTCAATCTGAGCGATGACTTGAAGCAGCGTATCGCGGGGCAACGCGGTCAGCGTGCGATGGATGCCGTCGAAATATTCCTCGATCCATTGAGTCCACATCGTCTCATTCCACCCGGAAGACCTGCACACCTTGATCGTCGAAGGCCACATCCATCGGTTTCAGGCCCATGTCCGTCATCGCCTTCGTGACGGCTTCCATGGCGTGTTCTGGACAGTAAAGAAGGAGAAAGCCGCCCCCTCCGGCGCCCGTGATCTTGCCGCCGATCGCCCCTGCCTCCCGCGCGGCCGCATAGCAACGATCGATGAAATCGTTGGAAATCGAAGCGGCCAGCCCTCGCTTCAGAGCCCAGGCCTCGTGGAGCAAGCGCCCAAAGCCATCGAGATCCCCTACCGTCAGCCGTTCCTCCATCTCCTCCGCCAGGGCTTTCAATAAATGGAGCCGCCGCAACACCTGGGGGTCCTCCTCCGCCGTCGCTCGCTGCTGGGTTTTCAGGATGGTTGAGGACGGACGGGCTTGCCCGGTGTAGAACAGCCGCAGCCGACGCTCCAACGCCTGACGGACTTCGGGGGCGATCGGAACCCGTTCCACGGTCACCCCACCCGCCTCGAACCGGATCCGGTTCAGGCCTCCGAAGGCCGCCGCGTATTGGTCCTGTTTGCCCACCGGCATCCCCAGGCGCTCGATCTCGATCTGACAAGCCAGCTCGGCGATTTCCGCCCGCGAAAGGGACCAGCCGCTCCAGGCCGCCAGGACAGCGATCATCGCAACTGCCAAGCTCCCCGAGGAACCCAGGCCGGTGCCTGGGGGAACTTGGGCGGCGATAAAGAGATCAATTCCGCCTGGGTTCCCAAAGGCCTCCAGGATGGCCCGGGGCAGGGAGAGGTTCCCATCCCACAACGCATCTCGGTCCGGTGCGTATTGGTGGAACAGGCTGTAGTTCGCCGAGATCAGATGGGCCGCCCGGGGCGCTGGGGATAGGATGGTGTAAACGTAACGGTTCAAGGTGACGCTGAGCACCTGGCCACCATAGCGTGTGAAATAGGCAGGAAGATCGGTCCCTCCTCCGGCGAAGCTGATCCGGACCGGCGCGCGGGCGATGAGCAGCATGGACCCCGGCTCCTCTCAGGTGGACTCTTTACGGCCCCTAGGGTAACGGGGAGGGGTTGGGTAGGGATAAACAGAAGGTTAGGAAAACGTTCCTCTCGGAGGAAGGAAAATAGAGCTCCGTTGTGTTAAAAGTTAGAGAGCAGTGGGACATTCCTTTGGCGCGCCGTGCTGCCCTCAAGAAGATTTCGCTCTCTCCTCCCCACAGCCCAGAGGCCATGAAGGGAGGGGAGATCGAGGGGCATGATCGAGGGGCATGGAGCCCTTCCGCGGCCAAGCGAGGTTCACCAAGAGGCTGGATGATGGGGACTGGGGAGGAAGGTGGATGGTCCTCCCCTCCTCCGGACCTGGGGGCTGCAAGGGGAGAGGAGAAGCAGAGGATCCGTTGGGGAGGATCTGTTGGGGCTGGCTCGGATGCCTTCGGCCCTGAAATGGCGGGAAAGGGAAGCTGGGAGGAATCAGAATGGCCAACCGCGCTCTCGACCGGCTGGCCCGGGCTTTCCACGATCTGAACCATGCCCGGCATGCTCTAGAGGATGGGGATTACGATTGGGCTTGCTTTGCAGCCCATCAAGCGGCCGAAAAGGCCGTGAAAGGATTGCTTCTCGCCCTGGGAGGGGAAGGGTAGGGACATTCCATCACTCGTTTGTTAAAAGATGCCGGGCATTGGGTTCCGATTCCGGAGGATTTGATCCGGATGGCTCAGCGTCTGGATAAGCATTACATTCCCTCCCGCTATCCAAACGGATTCGATGTGGGGGCGCCATCGGATTATTACACTGCGCCGGAGGCCCAGGAGGCCATTCATGACGCGCAGCGTATTTACGAATTTTGCCAGCAGCAGGTTCATCGATCGGGAAGCCGTTCTTGAAGCTCTGCGCCGTTGTGCCCAACAGCTGAGGGATCGATGCGGCGAAGTGGTGGCCGTGTATTTATTCGGATCCTTTGCAACCGGTCAGGCTACCCCTCGGAGCGATGCGGATCTCGTGGTCGAGATCGCTTCCGAGGATCCAAAGCTTCGGGAGAAGGTTCGGGATCAGGCGCTGGAAGTCTTCCTGGATGCACCGGTTCCGGTGGAGATATTCGTGCAATCCACCCGACAGCTGGAGGAAGGCAAGCGAAGCGGGCGCGGCGTTGCGGGTGCCGTCGCCCGCGAAGGACTCCGCCTGGCGTGAAAATGTCCGCTACGGTTCCCCCCACACAACCATGAGAGTCGGTCGCCCTGTTTCGTTCCAGTCGCCCGTATCCGAGGACACGAAGTATTTGCCGCTGTGATAACCAGCGTCGGCGGAATACATGGCCAGGCGCAGGGGTTGGCCGGCCGCATACGCCTGGGCCACCGCGTAGGTCACATCCCAGCGATAAGGGATCCCCGGCCATCCCGGCCAGCTCGTCACCGGGTAGACCCACGTTCCCCCGATGTTTTCCACAGCCAGCGGCGCGTTGTTCCAGGTCAGATTCTGATCGTCCCAATCCTGACCTACCGTGAGCACCTGGATCCACGAGGGCGGTGGATTCGGCCCGGCGTTCCCCATCAAGTGGAGGGTCAACGTAGCGGACAGGATCGTCTTGCCGCGCGGCACCGCATCCAAGGGGAAGGTGACGTAGTATTTCGAAAAACACGGCCAGTCCGCGATATCGATTTGGTTCTGGATGTTGAAGTCGCTCCGCTCCGGGTTGTAAAACCCTTCCGGTGTTTCCCCCCACTGGGTCCATAGATCCCGTCCGGCCCCGCATACGGTGTAACCGCCGACGGCGGCATCTTTCACCACCGCGCTGTTGAGGCGGTGGCGG
>DATMAC010000365.1:0-7225 GCA_035573655.1 Thermoflexus sp.
CCCCAGGGAACCAAAACCAAAAATCAAATCTGGAAGGAGCACGAGTAGGAGTTGGGCGGTGAGTTTCCTCATAGGGAATGGAGGGAGTGCGGCTCTTCTGTCTTCCCTCCCAGGGAGCGGATCGAGAGAGGAGGGTTTGGAGGGAGGCCAAGATGGTCTTTGTGGGGTGCGGGCCGCCGAAGGCGGCCCGCACCCCACAAAGAAATCGATCCCTCCTCTCCGATCATGTGGAGGGCGCACTACCGGAAATCGGTGGAGACAGCAATATGCTTATTCCGGGAGTGCGGAAAGCCACAAGCTCAGGCGCTCGCGCTCCGTCGGGGTGGTCGGGGATGTCCCTTCGATCAGCTCAACGGGCGACAACAGCGGGCTGCCGCAGAGCGGGCAGATGGGCGACGTGCCGCTCTCGATGAAGTGAACAGCGTGCGCTTCGACCTCCACGACCCATTCCTCCAGGCCTGTTCGCTGCACCCATATGCCTCCGTGGGCCCGGCAACTGTTTCGATCGCAGAACAGCATCGACCTTTGCATCATGCGCTCCAGACCAGAGAATCCCACTTGATCCGCCTGGTTGAAGATGTTCGGTGGAGGGGCGGATGGCTCCTGTCTTCATCCTGCAGCTCAAAGGGCTGCGGGGTGAGGAGGAAAAGCCTTCGGGAGGAACTGCCGAAGACGCCCCTCAAAGTATCGGATGAAGCTATTGTCTCTCAGACGATGTAATCTGTCCACTGAGCCAAGGAGGCATTTAGGGCTTTCTGGGGCTGGGCCGGGGGCCGAAGGCCCCCGGCCCAGCCCCAGAAAAAGGGGAAGGGCTATCCCGTTCTTCGCTGGGGTGCCCTCGCAACGATTCAGCCGTTCTCATGCCATGCCTATGCGGATATCGGCAGTTTCTTCCTGGGGGCTTTGGGGCCGAGCCGCGCGCCCTCGGCGCGGCCCCCAAAAGATTGTTCGTCTCCCCTCCCCACGGCCTGAGGGGCCGTGGGGAGGGGGGTGGGGCCCTTCCGCTGGTATAACTCCTGATCGAATGTGGAAGAGGCACTCATCGGGGGATAAGCGCTTGAACAAACTGGTCGCTGGGGACCATGCTACAATCATAGGAATTGGGAGCGGTGGGCAAGGGGCAGAGAGCCATCCATAGAGGGCTGCGATCTCAGGTAGGAAATCGCCAAGAGACGGGGGATGGGCGATGGAAGTGGAGATCCGACCGTTACGCACATTGGAGGAGATCGAGGCCTGTGTGGAGCTTCAGCGCCGAATTTGGGGCTCCGACGATCTGGACGTGGTTCCCGCTCATGTGCTCATCACAGCCGCGCATAATGGGGGAGTGCTCCTGGGGGCCTTCGCTGGCGGACAAATGGTGGGGTTCGTGTTCGGTTTTCTGGGGACCGATGAGCGCCGGGGGCGCGAGGCTCCGGCTACGGTGAAGCTGAAACATTGTTCCCATCAATTGGGTGTGCTTCCCGAGTGGCAGGATAAGGGTGTCGGTTACAAGTTGAAGTTGGCCCAGAGGGAGGCGGTTCGCAATCAGGGGCTTCGCTTGATCACATGGACCTATGATCCGCTGGAGAGCCGCAATGCCTATTTCAACATCGCCAAACTGGGAGCGGTGTGCAATACTTATATCCGGAACGCTTACGGGGAGCTCCGGGATGCCCTGAATCGGGGGCTGCCCACCGATCGCTTCCAGGTCGACTGGTATATCGCCAGCCGGCGCGTGGCGACCCGCCTGAGCCAAGGCCATTATGCGCTCTCCCGCTCGTTGTTCGAGCAGGCGGGAGCTGTGCTGGTGAATCCATGTCGCTTGGATGAACGGGGCTTGCCCATTCCCCCGGAGGCCTTTCAGACACCGGACACTGCCTTCTGGTTGGTGGAGATCCCTTATCGCTTTCAGGAGATCAAGCGCCAGGACCCGGGCCTGGCGCGGGCCTGGCGTTTCCACACCCGGGAGCTCTTCGAAACAGCGTTCGCCCTCGGTTATTTGGTGGTGGACTTTATCCGCGAACAGGAGCCGGGGAATCCGCCTCGCAGTTTCTACGCCCTGGTCCGTGCCCATTTAACTGGACAGGAGCCCTGGAGCGTCTTCGCCAGGGATCTGGTGGACCTTCGGGAGGTGGAGTGACCTCGATGCAATGGTGTCTATTTCGAGACATCGCCGCCTTCGACGAGCTGAAGGAGGCCTGGGTGGATTTGCTGGGCCGATCTTCCGTAGATTCCCCTTTCCTGCGCCCGCACTGGCTGCGGACCTGGTGGGAGCATTTCGGGGAGGGGGAGCTTCATTTGTTCACGCTGGAGGAGGAGGGCCGGCTCATTGGGATCGCTCCTCTGCGCCGGATCGCCCAGGATGGCCGTTGGATTCTGGAGACCTTCGGCGAGGAGGTCACGGACTATTTAGATCTCCCGGGGGAGTCCGGCCGGGAAGGGGAGATCGCTCACGCGCTTTTAGCATGGCTCACCGGCCCGACGGCGCCGGAATGGGACGTCTTGATCCTCTGGAACATCCGAGCGGATTCCGCGGTTTATCCGGTATGGCCTTCCGCAGCGGCCGCTTACGGCCTCGTGGCTCGTGTGGAGCAGCTGACGGTGTGCCCTGTCCTTCATCTGCCCTCCACCTGGGACGCTTATCTTCAGATGCTGGATCGGAAGGATCGTCACGAGTTGCGGCGCAAGATGCGCCGGGTCGAGGCGCTGGAAAGCGTCCGCTGGTATATCCTGCAGCAGGATGGACCTGAGGCAGGGGAGGGCATTGAGGCGTTCCTGGACTTAATGGCGGCCAGCCATCCGGACAAGGCCACCTTCCTGAGCGGGCGCATGCGCGGCTTCTTCCGCCAGGTGATCCGTCATGGCCTGCGGGAAGGATGGGCGCGCCTCTCCTTCATCGAGATCGCGGGGCAGAAGGCCGCGGCCTATTTGGATTTCGATTATGGGGACCGGATTTGGCTCTATAACGCGGGCTTCAACCCTCGGTTCGCAGGCCTCAGCCCAGGGGTGGTGCTGTTGGCTTATCTGATCCGACAAGCGATCGAACAGGGCAAGCGGGTCTTCGATTTCTTGCGTGGGGATGAACCCTATAAATTCCAGTTCGGCGCCCGTGAGGTGCCGCTCTACCGGATCCTGATCAGTCGGTCCGAATGAGTTTGTCCGCTCACGGAACCGGGCCCCACTTGCCCGAGTCCGAACGAGTATCCATCGCCGAACCTGCGCTCAGGAGGTGCACCATGGCCATCGAGCTGAAAGTTGTGCAGATCGAGAAGCCGGATGAGCTGAACGTCATCCTGGGCCAGAGCCACTTCATCAAAACGGTGGAGGACATCCACGAGGCGCTGGTGAACACGGTCCCCGGGATCAAGTTCGGCCTGGCCTTCTGTGAATCCTCAGGCCCCGCCCTGGTCCGGGCCAGCGGCACCGATCCGGAGCTGGTGGAGCTGGCGAAGAAGAACGCCCTGGCCGTTGGGGCCGGCCATTTCTTCATCGTGATCCTGGGCAAGGGCTATTATCCCATCAACGTCCTCAACGCCATCAAGATGGTCCCTGAGGTCTGCCACATCTACGCCGCCTCCGCCAACCCGATGCAGGTCATCGTGGCGGAGACGGAACAGGGGCGGGGGATTCTGGGGGTGGTGGACGGCGTGGCCACGCGGGGGATCGAGACGGAGGCCGATGTGGCCCACCGCAAGGATTTCCTGCGCCGGATCGGCTACAAGATGTGATCGGCTGCTCACAAAGCGGAGTGTCAACGCTCAAGGCGCCTCGAGATGGGAGCGGTGGTCCTGGTGTTCCTCGATGGGGTGGGGCTCGGGGGGGCAGACCCATGGAACCCGCTCTTCCTCCCCGGCCTCCCCCGGTTATCCGCCCGGATGGGAAGCCCTCTGGTGCGCGGTTGCGCGAGGGAGAATGGGGATTTCCTCTGCCGCGAGCTGGATGCCACGCTGGGGGTGCCTGGGCTTCCGCAGAGCGCCACCGGCCAGACCGCCCTCTTCACTGGTCTGAACGCGCCGGCCCTCATCGGGGCCCATCGAACCGGTTATCCATCCGCCGAACTGGTGCGCTTGCTCAAGGATCACAGCTTGTTCGCGAGGGCGCAGGCGGAAGGTTTCCGACCAACCTTCGCGAACGCGTATTCGGATTTCTACTGGGAGCTTGTGGCTCGGGGACGGTTGCGGCCCTCAGTAACCACATGGATGAACTGGCTGGCGGGCCTCCCGTTCCGCACCTTTGTGGATCTGATCGACGGGCGGGCGCTCCTCTGGGACATCACGCATACGTTCGCGCCGGACTGGGCGCGCCGCCACGGGCGCCCTTTCCCGGATCTGCCCCCGGTGGCGCCGGAGGAAGCGGCGCGACGCCTCCTGCGGCTGCTGGAAGAAGCGGACCTCGTGCTCTTCGAGAGCTTCCTCCCCGACTTGGTCGGACACCGCCACGTGCCTCCCGAGCCGGTCTTGGAAGCGCTGGATCGCCTTCTGGACACCCTGATGGCCGATCGGCCGCCCGAGGCCACCGTGGTGGTGACCAGCGACCACGGGAACATCGAGGATTTGCGGACCCGATTGCATACGACAAATCCGGTTCCGCTCCTGGTCGCCGGGCCAGGGGCTCGAATCTTTCAGAACGCGGCCTCGCTGCTGGACCTCACCCCAGGGATCCTGGAGACGCTGAGGGCGTGATCCAAGGGGCGTTGGACCCTTCTCCCCACAGCCCTTTAGGCCGTGGGGAGAAGGGATACAAAATGTTATGGGGCCGAGTCGTGCGCCGAAGGCGTGCGGCTCGGCCCCCAAAACCCCATCATATTAGGTATGGCGTGAGAACGGCCGAATCGTTACCTCAAAGAAGGGAACCCGCGGCCCGATCCACCAGCCACAGCACACGTCCCCCAATCGGTCGGATCCCCTGGGCCGGCCGCTGGCGTAGGTTCGGCGGGCTCCGCAACACCTCCCGGAGGATCCCCGCCTTGTTTGCGCCGGACACCAAAAACGCCACCAGGCGGGCTTGGTTCAGCAGGGGAAAGGTCAGCGTCACCCGTGGGGGGGTGGCTTCCTCCACCGCGACCACCCAACGGACTTGTTCCTCCAGGGCCGGGCTGAATGGGAAAAGGGAGGCGGTGTGCCCATCCTCTCCCAGCCCCAGGAAGACCAGGTCGAAGCGGGCAGGGCGCTCCCCAAAGAAATCGCGCAAGATCCTCTCGTAGCGGGCCGCTGCAGCTTTCGGATCGTCCGCACACGCGATTGGATGGATTTGGTCCTGGGGGATGGGCACATGGTTCAGCAGCGCTTCGAAGGCCATTCGGGCGTTGTTGCGAGGATCCTCGAAGGGGACGCATCGTTCATCCCCCCAGAAGACGTGCACGCGATCCCATTCCACGGCGTCTCGACAGGGGGAGCGGGCCAGCCATTCGTAGGCTTGTCGTGGCGTCTGCCCTCCGGAGAGGGCGACAGCGAAGCGGCCTGAGCGCCGGATGGCCTGTCGGGCCCGGCGGGCGAAGAGGGTGGCCGCAGCGCGACTTAAGGCTTCCGGGTCGGAGAAGATCCACAGCAACGGGCCTTTGGATCCTCTCATTCGGAGCCCCTTTCGACATCTCCCCTCGTTTTTTCTAAAATCGTCGGGAGCTCCCATTGACGTCCGTCCTGGGCCAGCAATTGATCCGCCTCCGGAGGCCCCCATGTGCCGGCCGGGTAATTCGGGAAATTCTCCGGCGGATGTCGCGCCCATGCGTCCAGGATCGGTTGGAGCACGGCCCACGCCGCCTCGACCCAAGCAGCCTCCAGGGATTGGGTCGCGTCTCCGCGGATCAGATCCAACAGCAGCGTCTCGTAAGCTTCGGGCGGGTCGTTCCCGAAGGTCTCCCGGTAGAGGAAATGCATATCCACCGGCCGAAGCCGCATCACCGGGCCAGGGGCTTTCGCCTGGAAGCGGAACAAGACCCCTTCCTCCGGCTGGAGGCGCAAGATCAGCCGATTGGGCTGCCAGGATTGGACGGCGGCATCGGGGAAGGCCCGGTGGGGCACCGGCCGGAAAGTGATGGAAACCTCCGAAGCCTTGACGGGGAGGCGCTTCCCGGTGCGCAGATAGAAGGGAACGCCCTGCCATCGCCAGTTATCGATGAACAGCTTAAGGGCCACGTAGGTCTCGGTGGTCGAGCGAGGGTCCACACCGGGCTCCTCCCGGTAGCCGGGGACCTCCTCGCCGCTGATGCGCCCCCGTCCATATTGGCCGCGGACGGCATAGGTGGAAACCTGCTCAGGAGGGATCGCCCGGATGGCCCGCAACACCTCCAGCTTCTTGTGATGGATCTCTTCGGCATTGAGGGAGACCGGGGGCTCCATAGCGATCAGGCAGAGGATCTGGAAGAGATGGCTCTGGACCATATCGCGCAGCGCGCCGGTCTGATCGTAGTAACCGCCTCGATGCTCCACCCCCACGGTCTCGGCGACGGTGATCTGAACGTGGTCGATGTACTGGCGGTTCCAAATCGGCTCGAAGAAGGCGTTGGCGAAGCGCAGGGCCAGGATGTTCTGAACGGTGTCCTTCCCCAGGTAATGATCGAGGCGGTAAATCTGGTGCTCATCCAGAAAGCGACGCAGGCGCGTGTTCAACGCCCGAGCGGAGGCCAGGTCATGCCCGAAGGGTTTCTCGATCACCACCCGGTGGCGCTCTCGATCTCGCACCAGGCCGGCATCGCCGAGGTGGGCCACGATGGTCTCCGTGACGCTGGGGGGCACGGCCAGGTAGAAGATGTGATAGGCCGTATCGGATGCCTCGGCTTCCATCATCCGAAGGCGTTCGGACAGCTCCGCGTAGAGGGATGGATCGTCATAGTCGCCGCGCAGGTAAAACAGCCGGCTGGAGAAGGAGGACCACGAAGCTCCGTCGGGGTGCCGGCGAGCGAACCGCTGGACCCCATCGAGGATGCGGGCGCGGAAGGCTGCCTCATCCATCGCGCTGCGGGCCACTCCGAGCACGGTCCACCGTTCAGGCAGCCAGCCGTCCGCGTGGAGATCAAAGAGGGCCGGCCCCAGTTTGCGCCAGACCAGATCCCCGCTGGCGCCGAAGAGGATCAGGAAAACCGGTGTAGCGGAAGGAGCCATATGCGGAAGCCTCTTGTTTTGTATTCTCTCTCCAGCCCGAAGGGCTGGCCGGTAGGAAAGACCTCAATAAGTTGGGACAAGGGGTTTCTCACCCCTTCTCGGTGAAGAGCGGGATGACCCCTTCCCCCTTTCTCCCCCCTCCCCGC
>DATMAC010000366.1:0-5121 GCA_035573655.1 Thermoflexus sp.
TGGTCCAGGCCTCCAGTTCCTTTCGTTGACGTTCACTCAGCGTCAGCTTCTTGGCCGCCGGCATCGCACCCTCCCATCGTAGGTTTCCCTAATTGTCGGCATAATTTGTTAAAGTGCAAAAGCGCCCTACTACGAACAAAACCTCGTTCGTAGTAGGGCACTTTAGTGCCCGTTCCATGCGTCAGTCTAAAAACAGGCTTTGATCCACTGAGCGGCGTGTGAAAGGCCCTCCCTGCTCGCGGCTGAAGGATGCTTTAGCGCCCGCGGTGAATGACCTCAATCACTGCCCCGATCCCGAGGCCGGGGCACCGGCCAGCTCCGGCACCTCCCGCTTGCTCTGCCAGATCACCCAGGACAGGACGGCCAGGAGGACCACGATCGCCACACCGATGGCCAGCAACGTCCCGGTTGTGAGGGCTCCCCGGAACTGGACGATGATCGGCGCAGCCAGCACCGAGACCAGGTTAACGGCCTTGATCATCGGGTTGATAGCCGGGCCCGCGGTGTCCTTCAGCGGGTCGCCCACGGTATCGCCGACCACGCTGGCCTTGTGGCGCTCGCTCCCCTTGCCCAGGTTGCGGGCCGGGTCCCGTGGCTCGTTCTCCACCCGCTTCTTGGCGTTGTCCCACGCCGCTCCAGCGTTGGCCATGAAGACCGCCAACAGCTGTCCCACCAGGATGGAGCCTGCCAGGAAGGCGCCCAAGGCTTCAACCTGAAGCACCAGGCCCACCACCAGCGGCGTGGCCACGGACAGCAGGGCCAGGGAGAGCAGCTCCTTCTGGGCGGCCAAGGTGCAGATCGAGACCACGCGGGCGTAGTCGGGCTTCACCGTGCCCTCCAGCACCCCGGGGATCCGGAACTGGCGTCGGACCTCCTCCACGATCAAGGTGGCGGCGCGGCTCACCGCCCGGATCGCGAAAGAGGAGAACAGCCAGGGCAGCGCCCCGCCCAGCAACAGCCCCACGAACACCAACGGATGATCGATCCGGATCCCGATATCCTGTAGGGTTGGGCTTTGGCCCAGCTGGGCCTGGACCTTGCTCACGTCCGTCAAGTAGGAGCCGAAGAGGGCCACGGCGGCGATCACCGCGGTGGCGATGGCCAGGCCCTTGGTGGTGGCCTTGGTCGTGTTGCCCACCGCATCCAGGTCCGCCAGCACTTCCTGGGCCGACTCCTCCAGCCCGGCCATCTCGGCGATCCCGCCTGCGTTATCGGTCACCGGCCCGTAGGAGTCCATCCCCACCACGTTGCCGGTGAGCATCAGCAGCCCGATCCCGGTGAGGGAGACCCCATAGAGCACATACACGGGGGGCAGGCCCCAGTAGATCACGGTGGAGGTTGCGATGGTGAGGGCGATGACCACGATGGCCCACACGGTGGATTCGTAGCCCACCGCCAGCCCGCTGAGGATGGTCGTGGCTGGCCCGGCGCGAGTGGCCTTCTCGATCTCGGTCACCGGGGCCCGCTCGGTGCTGGTGAAGTAATCCGTGAGCCGCTCGATCACGATGGAGAGAATCAGCCCCACGGTCGTCGAGGCCACCACCCGCCAGTCCTTCGCGTAAAGCAAACCGATGGCCCCGAAGCCGAGGAAGGAAAGCACCGCGCCGATGAAGAAGCCCCGGCTGATGGCTCGCAGGGCATCCCCTCGACGACCCGTCACGCCGCCCACCGTGTAGGTGCTGATGATGGAGGCGATCACCCCCACCGCGCGGGCCAGCAGCGGGAAGATAATCCAGACCATGGAGTGGTTCGGGTCGATGGCGCGGACGGCCAGCCCGAGGATCATCGCGGAGACCATGGTCACTTCGTAGGACTCGAAGATGTCAGCGGCCATCCCCGCGCAGTCCCCGACATTGTCCCCTACCAGATCCGCCACCACCGCAGCGTTGCGGGGGTCGTCCTCAGGGACATCCATCTCCACCTTGCCCACCAGATCGGCCCCCACGTCCGCGGCCTTGGTGTAGATGCCACCGCCCACGCGCATAAAAAGCGCCAGCAATGTCCCACCGAACCCGAAGCCCAGCAGGGCGTCCGGCGCGGCGATGCCGAAGATCAGGAAGATAATGGAGCCGCCCAGCAGCCCCAGGCCGTTGGTGAGCATCCCGGTGATGGTGCCGGCCCGATAGGCCAGGCGCAGGGCCGCTTCATACCCTTGGGTGCGAGCGGCCTCCGCGACCCGGATATTCCCCTGGACCGCCATGCGCATCCCGAGTTGGCCCACTGCCAGGGAGAACCCCGCGCCCAGGATGAACGCTGCCGCCCGGCCCAGCCCCATCACCAGCCGCAGCGTGTTCTCGTCCAGCTGGGGGAAGACCTCCCGTGCCTCCGGCGAGGGAGGGACGATATAGATGCTCAGGAAAAGCAGCACGCTCAGGAGGCCCATAAAGGGAAGGATGCTCATCAGCTGTCGGCGCAAGTAGGCCTCCGCTCCCTCCCGAATGGCCTCCCACACCTCCTGCATCTTCGGCGTGCCCTTGGGATGACGGATCACCTCCGTCCGGAGGATCCACGCGAAGATGAGGCTGATCACAGCCACCCCAAGCACGCTGAGCACCGCATAGAACTCAAACGGCGTGAGTCCATGCCAGGTCATCCGCGCACCTCCCTAAGGGATTCCCATAAGCGGGGAATGTGAGGAAAGACGCAAACCCATTCTACAAACTTTAAAAGGAAGGGTCAAGGGGAAACGTCTGGAGAGGGTTTGGGGCAATGGGAGCTATCGAAAGTAGCGCCCTTCATCGTCCTGATGTAGGGGCACCCCTTGTGGATACCCCTACGGCCAGGTTCCAAGGCCCGCCTTATGTCCTCTCGGTATCGCAGAGGCCGCACCGGGATGGAGGGAAGGGTGCCTGATAGGCACTCGATGAAGGTCAGGTTGTCTGGATTCGCGGGCTCTTCTTGCCATCCGTTCCCTTCGGGGAGACTACCTGGCGAAGAAATCCCCGCCGCTGGCTTCCAACGCCTCCTGCGCAGCTTGACGGCCCGTTTCGGTGAGCTGAAGCAGATCGCCTTTCCGCACGACCCACCCCGCTCGTTCTGCCCGATGGATCACCCGCTCCGTGAAGACGGGGTCCCATCGCAGATGCTCCGGCAGGCTTGAGATGGCGTTCTCCTCGCGTTCCATCTCCGTCCCCTCGTGGCTCAGCAGATGGATCGCGAGCATCTGCTGAGCCAGGAGCTCGCGTTGCTGGGTGGCCTGACGGATCTGGACGATGAGTCCCCGTCCCGGTGCCATCAGGAAGGCAAGGGCGAACAGCGCTCCGCCGGTCACCGCCATGGAGCCGGCGATCGAGAGATCCAAGGCGGCAGCCAGGCCATAGCCGCCCAAGGCCATGGCCACTCCCAGGAAGGCCGATAGCCCCAGCATATGGGTCAGGCGGTCGGTGAGGAGGGAAGCGGTGGCCGGGGGGATCACCAGCATGGCGACCACCAGGACTACCCCCGCCACATCGAAAGCGGCGACCACGGTCAGGGCGGTCATGCCCATCACCAGGTAGTGGAGAACGGCCGGTCGGAAGCCGAAGATCGTCGCCAGTTCCGGATCGAAGGTGGAGAGCGCGAGCTCCTTGTAGAAGACCAGGATCAAAATCAGATTCAGGAACAGCAGCCCACCCATCACCCATGCCCCCCGCGGACCCAGATCCCATCCACCCCACGTCAGGCGATCGAAAGGCGCAAAGGCCAGCTCCCCCAGGAGGACAGCGTCGAGATCCAAATGGATGTTTCCCACTCCACGGGCGATCCCAATTACCCCCAGGCTGAACAGGGCGGGGAACACGAGGCCGATCGCCGCATCTTCCTTCACCCTGCCGGTCCGCCGCAGTGTATCCACGGCCAGGGCGGTGAGCACGCCGGTTCCGGCCGCGCCGATGACCAGCCATGGAGAGCGGAGATCGCGAACGATCAAGAAGGTCGCCACGATCCCGAACAGGATGGTGTGGCTGATGGCGTCCCCCACCATGGCCATGCGGCGCAGGACCAAAAAGGCACCGGGCAACGCGCATGCCGCCCCAGCCAGGGCCGCCACCAGCGTGATCTCAAGTTGAGGAGTCAGCACGGTCCTTTCCTCCACACCGTTTCGTCATCCGCATCAGGCTGCAATGCGCACAACCTCGGCGCGTCCGAAGGTGCGCTCTCCGATTCGGCTCACATCCGGCTGCGCCGCGGCGTGAGCAGGAGGGAGAGCAAGGCGATCCCAGAGGCACACAGGGCGATCGCCGGGCCGGTGGGAAGCCGGCCAATCCAGCTGCTGAGCCAGGTCCCTAGAAGCCCGGAGAGCGCCCCGAACCCGGCCGCCAGGATCACCATCCGCTCCAATCGATCCGTCCACTGACGGGCCGCCGCCGCCGGGGCCACCAGCACGGCGCTCATCAACACCACGCCCACCGCTTGGAGCCCCAGGCTGATCGCCAGGACGATCAAGGTCGTGAGCAAGGCGTCCAGGGCCGTTACCGGTAAACCGATGGCGGCTGCGAAGGCTGGGTCGAAGGCCAAGATCTTGAATTCCTTCCAGAAAAGGAAGATCACGAGCAGAATGAAACCAGCGGCCAGGGCGATGGCCGCCACGTCCCGTTGCAGCATCGTGGCGGCCTGCCCGAACAGGAAGCGCTCCAGGCCCGCCTGGGCCGCGGTCGGGCGCCGCTGGGCGATGGTCAACAATACGATCCCAAGTCCGAAGAAAACCGAGAGCACCAGGCCCAAGGCCGCGTCCGGCCGAATCCGGGACCAGCGGGGGATCAGGACAGTGAGGAGCGCTCCGAGCCACGCGCTGAGGGAGGCCCCGACGAGCAAGAGGGGGAGATCCCGGCTTTCCGTCAGCAGAAAAGCGAGGACGATTCCGGGCAGCGCCGCATGGCTCATGGCGTCCCCCAGCAGGCTCTGGCGGCGAAGCAACGCGAAGGTTCCCAGGACACCCCCTACCGCCCCAATCAGGGCAGCGCCCAGCGCGACCACGCGAAATGTGGGATCCATCCACTCCGATAGCCCAATCATCCCCTTCGATCCGTCCCAATCGGATTTGATCGCTTTGTTGCGAAGATAAAAAGTAACTATTCAGCCGTTCTCACGCAACGCCAATACGGATATAGGTGGTTTCCTCCCGGGGGCTTTTGGGGCCGAGCC
>DATMAC010000367.1:0-3603 GCA_035573655.1 Thermoflexus sp.
GGTGGGCCACCGCCGCATCCAGTCGGTAGAGGCCCAGATAATAGAAAATCGATCCCAGGGCGTTGGTAAATCCCACCGCCAGACATCCCAGCAGGCCGACCGGATAGATATAAAGATAGCGACGCCAGCGGGGGTGGATGAGATACAGCGCCCAGAGGGCGAGGGCGGCCAGCCCGGTGCGCAGGATGACCACCGCGGTGGGATCAGCGCCTGCCTGATAGGCCAGTTTGGCCAGGATCGGCGCTCCCCCCAACATGATCGCCGAGAACAGCGCCGCCAGAACCCCCTGCCATTCCATTGCCGCCTCAGCTTGCTGTCGAATGGGTTCTCAGAGAGTGTCTGAAAATTTGCTCTGACTGTAAGTGGAGAAGGGCCCCACCCCCCTTTCTCCCCCCTCCCCACGGCCCTTTGGGCCGTGGGGAGGGGGGAGAGAAAATCTTTTGGGGGCCGAGCCGCGCGCCGAAGGCGCGCGGCTCGGCCCCCAAAGCCCTCAGAAGGAAACCCCGGATACCCGGTATGGGGCGTTGCGTGAGAATGTTGGAATCGTTACGTGGCTTCCTGCATATTTTTCAGACACCTCTTAGAGCGCTGCAGGGACCTGGGGGAGGTGGGCCAAGGCGCGGGCCACCTCCTCAGCAGGATACTCATAATCCGCGAGTTCCCCCCGCAGATACTGATCGTAAGCCGCCAGATCGAAGTGCCCATGGCCGCTGAGGTTGAACAGGATCACCCGGGACCGACCTTCTTCCTTCGCGCGCAAGGCTTCATCGATGACCGCGCGGATGGCGTGGGCCGACTCCGGGGCGGGGACGATCCCTTCGGCCTGGGCGAAGCGCACGGCGGCCTCGAAGACCTTTGTCTGAGGATACGCTACGGCTTCCAGATAGCCTTTCTCGTAGAGGGCACAGAGGATCGGCGCCATTCCGTGGTAGCGGAGTCCTCCGGCGTGAATGGGAGCGGGGGTGAAGGTGTGACCCAGGGTGTACATCTTGAGGAGTGGGGTGGTGCGCACGGTGTCCCCGTAATCATAGGCGTAAACGCCTTTGGTGAGGCTGGGGGCCGCGGTGGGCTCAACCGCGATGAAGCGGACCGGCCGCCCCTCGACGATCCGGTCCCGCATGAAGGGCAGGGCCAGCCCGGCGAAATTGCTCCCTCCGCCCACGCAGCCGATGATGACGTCTGGATATTCTCCGGCCAGCTCCATTTGCTTCTTGGCCTCCAGGCCGATCACCGTCTGGTGGAGCAAGACGTGGTTAAGGACGCTGCCCAGGCTGTATTTCAGGCGGCCGCCGCTGGTCGCCGCCGCCTCCACCGCCTCGCTGATGGCGATCCCCAAAGAACCTGGAGAGTCGGGGTTCTCCGCCAGCACCTTGCGGCCAGCGGCGGTCTCCGGGCTGGGGCTGGGGATCACCCGGGCCCCGAAGGTCTCCATCAGAATGCGCCGGTACGGCTTTTGCTGGTAGCTGACCTTGACCATAAAGACGGTGCATTCTAATTCGAAGAACCGACATGCCATGGCCAGGGCGCTTCCCCATTGCCCAGCCCCGGTCTCGGTGGTCAGGCCCTGGACGCCTTCTTGCTTGTTGTAAAACGCCTGAGCGAGGGCGGTGTTCAGCTTGTGGCTCCCGGCCGGGCTGACCCCCTCATACTTGTAGTAGATGTGGGCCGGGGTGTCGAGCGCTTTCTCCAGCCGGCGGGCCCGGATCAGCGGTGTGGGTCGGTAGAGACGGTAGATCTCCCGGACGGGCTCGGGGATCTCGATCTCCCGTTCCCGGCTGACCTCCTGTTGGATGCGCGCCATCGGGAAAAGCGGGGCGAGATCCTCGGGCCCGATGGGCCGGCCGGTGGCGGGATGGAGCACCGGGGGCAGCTCGAAGGGAAGATCCGCCAGGATGTTATAGTAAGCCTTCGGGATGTCCTCTTCCGAGAGCAGGAACCGGGTTCGATCGCGCATGGTTCGCCTCCTCGTGATGGTGTGGCCTGAGAACAGCTGAGCCGTTACTTCCGGGTTACAGAAAGCGGGATTTCGCTTCCGCCAGACGGCGGACGCTCAAGCCCATGGCCTCCCGCGCCTCCTCCAGAGTGGCTTGCGAGATGGGGCGGACCCTTGCCGCGCCGGCGGCCAGGATCTCATCGATCAGGTGGGGCCGTGCGGCGTAATAGGCCCGCCGCTCGCGGATGGGTGTCAGGAAGCGCTCCAAGGCGGCGATCAACCGCTTCTTCACCTCCACGTCCCCCACTTTGCCTTGACGGTAGCGCGCCTTCAGTTCCTCTACTTCTGCCTTGTCGTCATTGAAGGCTTCGTGGTAACGGAAGACCACGTTGTGGGGCGCATCCGGATCGGCTGGGATGTCCGGACGGATCCGTGTGGGATCTGTGAACATCTGCATCACCTTGCGGGCGACCTCCTCCGGCGGATCGCTGAGGAAGATGGCGTTGCCCAGGGATTTGCTCATCTTGGCCCTTCCGTCGATCCCGGGGAGGGTGGGCACGTCCCCGATCAGGGCTTCTGGCTCTGGGAAGACTTCCCCATAAAGGCTGTTGAATCGGCGCGCGATCTCTCGACAGAGCTCGATGTGGGACTCCTGATCCTTTCCCACGGGGACGATCTCCGCCTTCACGTGGAGGATGTCCGCCGCCTGGAGAATGGGGTAAAGCATCAGGCCCATGGAGGGGTTCTCGATCTTCTGGTCCCGTATCATGTCCTTCAGAGTGGGGATGCGTTCGATCCGCGGCAGGGTGACCAGCATCGAGAACAACAACGCCAGCTCACAGACCTCCGGGACATCGGATTGCAGGTAAATGGTGGTCTTCTCCGGGTCAATGCCTACGGCCAGGTAGTCCAGCACGATCTCCCGGATGTATTCCCGGCTAGCCAGGATGTCGGCCTTCTCCGGCTTGGTGGTGAGGGCGTGATAATCGGCGATTAGAAGGAAAACCTCGTATTCCTCCTGCAGCCTCACCCGATTGGCCAAGGTTCCCACATAATGACCCAGATGAAGCGGTCCGGTCGGGCGATCGCCGGTCAACACGCGCTTTTTGTTCCCCATCGCGACCTCCTGTTCAACGGATCTGAACGCTCCTTCTCGTTTCAGGGGCGTCGAAGGTTGAAGGCAGACCGTTGCCTTTCTTCCGACACAAGCCAGATAAATGAACAGGGCCCGTCCCCAAAGGGACGGGCCCTGTGGTTGCCCGTGGTGCCACCCTTTTTGAGCGCGACCCCTTCATCAAGAGGCCGGCCCCACTCATTCGCGCAGGCACCGCCCGGTCTCAATCGGGCGAAGCCCTCAGCCGATAACGGTGGCGTCTCCGGCCGCGCCTACTGCGGAGGGCAACCCTCCGGTTCGGGCGGCAGCTCCGGGGCCCATTCAGGATCCAGGATCCGCATCGGGCTTCCACCGAATCCCCGACTCTCTGGGCGGCGCTGGATCCCTACTCTTCCCCTTCATCGCCTTTCGGGAGATAATCTTTGGATATAAATTTAACAGCCCTTGCGGCCCGTGTCAAGTCATTGAGCATCTGAGGTTCGGACATCAATTGGGACAAAGGGTTTCTCACCCCTTGAAAACGATGGACCCCTCCCCCCTCCCCGCGGCCCGAAGG
>DATMAC010000368.1:0-6558 GCA_035573655.1 Thermoflexus sp.
GGCGCATTTCCAAAGCTTCTGTGGGCTTTGGCCCCCTGGGGGTTTTGGGGTGAGCCGGGCGCCGAAGGCGCCCGGCTCACCCCAAAATCTCTTTTATCCCCCCTCCCCACCGCCCAAAGGGCGGTGGGGAGGGGGGATAAAAGGGGGGTGGGGCCGTTGGCCCGCACCATCCTGAATCCTCTTTTGATCTCAGTGATCCTTTAGCAACGCGAGGGCCAATAAGAAGGCAAGAGATTTATCGAACACGAAACCGATAACCGACATGGCGGACCGTCTCCAGGTACTGGGGGTGGGCTGGATCTTCTTCGAGAATGCGACGCAGCCATCGGATGTGCACATCCAAGGTGCGGCTACGAGATGGGGTCTCGGATCCCCAAACCCAGCGGATGAGATCCCGTCGCGGGACCACATGGCCCGCCCGACGCATCAGGATCGCCAGCAGGCGACATTGTTTGGGAGTGAGGCAATAAAACGAATCCCCTCGTTGCAGAACCCGACGGACGCAGTTCAACCGGAACGGCCCAACTTCGATCGTATCTTCCTTTTCCTCCATGCTTTCAGTAAGCAGAGCCCGCACCCGATGCAACAAGCGCCGCGCCGAGAAGGGAGCGATCAGTATCCCATCATCTCGACGACCCCATAAGGGTGCAGATTCGCGGTCCACGATCAAGAGAACCGAAAACCCTGCCCGGCGCCGAAGCCGCTGATAGAGCTCAATCCCTCGCGAAGCGCTTAAGCGATCCAGGATGACCAGTACAGGCGCCTGTTTCCCAGTACCCCTTTGGGAACGTCGGGCTCGGGGGTTTGAAAGCAAGGAGTCCGCTGCAACTGCTTCGACTCTAAAACCGCGACGCTGGAGGATCTGAAGCAGGTGAACATCTGGTGCAGATCCCTCGAAAACCACCCAGATCAAAACTTCTCCGCGTTCGGACATCCAAGCCATCTGGGATCTCCCCTCGCCACGAAAAGTCAGGCGATCAGCCTTTTCGGTCAAGGAGGGAGGGTCCAGAAGGATCACGCACCCCACCTCGTAGACCAGGCTCTTGAAAGGGCCCATCCTGCTCGTACGAAAACAGATCCTCCTCTATCCGTTCGCCCGACCGGAATGGCGGAACCGCCCGATGGAAAACCTCTACTCCCCAGAGGAAACGTCGAACGAAGGCGGGGAGATGAAGCTGGCGCATCCAGCCCCCTCCTTGACTCCGATGGCAGGCAGCCGCTCGCTCTTTCCGATCTAACACCGAGCGCACATCGATGCGCGTGGTCACCGAAGGCGCAGCTCGAAGCGCGGCCTCCAAATCGATATCCTGGTTACGCCCAAAGCGACGGAGATCCATTCCCAGCATCCGTAAAGCAGCTAAAAACGGGCGGAGCCGCGCCACAGGGAGCACCGTGTAGTATAGACGTGCTGGGCGATGGGGTTGCAGACCTTGGTTCCAATGCTCCGGAAACGCATCGGGATCCCCCGCTCGCTCAAAGGCTTCGCGCATCGCTTGATGCATGTAAATGTGATCTGGGTGTCCATACCCACCATATGGATCGAAAGTCAACACGACGTCCGGGCGGATTTTCCGGATCAGAGCTACCAGTCGACGGACCACTTCCTCGAAGGGGGCTCGAATGAAAGCAGCCGGATGCTCGTGGTCAGGCGAACCCTGCATCCCGGAATCCCGATAACCCAGAAGGTGGAGATGGTGAATCCCGAGCGCCTGAATTGCGCAGCGCAGCTCCGCCACCCGTAGGGCACCCAGATCGACGGTTGCTCTCATCCCCGGGGCTAGGGAGCCAGCCTCCCCTCGCGTGGCGCAGATCAGATGAACTGCATAACCCCGCAGCGCGTAGAGGGCCAGGGTGCCTCCTGGGCCGAACGTCTCATCATCGGGGTGGGCAAAGGCTGCTAAAAGGGTTCCCCGGGTCATAGGGGCCCAGACACCCGTTGCAGAATGTGTTGCAAGATCTGGAAACTTTCCTGGATCTCCGCCAGGCTGGGCATCTCCAGGATTAACATCGGGCGGTTCAAACAGCGTACCAGACGGCTGAGGATCGGCTCTATGGGGATCACTCCCTGGGCCAGTGAAAGGTGCCGATCCTGAACGCCAGTCGTGTTATGTAGATGGGCATAGATAAGGACCGGCTCCAAGACGTTAATCCAAACCTGGACAGGAACACGGGAATATAAATAAGCGTGGCCGATGTCCAGACAAGCTCCGATATGGAAATGATTTACCCGCTGGATCACCTCGACCTGGAGGAAAGGATCTGGCTCCCACATGTTCTCCAGGGCGATCCGAATTCCCGCCTCCTGAGCCTCAAAGGCCAGTGGGGTCCAAAACGTTGCCTGTCGCTCTAACCAGCGGGCACGATAGGAGCGCACATCCACCAGCGGATTGTAATTTAAATGGAAATTCACCAACCACGCCCCTAATTCATCGGCGATCTCCAGCGATTGGCGATAACGATCCATCGTCACCGCCGCGATCCGCGAATCCTCGCTCCCGCTGAACAGATCCACAAAGGGACCGTGGAGGGAGATCGGGCCGGTAAACCCCGCCAGGGCCTGGCGATAACGACGAAGCAAAGCCCGCCAATCGCTATCCAGGACCTCCGGCTGGGCGAATTCTTGGAGCTCCAGGCCTAGGCCATGCGCTTCAGCGAAATCCCGAAGCGCCGGCAGATCTTCCAGCTTCCCGCAACTGATCCCGATCATAGATCACGATCCACTGGAACTACCTTTGATTTTATCCTATTATCAGAACTCCGCATGGCCCAAAGGGCCGTGCGGAGGGGAGGGGGAGAAAAGATGGTTTGGTGGCGCGCCGGACGCCTTCGGCGCGCCACCAACCCTCCAGGAGGAAACCACCAGCAGCCTACACCCACAAAGAAATCAGCCTCCCCTCCCCGTGCGGCCGTACAGGATGGAGTTTGCAAAGCATATCTGGGTTTGCTACAATATAAAACTTGAGAGACAGATTTCCTACTTTACAATCCCCACGTGGAGGCAGGCGCAGTGAGCCTTTCGAAAGAGGAGAAACAGCAACTCATTGAGATGTTCCGGCGCCATGAGACAGATACCGGGTCGCCGGAGGTTCAGATCGCGATTTTGACGGAGCGGATTAACCGCTTGACCGAACACCTGAAGCAGCACAAGCACGACGAGCATTCCCGGGTTGGGCTCCTGAAGCTGGTCGGCAAACGTCGGCGGCAGCTGGAGTACCTCGCCCGGGTGGATCCCCAGCGTTATCGCATGATACTGGAGCGGCTGGGGCTGCGGAAGTAAGCGATCCGGAGGAGACTGAGGGCGGGCAGCCTCGCCGCTTATCCCCAGTCCCTTTCTATCACTCGTCAGAGGGAGCATAACGAAACGTGAGGCGAAACAAATACGTTTTTAAAACGGTCGTCGGCGACAAGGAGATCACGATCGAAACCGGATACTTCGCCTGGCAGGCCAACGGTGCGGTGATCGTCCGTGTCGGCGACACAATGATCCTGGCCGCAGCGACGATGGCCAAGGAACCGCGGGAAGGAATCGATTTCTTCCCGCTGAGTGTGGATTTTGAGGAACGGCTCTACGCTGCTGGTCGGATCCCCGGCAGCTTCCAACGTCGGGAGGGCAAGCCGTCAGAAAACGCGATCCTCACCGCCCGTCTGGTGGATCGACCCCTCCGCCCTCTGTTCCCGAAGGACCTCCGTAACGATGTCCAGATCATCCTGACCAGCCTCTCCGCGGATCCGGAATATCATCTGGATATCCCCTCGATTATTGCGGCCTCGGCCGCCCTGACCATCTCGGATATCCCTTGGTTCGGGCCGGTCGGGGCGGTCCGGGTGGGATACATCGATGGGCAGTTCGTCATCAACCCCACCGTCAGCCAGATGGAGCATAGCCTGCTGGATCTGCGGCTGGGGGGGACGGCGGACGCGGTGATCATGGTGGAGGCCGGCGCGAAGGAGGTCCCTGAGGACCTCATCGTGGAGGCCATCCGTTTGGGGCATGAGGCGATGCAGCCGCTGATCGCCCTCCAGGAGGAGATGCGAGCGGCCATCGGGAAGCCCAAGGCCTCCTACCGCCCCTTCGCGATCTCCGAGGAGATCCGCCAGGCGGTCCGCGCTCGCCTGAACCATCAGATCGCGGAGATCCTGGATACTTATTTTGACAAGGATAGGCGAAACGAGGCGCTGGATGAGCTGGAGGAAGAGATCCTCCAAGCGCTCTCGGAGTATGAGCAGAGCCAGGTGAAGGAAAGCTTCCACGAGGCGTTACGGGAGGAGGTTCGCCGCCGCATCCTGGAGGAGGGGCGTCGGCCGGACGGGCGGGGGCCGAAGGACATCCGGCCCATCGAGTGCGAGGTGGATGTGGCCCCCCGAGCCCATGGCTCTGCCCTCTTCACCCGCGGCGACACCCAGGTCCTCTCCGTCGCCACCCTGGCTACCCTGGCGGAACAGCAGGAGCTGGATACCCTCGCGCCTGAGGAGAGCAAACGCTACATCCATCACTACAACTTCCCACCGTTCTCTACCGGGGAGGTCCGGGTGCTGCGGGGCGCCTCCCGGCGGGAGATCGGCCACGGGGCCCTGGCGGAACGGGCGCTGCTCCCGGTGATTCCACCGGAGGACGAGTTTCCCTACACCATCCGGGTGGTGAGCGAGGTTCTCTCCTCGAACGGGTCGACCTCCATGGCCAGCGTGTGTGGCTCCACCCTGGCCTTGATGGACGCCGGCGTGCCGATCCGCAAGCCGGTTTCCGGCGTGGCCATGGGATTGGTGACCGCCGATGAGACCTGGCGGAAATACGTCATCCTCACTGATATCCAGGGGATGGAAGACCACCTGGGGGATATGGACTTCAAGGTGGCCGGCACGGCCGATGGGATCACCGCCCTTCAGATGGATGTGAAGATCAAGGGGTTGCCCTATCACGTGCTGGCCGAAGCCCTGCATCAGGCCCGGGAGGCCCGCCTTTACATCCTCGAGAAGATGCTGGAGGTTCTGCCCGCACCCCGACCCGAGCTGAAGCCGCACGCCCCGCGGATCTTCACCGTGCACATCCCGGTGGAGAAGATCGGCGCCCTCATCGGCCCCGGTGGCAAGACCATCCGCAAGATTCAGGAGGAGACGAAGACCCAAATCGACATCGAGGAGGATGGGACGGTCTACATCGCGGCCACCAGCCTGGCCGATGCCGAGAGCGCCCGCCTCAAGATCGAGGCCTACGCGGAAGAGCCGCAGGTCGGCAAGATCTACCTGGGGAAGGTGATCCGTATCACCGACTTCGGGGCCTTCGTGGAGATCCTCCCCGGCACCGTGGGGATGGTCCACATCTCCCAGATCGCCGACCAAAAGGTCAGCCGGATCGAGGATGTCGTGCGAGTGGGGGACCAGATCCTGGTCATGGTCACCCATATCGATGAGGACGGCAAGATCCGCCTCTCCCGCCAGGCCGTCCTGGAAGGGCTCTCGGTGGAGGAAGCCCAGCAGCGGGATCGCCTGCTATCGGCGAAAGCTGCCCCTAAAGGCCGGGGGAAGCCCAGCGAAGAACGTCCCTTGTCCGGCCGCGTGAAGATCGTCCGGCGCGCCTCCGGGGAGCGCTAATCCAAGAAAGCATTCCCATCGAGGGATGGGTAACCCATAATTGCCCATCCCTTTTTTTCTCTCCGACAAGGGAACCTAGAAACGGAAAGGATCTCCCTCCAGTTTCTCCGTGGGAGCAAGACCGGTGAAGCTGGGCTTGTCTTGATTATGGCTGCACCACCACAGGCGTCCCCACATCCGCCCACTGGTACAGTTGTTCCGCGATCGGCGTGGGCAGGTTGACGCATCCGTGGCTCATCGGGCGGCCGAAGTTGTTGTGCCAGTAGGTACCGTGAAGCGCATAGCCCTGGTAAAAATACATCACATATGGAACGTTCGGCAGCCGATAACCAGGGCCGGTCATCGTCTGGGAGCGCAGCTTGAGGTAGATACGGAAGGTTCCGACCACCGTAGGCGTGCGCGGCCGCCCGGTCGATACCTTCGTTCGCAGGATCGGAGTATCCGCTTCATAAGCGATTAGCTCTTGATCGCTGAGATCGACCAGGATCCATCGACCTGGGAAGGGAGGTCCAGGAATGGAGGGGGGCGAGGGGGTGGGACTCAAACGGGGCAAAGCGGTTGCGGCGGGATAAGGGCTCGGCGTCCACGTGGGCCAGGGGCTGGGCGTGGGGGTTGGAACTGGGACGGTGGGGGCCGGGGTGCGAGAGGGCTCCGGGGTGGGGGGAAGCAAGATCGGCGTCGGCAAAGCTTCCTCGAGACCCACCGCCAGCACAGAGACCCCCAAACCTTGCGGCGTAGGATCGCTGAAGCTATGGAGCTGTGGATCGAACGGGGAAGCGTTCTCACCTACAATTTGGCTGGCGCTGAAGGGCCCTCCTTCCATGAACGCATCGAGATCGAACACCCCGAACCTCCACGCGATGAGGGAAACCGCTATCCATATGAGCAACCCGTAGATGAGCCCCATGCCAATGACCCAACGAGGCCATCGCCTGGGAGGCCGCCCCTGTCCGTTGGGGAAACGTCTTC
>DATMAC010000369.1:0-21982 GCA_035573655.1 Thermoflexus sp.
CCCACGGCCCAAAGGGCCGTGGGGAGGGGGGATCCAGGGGGGTGGGGCCATTGGCCCGCGTCAACTCGTATCCTTAAAACAAATCTGGATGAAGCACGAGTCGGCGCATGTCTGAAGAGGACGATTTCAATCGGCGTGCACACCGATTCTCGTTAGCAAGAAGTTCAATCCAACCAATCCGGCCAGGAGCGGTAGATTCACAAAAAGCACGGCGGCCAGCAAAGGGGTGAGCCGCACGAGGCTTTCCACAATAAATTCCATCATCACTTGATGGAGCGAGATCGGACCCGCAAGCAGGAGGAGAAGAATCAGGAGCCCTCCCATTGCCCCCACCACTGGCCACGCCGCCCGGTCGGAGGGGCTGGGCCACATCGCGTTGCCCACGGCGAAGAGCAAATAGAACCCCAGCCATCCCCATTCCCGTCGGGGGAGCGTCTGCAACATCCGCCACGCGGATCCCCAGAGGGCCACCCCGGAGGCCGGAGCCTCCAACCATGGACCCCCGATGATGGCGATCAGCGCCAGGCCGGTGAGCAGGGGCGCCGCCCCGATCAGGCTCATCCGAAACGGATCCACCTCCGCGAGCTGGACCGCTCCCATGCGGATCTGCCCTCCGGACCGCTGGGGCCATAGGGCGAAGCGATAGCGGCGGACGCCCAGGAGCATGGCGGCGAGCCAGTGGCTGAGCTCATGGAAAAGGACCCCGGGAAACAGCAAGGCCCAGTAGAGCAAGAGGGCAATCTCCGGATGGCCGGTGAGGCGGTGCAACACGATTTGGAGACTTCGATGGAGGGCCCGCTGGGTGAAGTAGAACAGCGCGAGGGTGACCAGGAAGACCAAGCCCATTTCCAGAGCGGCAGCGGGATCCATCGGTTATCCCTCCTGGCCCAGGGTGGCCCCCAGGAAATCCGGATGCCCGTTCAGGAACGCCTCGATGGGCATCATCCGTTTGCCTTCCAGCTGGACCTCCAGGAGCATCAGGGCACCTTCCCCTGTGCCCACGGCTGCCCCACGATCGACGGCCACCACTTGGCCCGGAGGGGCTTGAAGATCCGGGCGAACCCGGGCCCGGCCAATCTTCAGCAAACGCCCCTTCCAAAACGTGTAGCTGCCCGGCCAGGGCGTGAAGGCGCGGATCCGCCGTTCGATCTCCGCCGCAGGCCGTCGCCAATCGATCTCCCCATCCGCTTTCGTGATCCGTGGACAGTAAGTGGCCTGGGAGGGGTCCTGGGGTTGAGGCGTGATCTCCCCGGCCAGCCAACGGCGGAGGGTCTCCCGCATCAACCGGGCTCCTCGCTGGGCCAGGCGTTCCCCTAAAGTCTCCGCGGTATCTTCGGGGGTGATCGGTTCCCGCTCCATCGCCAGGATCGGCCCCGCATCGACCTCCTCGGTCATGAGCATCACGGTCACCCCTGTTTCGGGATCGCCGTTCAGGATGGCCGCCTGGATGGGGGCTGGCCCTCGATAACGGGGAAGGAGGGACGCGTGGAGGTTCAGGCATCCATAAGGGGGCAGCCGCAGGACTTCGGAGGGCAGGATCAGCCCATAGGCGACCACCACGATGACCTCCGGCCTCAGCTCCCGCAGCCGGGCCACTGCTTCGGGGTCCCGACGCAAGGAGCGGGGTTGGAACACCGGGAGCCCGTGGGCTTCCGCCCAGCGCTTCACCGGCGACGGGGTTGGGCGCAGCCCCCGGCCGGCGGGTTTATCCGGCTGGGTGAAGACCGCGGCGATCTCATGCTCCTCCGCCAGGGCTTCGAAGGTCGGCAGCGCGAACGAAGGTGAGCCCATCAGGACCAAGCGGGCCATTGCGAAAATTTTCTCCTGGAGGAGATGTTCGCAGCCGAAGCGCAGCAGGCCTGGTTCGCAAGGCTTTAATTCGGAAGGCCGCCAAAGGCAGCCTCTCCCCCCAAAGCGTCTTTACCCCTCATCCAGCTCGCGAAGATAACGCCATGTATAGATGCCAGACGAATGCCCATCTCCCCAGAAGAGGCGCACTGCATAGTTTCCTACGTAGGCGAAATCCACCAACGTGTCGTCGGACTGGGGGC
The DNA here is from genome assembly GCA_035573655.1 of Thermoflexus sp. Taxonomy (GTDB): domain Bacteria; phylum Chloroflexota; class Anaerolineae; order Thermoflexales; family Thermoflexaceae; genus Thermoflexus. The sequence continues at coordinate 2,052 of DATMAC010000369.1, forward strand.
GCAAAAACAGCGGATCCTCTTGAGCCCGCTGGGCTTCGGTGCGGCAGAGGGCACAGGGACACGCCGCTCGCAACCGGGACCAAGAGAAGGCGCGTCGCGAGCCGTCGGGCCATTCGACGATGAAGGACTGCGTCTCCGGATCGATCCGCACACGGGTCGGGATGTTGGATCCCATGGTGTTCTCCGCTGTTCTTGTTCTGAATTCTAAAGGAAGAGAAAGTCGATGATCCGGAACAGGCGCTCAAGCGCCCGACTCCGAACGGCCCCCAGCTCTCAAAGGATCTTTGCCCCTCCCCGCGGTCCCGATGGCTGCAGGGAGGAAGATGGCCATCGAGAAAAGAAGCAGCGCGCATTGCAATCTGTTGCAATTATAACATCCCGGTTTCTCCTCCCGAGATCATGCAGGCTGTCGCTCTTATCAGGAGGCCGGATAACGATTCCGCCGTTCTTACGCAATGCCCATACAGGTATCCGGGATTTCCTCCTGGGGGTTTTAGGGGCGGAGCGCGCGAAAATCGGGTCGGGTGGCTCGATCATTGAGCAAGCTCCACCGCGTGCATAAATGCTTTTTGTGGGAATTCTAAAATATTTTTGGGTTTATTATATCAACCATATATCCTGAGACCGATGGAATATTTTAGAAATAAATCAAGATTTGCCGGCGTAATGGTTGAATGGAGATTCCTTGGACAAACTTATCGGGATTGTCATGCCGACAGCCTCTGGAAGTAGAATCACAGATATGGAGACGCTGTGATGCTCAGGGGGTTAGAGGTCGAGAAGGCAACTGGGCCCTCCCTCCGACTGAGAACACAAATCGTGCATCCATCTATCGGAGGCGTCGATGTATCCTGAGAGCGAGATCTTGTTCCCACCGCGATGCATTCCCTTGCTGGCCGAGATCCGAGGGAAGGCGTGGAAGGCGTTGGTGCGCCGGGTGGCTCGGATGCCCGAGGACCACCCGGACACTTTGGCTCTTTCGTTGACGGTGATCCGGCTGGCGGGCTGTCTGACCTGCGATATGGACAGCTATCGGGCTTCCCTGGGTTGTGCCACCTGCTCCCAACGCGCGGTGGCGGGGTTCAAAGGCACGGATGAACAGCTGATCCGGCGGTTCAGGGAAGCTCGAGAGGAGGTGGAGGCCTACTTGAGTCAATCAGCGTCCCTCTCCTCGAAGCGGAAAGCCGCTAAGGCCAAAGCGAAGTCCTCCGGAAAGAAGTCCTCCCGAAAGGCCACGGCCTCGTCCAGGGCCTCCAGGTCATCGAAATAAAAAGGACCGGATGAATCACGAAGCGATCAAGGGGCCTTGAGCGACGAGCGGCAAAGTGAGCGTGCGGGGGCGGCCTTGAATTCTTCCCGCAGGAGCCAGCGGTCGAATGCCTCAACGTGGGGACGTCCGGATCTTCATGGTTGGGCTGTTCGTTCTGGCGGGCTCCCTTGGAGCCTGGTGGGCTTCCCATGCGGTGATGGCGTGGGCCTATGAGGTGACCGGCGAGGAAAACCCCTTGGCCCGTCTCCGTGGCCTCTTCCACTATCTGACCAATCCCCTGCGCCCGGCCCTGCTGTTGGCCCCTGAGGTTCCGGTTGCCCACACCGATGATCCCCCCTTCGGAGTGAACACGTTCTTGGAACAGGAGGTGGAGCCGGAGAAGCGGGAACGGGCGGTGCGCATGATCGCCGCGGCGGGCTTCCGCTGGATCCGGCAGGAGTTCCCCTGGGCGGACATCGAGATCCACGGCAAAGGGGATTTCGAGGACCGGCGACATCTCCCGTATCGCTCGGCGTGGGAGAAATACGATCACATTGTGGATCTGGTGGAGCGCTACGGTCTGCGCCTGATCGTGCGTCTGACCAGCCCCCCCGCGTGGTCGCGCCACGATGGGGAGGCGCGGGGGGCCTTCGCCCCGCCGGATAACCCGGAGGATTTCGCGGACTTCGCCGAGGCGGTGGCCCGTCGCTACCGCGGCCGCGTTTTCCATTACCAAATCTGGAATGAGCCGAACATCGCGCCGGAGTGGGGCTCGTGCCCGACGTGCGCGGTGGATCCTGAGGCCTACACCGACCTCCTCTGCCGGGCCTACCGGCGGTTGAAGGCCGTGGACCCCCGGATCGTGGTGATCGCAGGAGCGTTGGCTCCCACATTATCCCTGAACCCCTATCCCCCCAATGGGTTGAACGACGTGGTGTTCCTCGAACGGATGTATCGGGCGGGGGCGGGCGCCTGCTTCGACGCCCTCTCCGTGCAGGGCTACGGGTTGTGGTCCGGCCCGACGGACCGCCGGATCCGGCCCTACGTCATTAACATCAACCGAGCCCTGTACATCCGCGATGTGATGGTCCGCCACGGCGACGCCCACAAGCCGATCTACATCGCGGAGATGGGTTGGAACGCCGTGCCGGACTGGGTGGGGGACAAACGGTTCGGACAGGTGACGGAGGAACAGAAGGCTCGCTATTTGGTGGAAGCGTTCGAGCGGATCCAGCGGGAGTGGCCGTGGGTCGCGGTGGCCAATGTGTGGTTCTTCAAGCGGGCCTCCGATCGGGAGCGGGATCAGTCGTTTTATTATTTCAGCATTGTGGAGCCGGACTTCACCCCGCTCCCCGCCTACGAGGCCCTCAAGGCCTACCTCAACCAGCCGCCGCGGATGTACCCGGGGGTCCACACGGCCGATCACTGGGCGCTGCAATGGGAGGGCGCGTGGGAACGCCTGGGGGACGGGAAGCGTCGCGGATCACCGGGGGCGCAGGTCCGCTGGACCTTTTATGGAGGGCCATTGCGGTTGGCGGGGGAGAGCGAGAGCGGCGGGCGCATCCGGGTGGAGCTGGATGAGGACGTTCCGCGGGAGCTGGATCTTCCTCCGGGGGCATGGGAGGTGGCCCTATCGTCTCGGGTCGGCTGGCACACGGTGCAGGTCACTGTTGAACAGGGATCGGTGATTATGTCCTGGATCCGGGTGGATCGCTCCAGGGAGAAGGATGCGCTTGTTCCCAGCCTGGGATGGCTGGCGCTGGTGATCGTTGTTGCCACTCGTCATTGGCTTTTCCAGCCAGGGCATCGTGATTTACCTAACGGCTAAAAGGAGGCTGCTGGAGCAAATCCGAAACAATCTATGATCGCATATGACAAGCCACCCAGTGACCATCCGCGACCTCCACTAGCGCTGGGGGGCGCTGGGCACAGATCGATTGGGCGATGGGACAGCGCGAGTAGTAGACGCAGCCGGAGGTGCTGTGCGCCGTGTTCTGTTCGACGCGATAGGACCGGGCGGCCCATTTGTGCTCAATCTGGGGGACCGATGCGAGAAGCATTTCTGTATACGGATGGAGAGGATGGGCGAAGATCCGCTCTGTAGGGCCTGTCTCAACGATACGGCCCTTGTAGAGAACGATGGAGCGATCGCTGATGTAGTAACCCAGGGAGAGGTCGTGGGTAATGAAGAGGATGGAGAGACCTCGGTTTCGTAGATCGGCGAGCAAATTCAGGACATCAATACGCGTGGATGCATCCAGCATGCTGATAATCTCGTCGGCCACCAGCAGGCGGATATCCAGCAGCAGAGCTCGGGCGATCAGGAAGCGCTGAAGCTGCCCTCCGCTGAGTTGATGAGGATATTTTCCCAGCACGTCGGAAGGATTCAATCCAACCGCCTGCAATGCGTCCTCCAGTTTCTGATTCCACTCCTTCCGGCTGATATGGGGGAAAAACTCCTCCCAAATCATGGTGAAGATCCGATCGGCCTTGAAAATGGGGTTATACGAGGCGAAGGGATCCTGGAAGACTCCTTGGACCTTTCGATAGTAATCCTTAACAGCAGATCCTTGCAGGGCGAAGATGTCTTTCCCTTCAAAACGGATTGTCCCAAAAGTAGGTCGGACCAGTCGGAGGATCATCTTGCCGATTGTGCTTTTGCCACTTCCGCTTTCCCCGATCAAGGCGACGATTTCTTTCTCCCCGATCTCAAAACTGACATCCGCCACCGCAGTCAGCTTCTGCATACCCAAGGTTCCGATTCGGTAGATCTTGGTCACCCTTTCCAGCGTAAGCATCGTCAGATCTCCCTCCAGCAAGCTACGAAATGGTTTGGCTCAACCTCCACAAATGGTGGAGGCTCCTGGCAGCGGTCGAAGGCGACGGGACATCGCTCTCGGAATCGGCATCCTGGGGGAGGCTTTAGCAGCTGGGGTGGGGTGCCCGGGATGCCCCGCAGGCGTTCCTCGCGATAGCGCACCCCAACCCGGGGCAGGGCAGCGATCAGCATGCGGGTATAGGGGTGACGGGGAGAGCGGAATATGGTCTCAGTAGGGGCCTTCTCGACCATTTGGCCAGCATACATCACCGCAATGCTGTCCGAGATCTGATAGAGAACAGACATATCGTGAGTGATGAAGATTGTGCTTCGGACAAACCCCCGGTTCCGGAACTCCACAATCATCTCGCACACTGCTTTCTGGGTAGAGACATCGAGGGCCGATGTGATCTCATCAGCGATCAGCAGGGATGGATTAAGGAGGGTTGAGATGACCATGACCACTCGCTGTCGCATCCCTCCGGACAACTCAATGGGATACATCCCTAGGACCTCGTGGGAGAGCTGGACAAGATCCAGCCTTCGTTTCAATTCAGGAAGGACTTCACGGTAATCCACGCCGCGCGCGGCGAGCAGCTCGGCGATCATCCGGCCGATCTTGCGGGTGGGGTTGAGGGCGTTCATCGCGTATTGGGGGATGAGGGAAACGTGCCGGAATCGAAACTCGTTCATTTGATTCCAATCCCAAATGGGAAGCTCCCGGCCATCCAGGAACACTCGTCCCTCGATGTAAGTCATCGGAGGCTTTAGATGGATGAGACTGTGGCCTAGAGTTGTCTTGCCACATCCGGACTCCCCGGCCAGGCCCATGATCTCGCCATCAGCGACGGAGAAAGTGACTCCGTCCAGGGCACGCACGTATCCCCGGAGGGTGTGATAGTAAATCCGGAGATTCTCCACCCGCAGACCCATGCGATCCTCACAGTTTTCGGAGTTTTGGATTGAAAACCTCATCTAACCCCACATTCATCACGTAGAGGGCCCCCACGATGGCCGTGATCGCCGCGCCGGGCGGGATCAGCCACCACCACATACCCAAGGGGAGGGCCGCCCATAAGACAGCATTGTTCATCATCAGGCCGAGGGACATCCCCTGGGTGGGGCCGAGGCCTATAAAGTCCAGTGTGGCGGCATTCAGGACAGCCCCGCCAAACTGGAGGATGAACGTCATGAACAGATACGAGAGCATATTAGGGGCTACTTCGGTGAGCATGATCTTTAAGGATCCCCTTCCACTCATCCGGGCGAGATCCACGAACTCGCGAACGCGCAGGGAGAGGGTTTGGGCGCGGATGGCCCGTGCCGCCCACGGCCAGGAGGTACATCCAATGAAGATGGCCTCCACCAGGATCCCCCGTACTGTTAGATAGGCGGCGATGATAATCAAAACAGCCAGGGTTGGAAGGACCAGGACGATATTGGTGAACATGTTCAAAATCTCATCCAGAAGACCTCCGCGGTAGCCGGCCGTAAGCCCGATGAGGATGCCAAGCAGGGTGCCAATCCCTCCCCCGATTAATCCCACAATAAGCGTCGAGCGCAAGCCGTGGGCGAACTGGGAGAAGACATCCTGTCCGAAAGTTGTCGTCCCAAACCAAAACTCCGGTGAGGGGGGATGCCCAGCGGGGCCCACGTAAGCGTTTGGGTCGTAGCGAGCGAACAGAGGGAAGATCAAGGCTGCCGCGATGAAAAAGAGTAAAATGAACAAACCGATGCGAAACTTGACGTTTCGCATGGTAAAGTAAAGGAACTCATAGCGAATTGGAGCGGATGCCTCGAGCATCATCTTTTCACTCCCCCGTCATTCCCAACCGTGTCCGAGGGTCAACCAGGGCGTAAACGATGTCGATGAGGAAATTGGCTAACAACACTCCGGTGATGATAAACAGGAAACAACCTTGCAACAGGAAATAGTCCTGGTTCTGAACCGCTTGAAGGATGAGATATCCGGTCCCGGGGTAGGCGAAGACGATCTCTGTGGCCAGGGCACCAGCGACGATCGCTCCTAGTTGCAGAGCGAGGCCGGTGATCTGAGGGAGCATTGCGTTGCGGAAAGCATATCGGAGAATCAACCGTTTGGGGGCCCCTAAGGCTTCCAGGTAACGGGAGTAATCGGCTTCCAGCTCGTAGATAACCATGTTGCGCATACCAATGGCCCATCCCCCAAACATCACCAGGAAGAGGGAAGTGAAGGGCAGGAACCAATGCCAAAGGAGATCCTTAATGAACAACCAGGATAAGTGAGGTCGGATGTTGAAACTATAGGCGCCGGCGATGGGGAAGAGCCCGGCGACTTGTCCTAAAGCCCATGCCAACAGCAGCGCCAGCCACATGTAGGGCGTGGCGTTCAGTATATAGCCTAAGGGGAGGATGGTGTTATCAAGCCAGCGGATTCGCGCGGCCGCTGCCCCTACTAAGTTACCGGCGATCCAGCTCAAGAGGATAGCTGGAAGCAGGAGAAGAAGATCATAAGGCACCGCACGCCAGATTAAGGAAATCACCGGTTGAGGGAACAACCACGTGCTGATCCCTAAATCTCCCCGGAAGAGGGCGATCCAGAAGTTGAGGTATTGTTGCCAAAGCGGAAGATCTAACTTGAATGCTTGGATGTAATAGCTCCGTAGCACCTCGGCGACATCGGCCCGCAGGGCCATGCGGGCGATCATCGTGTCCACCGGGTTCCCCGGCATCAATCGGGGGATCAACCAGTCAATGGTAACAGCAAAAAAGAAGGTGAACAAATAAATCAACAGCTTGCGTCCCAGATAACGCCCCACCCTTGCTCCCTCCATGTAAAAAAGCCAGTATAAGCATCCAGAATCTTTCCCCTGTCCTTCCAGCTCGCGGCCCGTGCAGCGCTCGCATTCTGCACGGGCCGCGCTCGAATCTCACAATCCAAGCTGTTCCGCTCGGTCTATGGGGGGGCGATCACTTTTTGGCTGGCTTCAGCTCGGTAAGCATCAGGAGGGCAGTCATGTTCCAGTAGCCCCGCCAGGTGCACGGCAGGTACTTGGGCGCTCCCTCCGCTGCGGACGGCCAGTTCGTCCAGTAGGTCTCGTTCCACTGCGCCCACAGCCCATTATACCAGAGCGGAATAGCCGGCATATCGGTCAGCTGGATCCGCTGGATTTGGGAGATCACGGCCTTCATTCCGTTCGTATCTCCCACAGGGACCTTGTCCAGCTGGACCAACAGGTCGAACACTTGTGGGTTGTTGTAGCGGCCGTAGTTGCCGTTGGTCATCTTATCTTGAATCGGGTTGTTAAACAACCAGTAGTAGAAAGTCCAGGGGGTGTTGCTCATCTGGGAACCGAAGTTGTTGATAGCGGTATCAAAGGTTCCGCCAGTCAGCTGATCCCAGTAGGCGCCGAAGTCCGGGAAGTCCGTTTGGAGGTTGATCCCAACCGCCTGGGCGCTGCTGGCGATCACCTTGGCCGCTTCCATCCAGTCGGTCCAGCCAAAGGGAACGATGATCTTCAACTGGATAGGGGAGCCGTCGGGAGCTTCCACGAACCCATCCCCGTTGACGTCTCGGTATCCGGCCTGGGCGAGGATCTGCTTGGCTCGATTCGGATCGTAGGAGAAGCCCAGCTCCTTAACGACATCCTGGTCCACGAAACGCTCCCAAACGGGGAGCAGGCCAGTGGGGTTGGCCTTCTGAACGATGTTGCCGTAGACCCGGTTCACAATCTCATCCACATTGATCGCATAAGCCAACGCTTTCCGGAAGTTCGGGTCGTCCAGCGGTTTCTTGTTGAGGTTCATAAACAGGAAGGCCGTGTTTGCCGACAGCATATAAGGCGGATCGTTGTACCAGGTCTTGAGACCGTATCCGCCTTTCACCAAGGTAGCGACGCCAGGCAGGAAGTTGTTGCTCAGATCCACCTCACCCTTGAGCACAAGGCCCAAGGCGACGTTGTTGCTCGGGTTCACGATATCCACAATGTAGCGCGGGGCCACCGATTTGCCCAGCACCTTGATCGCCCACCAGTTGTCATTGCGCTTCCACACCACACGATCTTCGGAGTGGGTCTCATAGACGTAGGCTCCAGAGCACAGCGGCGGGACGTTCTGGCCTTCGACGATATCCTTCGGGGAGCGAGTTTGCCATGCGTGCTTGGGCACAATGGCCACCGAGTAAAGCAGGTTCCCCCACTCTTGGTGGCGCACTTCCTTGAAGGTGAATCGGGCAGTCAGCTGATCCACCGCCTCAACTTTCTCGAGCCAATCCCACAGCGATCGGTAGTATACCCCTTCCAATTTGCCCAGCTCGAACGTATAAACGACGTCCTCGCTGGTCATAGGCTGGCCATCGGCCCAGGTGATGCCCTGGCGGAGCTTGACCTCATACACGTTGTCACTGACCCACTTGCCGCTCTCCGCCAGCCAGGGGATGTATTCATCCTTGAGAGGATCATAAAGGAATAGGGTTTCATAGCACAAGCCGATGGTGCCCATCGCGTAAGTGCCCGGCTGCAACGGATTCCAGTTCGAAGGGGGGCCCCATTGAGTGCCGCTGGTATATAGGGTCTCGGAACGTTCATAGACAGCCGCGGCTTGGGTGGGGGTAGGACCAGGAGCGGTTGTTGGTGTGGCCGGAGCCTGCGTCGCGGGCGCTGTTGGAGCGGGTGTCGCAGCGGGCGTTGTGGGGGCGCAGGCCGAGAGCAAGACCGCCAGAACCAGAAAAGCTGTAAGCAGTAGGCCGGAGCGCATCATGGTTCCCCTCCTCTTGGTATGGGTTTGGAAGCGCTCTCAATCCATTCTAGCAAAGGACGAAAGCGTTGTCAAGACTCTCTCACCATGGTTTTTCCACGGCTTTTCAAGGTTTTAACAAAGTTTTAACAAAGTGGCCTGGCCGCGGTGAGATATCTGGAGCTTCTAGGAAAATCCAATCATAAATTAAATTAGGTACAATCATAAATTAAATTAGGTAATATTAGGGCCGAGCTGCGCGCCTTTGATGCGCAGCTCGGCCCTAATACCCCCCAGAGGAAACCGCCTATATCCCATCGGCGCTGTGCAAAAACGGCTGAATAGTTACCCGCGTTCTCGCATTGGCCTCGCAATCCACTCATAATAAATTCTGAGAATTCTGATAAAAAACGATTTTGGGATCGCTCCCAAAATCGCCCGTGGGGGCGAGAATGGCGCGTCGTAAGTTAAAATTCGCTCCAATTGAGGGGGTTGTAAGACGGCTTGAGGTATATATCGGCATTCCGGTGCAAGTTACTTGGCTTTTCTGTCGGTTTATGGAGGCCTGGCACTCCTTCCAGACCTCCGAGCTCTCTGATTTCCTTCCTCGGTCCTCTTGAGATTCGCATGGTGCGATTTGGGCTATGCCCTGGCTGGGGGATCTCCTCCTGATTTTTTATCGGGCCGATTGTATGGATCAAGCCTGCTGCCCTGGTAGTGCCTACCCGAGCGGAGCTGCTCCTTTAATGCTCCATAACGATATGGTCTGAGGACAGGGCGATAGGAAGCCGATGGCCCCTGCTTCCAGGATCTCCCTCCCGACGGCCTAAAGGGCTTGTGAGGAAGGGGGAGAGAACTTGGGGTCTGGGCCGGGAACCTTTGATCCCCGGCCCAGACCCCAAAAATCAACCTCTTAAAGCATTGAAAAGCCTCGTGAACGGCTTCCAGGTCTGTTGACAAGGATCTGCGAGTTGGGCTATTATATGGGAGCGAGTTGGGGTAGATTCCAATATGTGGGAGCGCTCCCAGATATGTCGTACACGTTAGAAGAGATCGCAAAGCTGGCCAAGGTGTCTCGTTCTACGGTATCTCGCGTGATCAATAACCATCCCAATGTGCGCCCGGAAGTCCGGGAGCGGGTTTGGAAAATCATTCAGGAGGTGGGATATCATCCGCACGCGGCCGCCCGTAACTTGGCCACTCGACGCACGCAGGTAGTAGGGGTGGTGATCCCAGAAACCCTCCCGAAGGTCTTCAGCGATCCCTACTTTCCAGCGGTATTGCGGGGGATCTCGGATACGCTCGCTGAGCATGATTACCATCTATTGCTCTCTTTGCTTGCACCTCTCCAGGAGGAGGATTTCTACCGGCGGGTCCTGCGTGGGCATCTGGTGGATGGCATCATCGTGCTGTCTGCTCAGATCACAGATCCCCTAATCATTCGAGCCCATCGGGATGGCCTTCCCGTGGTCAGCATTGGGCGATGTGTAGAACCAGGGGTGAGCTATGTCGACGCGGATAACGTCGAAGGAGGTCGTATGGCCACAGAGCATCTCCTTCGTCTGGGACGGCGGCGGGTGGCTACCATTGCGGGCCCTCAGACGAGGGCGCCGGGGATTGATCGTCTTGAGGGCTATCGCTCCGCGTTACATGCGTGGGGGATCAATTTGCGATCAGAGTGGATCGTGGAGGGGGATTTCACGGAGGCTGGGGGTTATATTGCGATGCGTCGTTTGCTCCCTGCTCACCCTGATGCCGTATTCGTGGCCAGCGACCTGATGGCCGTAGGGGCCCTCAAGGCCATACGAGAGGCTGGTCTGCGTGTCCCCGATGATATTGCCATTGTGGGCTACGACGATGTCGAGCTGGCCCAGTTCACCGACCCTCCGTTGACTACCATACGCCAGCCGATTTACGAGCTTGGCCGGATAGCGGTTCAGCTTCTACTCCGTCAGATTGAGGAGGGAGTTCGTGATCCCCAGCGAGTGATCTTACCGACCGAGCTGGTGATTCGTTCTTCCTGTGGGGCATTGAAGGAACTAAAGAGGGTGAGCTATACGGAATTGGGCTCTTAACCAATCGTGCTTCATCTCAAGGGGGAAACGCACCGACCCTCTATCGGTTCCATAGTTTGCCGTGTGGGATATCGGTTGAAGCTCAACCGGAATATATTTTGTGCACTTCAATATCCATAGGAGGTCGAAATGGTCCCGGTTCCACTCCTGAAGATCCCACGGGGGGCTTGGCGCCGACCGATCGGTCTGCCCTTGGAGAACCCCGGCCGCTCGCTCCGTGAACCCCACGTTAGCATCGATGACGGCTATTGGCAGGGCGCTCCTTTGGGTGGAATCGGGGCAGGGACAATTGCTCGGACGTATCGGGGAGATTTCGCCCGCTGGCATCTGAGTCCGGGTCATCATCGTTATGAGCCTCTCCCTGCCTGCATGTTTTCGGTCTTTGTGGAGAGCGCGGAGGGGCGTCTGGCCCAGGCGCTGTGGACCGAGGCGCCCAGGGAGGGGCTTGAGGCGTGGCAATGGCGGTACCCAGTGGGCGCTGGGATCTATGCCGCCCTCTATCCCCGTTCATGGTTTGTGTACGAATGGGAGCGCTTCCCAATGCGATTGGCGGTTGAGCAGTTTTCGCCTGTGATTCCACACAACTATAAGGAAAGCAGCTATCCGGTGGCTGTGTTCCTGTGGTTTGTTGAGAATCCCACCTCTAACCCTTTGATTGTGGGAATACTGTTCACTTGGCAAAACCTTATCGGATATGGCAGGGCCCCAGAGGTTCAAGGTGGGATTCATCGGGTTCAAAAGGAGGATTTAGAAGCCAATCAGATCGTAGGGATCGAGATGTGGGGAGGGGAAGGGCCGGTGCAGGAGCCATGGGACGGATCTTGGGCATTGGCTGTGCGGGTGGAGCCCGGGGTGGAAGTCAGCTATCGGACTTGGTTCCCAGTGGATGGGGATGGTCGGGAGATTTGGGAGGATTTCGCCGCGGACGGCCGGCTGGAGAGCGATGAGGGTAGAGCCACCTGGTGGGAAAGCGGGCCGGCGGGAGCTGGGTTAGCGGTCACTTTGCGGTTGAATCCTGGTGAAAGACGTGAAGTACCTATCGCCCTGGCCTGGGATCTACCGCTGGTGGAGTTTGGATCCGGCGAGCGCTGGTATCGACGTCACACCGTTTTCTTCGGAACCTCTGGCCGGAGCGCATGGAGGATCGCCCGGGAGGCGTTGATGCACTATGCCACCTGGCGGGAACAAATCTGTTCCTGGCAGGAATCGATTCTATCTGATCCCACCGTGCCCGATTGGTACTTTACTGCGCTCTTTAACGAGCTTTATTTTGTTGCGGATGGAGGAACCGCGTGGGTCGTTGATCCCCAGGACCCGGATGGGATCGGCCATTTCGCCCAGCTGGAGTGCTACGACTATCCCTTCTACGAAACCTTGGATGTTCGATTTTATGGCTCATTCCCCGTTTTAATGCACTGGCCGGAGCTCGAGAAAGCCGTTATGAGGGATTTCATCGCGACCGTTCCTCAAGCGGATCTCACCCTTCGAACGATTGAGTCCACCGGGGTGTTAGCTCCCAGGAAACTGCCAGGGGCGTTGCCTCACGATTTGGGGTCTCCTCAGGAAAACCCGTGGCGACAACCCAACGCTTACTCTTTTCAGGATTCGAACGTTTGGAAGGATCTGAACAGCAAGTTCGTTCTGTTACTCTACCGAGATTATGTGTACACGCAGGATCGCTCGTTGATTGAAGACGGGTGGCCTGCGGTTCGAGCGGCTTTGGAATACCTCAAGCTGTTCGATCGGGATGAGGATGGGCTCCCGGAGAATGAGGGGATCCCGGATCAAACCTATGATACATGGCCCATGCGAGGCCCCAGCGCCTATTGTGGAGGGCTCTGGATTGCAGCGTTGGAAGCCAGTGTGCGCATGGCTGATTTGGTAGGGGATTCAGAGGCCCGATCGCGATATGCGAGCTGGCTTCGACGGGCCCGTGAATCCTTCGAGATGCTGCTCTGGAACGGCCGGTATTATCGATATGATACACTCAGCCCCCATCGGGAGAGCATCATGGCAGATCAGCTGGCCGGCCAATGGTATGCCGATTTGATTGGGCTCCCCCCGATTGTCCCGGAAGCCCATATCCAGCAGGCACTTCGCACAATCTATGAGTACAATGTCTGTCGCTTCGGGGGCGGCCGGATGGGGGCGGTGAACGGGATGCGCCCAGATGGCACGGTGGATCGCTCCAGCAACCAATCCGCTGAGGTTTGGACAGGAGTGACCTATGCGCTCGCCTCGGCTATGCTGGCGCGGGGGCTTGAAGAGGAGGCGTGGCGGACAGCGTGGGGAATTTATCATGTGACTTATGAGGAAAAAGGCTATTGGTTTCGCACGCCTGAAGCGTGGGACGAGCAGGGCAACTTCCGGGCGAGTATGTATTTGCGCCCTGGTGCCATCTGGGCCATCGAATGGGTCCGCCGTCAGCGGGCTGGCCGAGCTGCGGGAGGGTGAATCCGAACGACCCGTTATGTTTTCCTCTATACCTGTTGCACAACTCCTGGGAGGGGATTTTTGGGCTTGGGAAGGCCACCTTCGGCGGCCTTCCCAAGCCCAAAAATTTCTCTCTCCCCACGCACCGATCCATCCTCGCCATTGAAGCGAGTTAGCCCATCCAACGCTCCATTTGAAGCTCCCCCGCTTGCTGCTGTTGATCCCCGGGGATCTCCCTTTATTGACCTTCGTGTTGCTAAAGGATCAAGGTGGGATCCAGGATGGTGCGGGCCAACGGCCCTACCCCCCTGGATCCCCCCTCCCTACCGCCCTTTGGGCGGTGGGGAGGGGGGATAAAGATATTTTGGGGTGTGCCAGGCGCCGAAGGCGCCTGGCACACCCCAAAACCCCCAGGGGGCCAAAATCCACAGAAGCTTTAGAAGTGCTCCGTTGAATTCACGAAGATCAATAAAAACGAATCGGGAAGCCGACCATATCCTTTGGGGCGAGCGGATAACGCTACCCGATGGGTCCTCCCGCTCTACGGTTCTTGGGATCGTGGGGAGGGGGGATAATGAACCCTATTTGACTTGGCGAACACGATATACTATAATTTGGCTGATCTTTTGCACACGTGTGCGCCATTCTATGGGTGTGACGATCAAGGACATCGCCCGGGCGGCGGGGGTAAGCCACACCACGGTCTCCCGGGCGCTGCGGGACAGCGAGGAGATCAGCCCGGAGACCCGGGCGCGGATCCGGGCGATCGCGGAATCCCTGGGCTACCGCCCCAACCCAGTGGCCCGGGCCCTTCAGGGCCGTCGCACGCAGACCATCGGCGTGGTGGTCACCCGCCTCAGCGACCCCTTCCACACGGAAGTCGTGCAGGGCATTGAACGGGTGGCCCAGGCCTATGGCTACGGGCTCCTCCTCAGCCTCTCCCACGAGGATCCTCAGAAAGAGCGGGCGATCGTGGAGATGCTGGCCGCCAAGCAGATCGATGGCATTATCGTCGCCGCCTCGCGCTTGGGCAGCCGCTACCTCCCGTTGCTCGAATCCCTCCAAATCCCCATCGTCTTGATCAACAGCCACCAAACCGGTCCTTATATCTACTCGGTGGCGACGGACAATTTTCACGGCGGGCATCTCGCCACGAGCTATTTGATCGGCCTGGGGCATCAGGCCATCGCCTATATCGGGAACCGACGCGGCGGGCGAAGCAACCAGGACCGTTATCGAGGATACCGCCAGGCCCTGCGGGAGGCCGGGTTGACCTGGCGCCCGGAGTGGGTGGTGAAGGGGGATGGACGGGTGGAAGGCGGGGAGGCCGCGATGCGGCGCCTGCTGGAGATCCGTCCTCGTCCCACGGCGGTGTTCTGCTACAACGACCTCACGGCCATTGGCGCCCTGAAAGCCGCCCTGCGAGCAGGCCTACGGGTCCCCGATGAGCTTTCTATCATCGGCTTCGACGGCCTGGAAGAGGGAACCTATGTGGTCCCGGAGCTGACCACGGTCGCCCAGCCTCGACAGCAGCTGGGCCGTCTGGCCGCGGAGATGCTGGTGGAGATTTTGAACAGCCGACCTTCCCCGAGGCGCGTCTTGCTCCAGGGAATGCTGATCGAGCGGGAATCCTGTGGGCCGCCACCGGCTGCAGCCTGAATGAAGAAAACAGGGTGCCCCGCTTTCTTACGCGTCAAAAAGATTTAACCCACTCTTAACAAAATGTCCGGATGCTTTTCATGGATTGTTGCTGGATTCTGGCTTCAATGAATGGGAGGAAGCGATGATTGAGGCGAGCGAGTGGCCTCACGGAGCACCCTTTTTAGAAGCCCTTTGGCCTACGGAGAGCCTTCCACCATCCTGTAATGGGAAAGGAGGTCGCCATGAAACGCATCCTGAGCTTCTGTCTCTCTTGGGTCACGGTTCTGGTCCTCCTGCTCGCGGCCTGCGCGCCGGCTGCCACCCCGACGCCGACCCCGACGGCCGCGCCGCCGTCCACCCCCGCTCCCAGCCCGACTCCGGCTCCCTCCCCAACACCCGCCCCGGTGGAGATCTCCATCACGTGCCGCTGCGTGAAGGGCGGGGTGAACGCCGCGCTGGTGCAGTGGCTGACGGAGACGGTGATCCCCGCCTTTGAGAAGCAGATGGCGGAGAAAGGGACGCCGGTGAAGGTGCGGCTGGTGGAGTTCGGGGGCAGCGACGAGGAGCTGAAAGCCCAGTACGCCCTCGACCTCAAGGCCGGCAAGGGGCACGATGTGATGGCCTTCGACGGCTTCTGGACGCCGGAGTTCGTCGCCGGCGGGCTGATCAAGCCATTGGATGAGATCGCTGGCCCTGAGGTGAACCAGTGGGAGGGCTGGGCCCAGATCCCCGAGACCATCCAGGCCCTGCTGATGTATCAGGGCAAGCGCTATGGGATCCCCACTGGCACCGACGTCCGGGTGATCTGGTATCGAAAGGATCTCTTCAAGAAGGCGGGCCTCCCGGAGAACTGGCAGCCGACCTCCTGGGAAGACATCTTCGCCGCCGCCCGGCAGATCAAGAAGGCCCTCCCCGATGTGATCCCCATGCAGGTGAACGCCGGGACCAACATGGGCGAGGCAACCACGATGCAGGGCTTCTACCCCGTGCTGCTCTCGGCCGGCTCCTACATTTTTGACTGGGAGAAGAACAAGTGGATTGTCCGCAGCCCCGCGATGCTGGACGCCTTGAATTTCTATAAGCGGGTTTACATCGATGAGAAGCTGGGTGATGCCCGCATCCAGTTGATCAAAGGCGGCCGTGAGCAGTCCTTCGCTGGCTTCCGGGACGGCAAGATCGCCATGCTTTGGGAGGGCGATTACCTCTGGCGCTCGGTGGTCAACCCCGCCGCCAAGTCCGAATGGGCGATCCCCAACCGGGATGAAGTGGTGGGCTGGGCGAAGATCCCGGCCAAGGAGCCAGGCAAGGGCTACCGGGGCCAGGACTTCGTGACGATCTCCGGTGGCACCGGCTTCATCCTCAACCCGAATACCAAGCACCCGAAGGAGGCCTGGGCTTTCCTCTCCTTTATGTTCAGTCGGGAGATGCTGATGGAGTTCCAGAAGATCGAGCCGCGGATCCGGGCCCGGTTAGATGTGCCGGTGACCGGCGACCCGGTGATGACCGAGCTGGTGAAGCTGCTGCCGCTGACCACCGTCCGACCCATGCTCCCGATTTACCCGAAGGTCTCCCAGGCAGCCCAGCTAGCCACCGAGCGGGTGGTCTCGGGCGAGATGACACCGGAGCAGGCGATGGACGCCTACGCCAAGGAAGTGACGGATTTGGCCGGGCTGGAGAACGTCTTGGACTTGATGCCGCGCTGATCCGAACCGGCCGGTTGCGGGCTCGAGGGGCTGGTGGGGTAGGGATCCCCGCCAGCCCCGATGTTCACCTGTGCGCCATTGTGGGAATTTTGAGGTGGGCGGGGCCGCCTTGGCGGCCCCGCCCACCTCAAAATCATCGAACCTCTCAGGGGGTGAGGGGTGGCTCAACGTCGTCCTATCCTTTCATTAACAGTTGGCCTGCTTTTCCTGCTGCCAGCCCTGGGGTTCGTGGCGGTCTTCCTGGTTTTTCCCTCCCTTTGGGTCCTTCAGATCAGCCTGACCAATCAGACGCTGACCGGCGAGGCCGCCCTCCGACCGCAATTCGTCGGCCTGGCGAACTTCCAGGCGCTGTTTCAGTTTGAAAACTGGATGATCCGAGGATACTTCGGTAACGCATTGCGCAACACGGCCCTCTTTGTGCTCGGCTCCGCCCTCATCGGCCAGGCGGGCCTGGGGCTGGCCATCGCCTGGGCCTTCCACCGCCGCCGGGGGATGTTGCGGGAGCTGATCTACACTCTGGTCATCCTCGCTTGGATCATCCCCGACGTGGTGGTGGCCTTTATGTGGGTGGCTTACCTCGATCGGGATCAGGGCACCCTGAACGCGGTCCTCTCCGCCCTCAGGCTGGGCCGGGTCGACTGGTTGATCGAGCGTCCTCTTCTTTCGATCATTATCTTCAACACGTGGCGGGGGACCGCCTTCTCCATGCTGTTGTTCTCCTCGGCGCTGGCTACGCTGCCGCCCTCGTATTTGGAGGCCGCTGCGGTGGCCGGGGCGAGCGCCTGGCAGGCGTTTCGGGACATCATCCTGCCCTCCATCCGGAGCCACATCGTCACGGACCTCGTCCTGATCACCCTATGGACATTCAACACCTTCACGCCCTATCTGATCACCGGGGGCGGGCCCACGTTCCGTTCCGAGGTGGTTTCGATCTACACGTTCCGTATCGCCTTTCAGCATTTCGAGTTCGGCCGCGGCGCCGCCGTGGCCGTGGTGATGATGGGGATCAACCTGATCCTGGCCCTGATCTATCTGAGCACCTTGCGCCGGGAGGCCGTCGCTCGATGAGCGCGTTCCGCATGATCCTTTCCCGTATCGCCTTCTCCGCCTTCGTCACTCTCTGCGGGGCCTTCTTCGCCCTGCCCATGCTTTGGCTGATGTTGGCCCCCTTCAACGCCCGGGGGACGCTCGCGGTGGAGATCCCGCGCCCCTTCACGCTGGAGAATTTTGAGCGGGTCTTCGCCAACACCTTTGCGATGCGGGCGTTGCTGAACAGCCTCCTCCTGGCCGGGGGGACGATGCTCGTCGTCACCCTGGTGGCCACGCTGGCGGCCTACGCCCTCTCCCGGGCCGAGGTGCCTTACTATGATCTCCTCACCTATGGCCTGATCCTCTTCTCCTCCGTGGTCACCGGGACCGCGGCGATGGTCCCCATCTTCCTGCTGGCCAACGCGTTGGGGCTGGTGGACACTTACATCGGGGTGATCATGGTCTTCACTGGGGGGTTGCTCCCCACCGCCATTTTCATCCTGCAGGATTTCGTGGAGGGCCTCCCGCGGTCGTATGAGGAATCCGCGATGGTGAGCGGGGCGTCGCCCTGGCAGATGGTGCGGGATGTGGTGATGCCGCTGCTGCGGCCTGGGATGATGGTGGTGGGGATCTGGACCTTCGTTCAAGTCTGGGGGGCTTTTCTGGTCCCCTTCGTGCTGCTGCGCTCCCCGGAGCGCATGCCCGCCGCCATCGCGATCTATTCTTTCTATACCGAAGCGGGCACGCCTATCCTGACGCTCACCTCAGCGTACGCGTTGCTCTATGCGATCCCCGTGCTGGCCCTGTATCTCTTCGTGAACGCGCGATACGGCTTCCGGTTTTTCGGAGGGATCAAGCGTTGAGCCCGTCGGGTTGAGGAGGCCAGCAGGTGCCTGATCTGACTTCGGGGGCGCCCTGTGAGGGGCACGCCGCGTGCGCGGCACGTCCACACAGGAAGTTTCCCTGAGCAATTCATCCGAGAGGGAAGGCGACCGATGGCGCGGATCCATCTGGAAGGCTTGCGGAAGACATTCGGCTCTGTGGTGGCTGTGGACGATCTGACGTTGACGATCGCGGACGGGGAGTTCTTCGCCCTGTTGGGGCCTTCCGGGTGCGGGAAGACCACCACCCTCCGTCTGATCGCCGGGCTGGAGCGGCCCACCGGGGGACGGATCTTCATCGGCGACCGGGATGTGACGGATCTTCCGCCCCAGGCCCGGGATGTGGCGATGGTTTTCCAGGATTACGCGCTATATCCCCATATGACCGTGATGGAGAACATCGGCTATCCTCTGAAGGTCCGCCGGCGCCCGAAAGCGGAGATCCACCAACGGGTGCGCGAGGTGGCTCAGGTGCTTCAGATCGCCGACCTCCTGGATCGACGCCCCGCCCAGCTCTCCGGTGGGCAACAGCAACGGGCCGCTGTCGCCCGCGCCCTGGTCTATCAGCCTCAGGCGTTCCTCTTCGACGAGCCGTTGAGCAACCTGGACGCCAAGCTGCGTCTGGAGGCGCGCAGCTTCCTCAAACATCTTCAGAAGTCCCTGGGGATCACGACAATCTACGTCACCCATGATCAGGCGGAGGCCATGGCCCTGGCCGATCGCATCGGGGTGATGGATCGGGGGCGGCTGCTCCAAGTGGGGACCCCGCTGGAGATCTACCGGCGGCCCCGGAACACTTTCGTCGCTACCTTCATCGGGAGCCCGCCGATGAACCTGCTCCGCTGCCGCTTCCAACCGGCGGAAGCCGTTCTCGTGCTTGAGGACGGCCAGGCGATCGCCCTGGGTGAGCGGGGGGAGGCGCTGCGCGGGGTGTTCCGCGAAGGCGAACGGCTCTGGTTGGGAGTCCGCCCGGAGCACCTGGCGTTGGCGGAGGGGCCCGGCCCGACCCACCTTTCGGCCCGGGTTTACGCCGTCGAACCCCTCGGGGTTGAAACCTTGATCACGGTCCAGATCGATGCGGAGCGGATCACCATGCGCCTCTCCATTGACGAGCCCCCGATCCTCCGAGAGCAGGTCTGGATCAGGGTGCCGATCGAACGGGCGCTCTTTTTCCGGGAGAGCGGGGAGTTGGCATTGTAGTGCTTTATCCAGATTTGTTTGGAGGATATGAGATAGTGAGGGCCAATGGCCCCACCCCCCTTGATCCCCCCTCCCCACGGCCCAAAGGGCCGTGGGGAGGGGGGTAAAAGATATTTTGGGGGGCGAGCCGGGCGCCGAAGGCGCCCGGCTCGCCCCCAAATCCCCAAGGGACCAAAACGAAAAATCAAG
>DATMAC010000370.1:0-28433 GCA_035573655.1 Thermoflexus sp.
GGCGGGAACCGCCTGCAAGCGCACGGTGTGGGGGCCGAAGGGCTCCATTCGGAACCCCAGATCCTCTAACAGGCCGCGGTTCTCCTCCAGCAGGCTGATCTCCTCTGGGGGCACATCGATCAGCAGCGGCTGCAACAACGGTTGAGCCGGAAGTGGGCCTTCCTGCCGCTGGGCGCTGAGGGTCTCATAAAGCACGCGCTCGTGGGCCGCATGCTGATCCAGGAGATACAGGCCGTCTGGGCCTTCCGCGATGATATAGCTGGCTTGGATCTGTCCGATGACCCGAAGGGGAGGCAAAGCGGACGGCGAGCTTTCCTCACCTGGCGTTTGCGAGATGGCCTCTGGAAACACTTGGGTGGGCGGCGAAGCGATCTCCCGGGGTCTCGCCGGGAGCTCAGCCGATCGGAAAACGGGGATCGGTGCAGCCTCGCGGAGGGCGCGATGGGCAGCCCGCTGGATGACTCGAAATATCCCATCGGGATCCCGGAAGCGGATCTCGATCTTGGCTGGGTGGACGTTGACATCCACCTGCTCGGGGGGCACATCGATCCACAGAAAGGCCCAGGGATAACGGCCGCTGGGGAGCAGGGTGTGATATGCCTGCAGGACCGCCGCGGGTAGCATACGGTCCTGCACCCACCGTCCGTTCACAAAAAACACCAACTCTTGACGATCCGGCCGATCCATCCCCGGAGGGCTGATCCAGCCGTGCACCCGCACCGCTCCTTCTTCTTCTGCCACCTCTAATAAGGCTTCCGCCAGCTCGGTTCCATAAAGTGCTGCCAGGCGGTGACGAGGCTCCCGCGCGGCCGGGAGGGAGAGCATCTCCCGACTGTTATGGCGCAGGATGAAGTGGACATGGGCGTACGCCAGGGCATAGCGGCTGATCCAGAGGTCGATCTGTCGCCGCTCGGCCCCTTCCCCTTTCAGGAACTTCAACCGCGCGGGGGTGTTAAAGAACAGATCCTCCACAATGATCTCCGTCCCAGGGGGACGGGCGAAGGGATGTTGCTCCAGGATCTTACCGCCCTCGATACGCAGCTCCGTGCCTAGGGTCTCTCGGGGGGCTCGGGTTCGACACGTTACACGAGCGACCGCAGCGATCGCCGCCAGAGCCTCCCCCCGGAAACCCAGCGTGGTGACCCGGAACAGGTCCTCGGGGGATGAGAGCTTGCTGGTGGCATGCCGAGCGAAAGCCAACGGGACCTCCGCAGCGGGGATCCCACAGCCATCATCGGCCACCCGGATCCGCCGGCGCCCGCCGCCCTCGATTTCCACCTCAATCCGTGAAGCGCCAGCATCCAGCGCGTTCTCCACCAGCTCTTTCACCACCGAGGCCGGTCGTTCCACCACCTCACCGGCCGCGATTTGGGCCACCAGCTCAGGCTCAAGGATCCGAATCGGCATTCTCAGCGCTCCGAAGATATGGAGGAAGCAATCCACTCTCTGCAAGAGCATGACACGCGGTGCCTTTACCCTGAACGGCCATAGGTACAGGCAGGCATGTAAAAACAATTTGAGGACTGGAAAGATCATCCCATAACCTATTTTGTGTCCTTTTGAGAAGAAAGACAAATCTCTCCCTCTGTTGGTTAACTCAAAGCATCTTCTTTGATCTGGATAGGAGTTACGCCATTAGGGGTTCGCGAGAGGAGAGAGAAGAATCCATAGGCGTTCACTTCAGGGCGATGCGGCCTGCTATGCTGATTAAGGTCAGCCGCGATGGGCCTTGGCCGGAGGGCAACCTGTGCTGTCTTTTCAGGAGGCATCAGACGTTGGACCTTCGTGGGGGGTGGGGAGGCGAGCCAGGCGTCGAAGGCGCTCCACTTGCCTCCAAAATCCTTCTTTATCTCCTCCCCACGGCCTCAGGGCGTGGGGAGGAGAGATAAAGGGGTGAAGCATCAGCGCCTGCTGGATATTTTGGAGGAAGATTACCGAGAGCGATCTCAGATCCATCGGGACTCCCCAAAAACAGAGGAAGCCTCCTTGAGGAGGCTCCCTCTGCCCTGGGCGATGGGGGACACCGCGGTCATTCGGACAAGCGGACGACCTGTTCGGCCTGCAGACCCTTGGGCGTTTCACGGATGGTGAACTCCACCCGCTCACCCTCCTCGAGGTTCCGGAACCCCTGACCGACGATCGCGGTGTAGTGGACGAAGACGTCCCGGTCTCCTTCATCCGGCCGGATGAAGCCATACCCCTTCGTCCGGTTGAACCAGCGGACGGTGCCCTTGACACGCTGACCAGCCATTGCTGCAACTCCTTGAAAAGATTTTGAAGCCCGCGAGGGGCGGACTCCCGTTACCCTAGATGGAACGATCTTCCCGGGCGAAGGGGATGGCCCTCTGCGTCGCTAATAAAAAGGCCGTCGGGCGAGTCCTGCGTTGACCCGACGGCCAAACTTTCAGAACATCCCCCTCACGCTCCGGCGGTTCGTTCCAAAGCCTATCATAGTCGAAAAGCCGATTTTGTCAAGTGGGGCTGGGCCGATGATCCAGAAGGGGCGCGAAAGCACCCGACTCCAAACGGCCCTCGGCCCAACCCCAGAAAAATTTAGGAGTTACGCAATTCGGGGTCCGCAAGGGGATGTGAAAGGACCCCACCCCCTCGATCCCCCCTCTCCACGGCCCAAAGGGACGTGGAGAGGGGGATAAAACCATTTTTGGGGTGGAGCCGGGCGCCTTCGGCGCCCGGCTCCACCCCAAAACCCAACGAGGAGATCAACCGCGTAACTCCTAAATTTAGGGGCTATCTATCCCTTTGTTGTGCCGTCTTGGTTAGGACTTTGAGAGGCCCTGGGCCTCAATTAGATGCGGACGTGGGATGAGACGCCCATGTAGAGGCACCCTTTGTGGGTACCCCTATATGGATCTCTTATTCGGACAAAAGCGAGGCCCTTCAGGGCAGGCCCCATGCCTGCCCCTACTAGAGGCCTCCATTTGTCCTTCCTCCACACTGCTTCGGAGCGCGCCGATGGCTCTTCTCATGGGTTCCGTCCCTCAGGCGCTGCCACCCGACACGAGGCCAGGAGCTCCAGGAGTTCCTTATGGATCAGCCCGTTGGTCGCCACGATGTCAGTCCCCAGGGAAGGCAGGGGATCACCCTGAGGGGTAGTGACATGCCCACCGGCTTCCTCGACCAGCAAGGCCCCTGCCGCCAGATCCCACGGGTTCAGCCGGAACTCCCAGTACCCATCCAAGCGCCCCGCTGCGACGGACGCCAGATCCAGCGCCGCTGATCCCACTCGCAAAACTCCGTGGCAGTGCTTCAGCAGCGTGATGAATTCGCGGGTGTTGTCGAAGGGCGATTCCTGACGATCGTAAGGGAATCCAGTCACCAGCAGCGCCTCCGCCAACCGGGGGGTCCGGCTGACCCGAATCGGTCGCCCGTTCAAGAAAGCTCCTTCCCCACGGCGCGCGGTGAAGAGCTCATCCCGCATGACATCGTAAACCACCCCGAGAACACGCTGCCCTTCATAGAGCAAGGCGATGGAGACGGAGAACACAGGGAACCCATGCGCGAAATTCGTGGTGCCATCCAGGGGATCCACCACCCAGAGCCAAGGCGAGGCGCGAGCGGCCTCGCCGCTCTCCTCAGCCAGCACCGCGTGCTCCGGGAACGCGCTTTGAATCCGAGAGAGCACCGCTCGTTCCGAGGCCAGATCCGCCTCCGTGACCAAATCGATTTCCCCTTTATGCCGGATCTCCAGACCCCGTTGGAAATGCCAACGGAGGATCCGCCCGGCCTCGATGGCCGCCTCGACGGCGACCCGGTAAGCTTGATCCAGTATGGAAGCGGTGGTGCGCATTGATCGCTCCTCCTCCTATGCTTTCCTGACCGAAGGCCGAATAAGCGAAACCCTTGCGGAGCCCTAGTTCGCAAACCTTGGGGCATCAGGAGGCTTGTCTCCTCGAATCGAAGGAAGGCGCCAGCTGGGCGAAAAAGCCCCCACCAATGATCCGATGGAGGATTATAATTCTGATAGCCTGAACTCCCAACCCATCGCTTCAGAGAAGGATCATTGTAAACCGGGTAAGCCCTTGTCGGATTGTCATTCCCCTCGGGGAAAGCGGACTGTCCGGCTCCCCTGCCTTTTGTGAAGCGAGTCTCGGAAGAGCGACCATGGGCAAATCCTTCGACATTCGCTTAGCGGCCAGTCGAAGGCTGGCCGTGCTGATCCTGGGTTTGGTGACCGCATGGGGGCTGGGTTGGGGGATCGCCCTCGGAGGCCCGATCGTCGCTTTCGCGGGCCTGTTGGGGGTGATCCTCATCGTGCTTGTGCTGGGCTCCATCGATGTGGCCTTCCTCATGGTGCTCGCGGTGATTTTCTTGCTCCCCTTCGGGACGCTCCCGGTGCGGTTGGGTTTCACCCCGACCTTGCTCGATTTAGCCGTCCTGGGATGGCTGTTGACCGGGCTGGCCTGGTGGGCCGCTGGGCGCACGGCGATGTGGGAGGGGACAGCCCTCGCTTTCCCGGTGCTGGCCTTTCTGGGCGCCACGCTGACCACCTTTATAGCGGGGTTGGCTCACGCTCCTCTTACGCAAACGGTGGCCCGGCGGTTCGCTGAATTTCTGCTGGCGATCCTTTCGTTCTTCTGGGTGGTCACCCTTGTCCGTGATGAGGTGCGACTATCCCGCCTGATCCGCTGGTCCATCGGTCTGGGGTTCTTGGCCGCCCTCATCGCGATCGTTCTCTATGTGCTGCCGGATGCCCGGGCGGAGGATCTGTTGTTGCGCCTCCGGCCGCTCGGGTATTATCCGGAGGGAGGACCCGTCCTGCGCTACATCCTGGACGATCCGGAACAGCCGGAACGGGCGATCGGCACCGCGGTGGATCCCAATCTGCTGGGGGCAATGCTGGCCACGCTGATCCTGCTGACCGTTCCCCAGTTGTTCGCCCGGCGGCCGGTGTGGCCTCGTCCGCTGACGCTCCTCTTCCTGGGCACGATGGGGTTGGCGTTGTTGCTGACGTTCTCCCGGGGAGCGTTCATCGGGACCGCCCTGGCGGTTCTCGTGCTCAGTGTATTCCGCTACCGGCGGTTGCTCCCCTTGATCGCCGCAGGCCTGGCCCTGCTGTTCCTACTCCCTATAACCCAGGGTTATACCCAGCATCTCCTGGCGGGGCTCCGAGGGGAAGATTTGGCAACTCGGATGCGGTTCGGAGAATATCGGGACGCCCTTACACTGATCTCGCGCTATCCCTTTTTCGGGGTAGGATTCGCCGGGGTGCCGGACGTCGACTTGTATATCAAAGTGGCCAGCATCTACTTGTTGCTGGCGGTTCAAATGGGCCTCGTCGGCCTGTCGATCTTTCTCCTCGTGATAGGGGTCTTCTTCGCGACTGCCTGGCGGGCCCGTCGCACCGTGCGAAATCGCCCCGGCTTGGAGCCGATATGGCTGGGCCTGCATGGAGCTGTCCTGGCCGCGCTGGTGAGCGGCATCTTCGATCATCACTTTGTGAATTTCGATTTCCATCACATGGTTCAGTGGTTCTGGCTGTTGATCGGCCTGGGAATGGCGGCCACCCAGATGGCCGATCGGACTCCTGAAGCGGAAGGGATGAGCTGATCCGATGAACTTCGCGCAAACCTTGGCCCGATTGCTGACGGAGGCCTCCGCCTCGTTGTTCTATCACCTTCTGATCGGCCTGGCCCTGGAAGGGATGTGGCTGATGGCCGCGCAGGCTGCCTGGCGTGGCCGGCGAAACCCGGTTGCCTACCGCTTAGCCCTGGCCGCCGGCCTCGGCTTGGTTGGGCGGATCGGGCTGTTCGGGGTCGCCTTTGTGGAAAGCCGGTGGCTGCCCCCTGGTACCCTCCTACCTCCGCTGGAACGGGCAATCGATGTGGCGACCTGGGCATGGCTGGGCTGGGCGATGCTGGAGAGAGCGCCCAGGCTCTGGCTCCCCGCGCTTCACACCCTGATCGCCTTTGGCGCTTATGGGATGATCGCTCCGAACTGGCTCCGGATCTCCCTTCAGGATCCCACGCTCTTTTATGTAGACACCCCTTCCGATCGGGCATGGATGCTGTGGGCGTTGGGGGTGTCCCTGGGGATGAGCGGTCTGCTGCTCTCCCGCCCATCACCAGCTTTCCGAGGGATCGGCGCGCTGGGGTTCTCCGCCATGACTTTGGGGGCCTTTCTTCAGTTGAACGCACCCCTTGCTGGGACCCACCTTTCCCCCTGGATCCGCTTGGGCGCCATGACGGCTTATCCGCTCTGGCTAGCTGGCGCTTATCGTCTGGCGCTGCAAACGGCCCGGCAGATCTCGGGGGAGGCCAAACGGGTGGCTGAGGGTTGGCGGGCCTGGAGCCAAGGGTTGCTCTGCGCCCTTCGGGAGCGGGAGGATTCGAACCCCCTCGATGAGGCTTTGAAAGCTGCCCGGACGCTCCTGGGCGCTCGGTGGACCGCGGTAGGGCTTTGGCAGGAGGATCGGCTCTTGATCGTTGCCCGGGAGGGAGAGCACCTCCCCCAGGCCGGGTCCGATCTCTTGATCCCCTTCTCCGAATACCCTTCGATCGGCGAGCTCCTCCTTCAACGTCGTTCGGGGTTGCTGGCCCCGGAGGCTCAGAAAGGGGAAGCCTTCCAGCGGCTTTGGCAAGCTTTCGGAACGGAAAGAGTCGGCTTCCTTCAGATCGAACCCCTCATCACCTCAGAGGGGGTGCTCGGCGCCTGGCTGATCGGCTACGCGGCGGAGGCGGCGCCTCAGCCGCCAGACCCGTCGTGGGGTCCGCAGATGGCCGAGCTTCTGGCTCAAGCCTTAAGCCTCCTGCGGGAGCGCGAGGCCAGGGCAGCTCTGGAGGCCGCCGTGGTTACCCTTCGGAAGGAACATGAGGAGACCCTCCAACGGATAGAGGCCCAGCATCAGGAGGAGCGGCAGGCGCTGTATCGAGAGATCACCCGCTGGGCCACCCGGGCTGCCGAGGCGGAGGAGGAGAGCGCGCGGTGGCGTCGACGAGCGGAGGAGCTGGCCCAGCTGATCGAAGCTCAGGCCTCGCCTCCTGGAGGGACACCCTGGAAGGTCGCCTCCGCACCGTCTGCGCCAGCGACGGCTCATGAAACCGATCGAGAGGGGCTGATCATGGCCCTCCTTCAGGAGCTCCGAACCCCCATGACGGCCATCCTGGGCTATACGGATCTCCTGTTGGGAGAAGCGGTGGGTATCCTCGGGGCCACACAGCGCCAGTTCCTGTTGCGGATTCAATCCAATATCGAGCGGATGGCCAGCTTGATTCGGGAAATCCTCCAGGTTCTCGCGTTGGAAGCAGGTACCTTTCAGTTGGAGCCCCAGCCGCTGAATTTAAGGGAGATTCGGGATGCGGTCCTCCAGCGGCTGCAACCTGTGCTCCAGGAGCGGGGCTTGCAAGTGGCCATTGACTGGCCCGATGATCTGCCCTTGGTGCGGGTGGATCGGGACGCCGCCGAGCAGATCCTTTATCACTTATTGAACAACGCCGCCCTATGTAGCCGCCCAGGCTCCGCCATCGGCCTGCAGGCCCGCCTGAACCCCGAGGTCCCCGGGATGCTGTTCCTCGGTGTGCGGGACACCGGCGGGGGGATTCCAGCGGAGGAAGCCCCGAAGGTGTTCATACCCCGCTATCGGGCCACAACCCCGCTGATCCCCGGAGTCGGGGATAGCATCGGCCTCTCCATCGTCCGAGCGCTGGTGGAGGCCAGTGGAGGGCGCATCTGGATGGAAAGCGAGCCAGGGGTGGGCAGCACCTTCACGGTGGTCCTGCCTTTGTCCTCGTAATTTCTCGTGGCCGCTTCACGGCCAGATCCATCGGGTAGGGTAGGGGCACCCACAAGGGGTGCCCCTACATAGGGGTTGGGTTGTTCGCATTCGCTAGGCTGTTCGATCCTCTATACCCCTTGGAAGCGGCCTTTCGACCGGAGTTCAAGGAGGGTCTGGAAAAGATGAGGGCATGGAAAAGCAGCCTCGAACAGATCCTGGCCCTTCTGCTGCTGGGATGGATCGTGATCGGGGCCCTCTGGACGGCCACGGCGGAAATCCGACCGCGTCCCCTCGGGCCGGGGCAGGGGCGGATCCCCCAGGTGTCGGTGACTCTAGAACGGGTTGTGCCCTCTTCGATTCCCCCTTCTCCTCCAACCCGACCGCGCCCCTCCCCATCCCCGACTCCTTTGCCTACCCCTTTCGCTTCGCCCACGCCATCAGTGCAAGCCGCCACGCCCTTGCCCAGCCCAACCCGGACTCCCTGCCGGCCGCCGGCGGATTGGATCCCCTACCGGGTGCAGCCGGGGGATACGGCCTTCCGGCTGGCGACCCTGGCGGGGATTTCCCTCCCCCGATTTCTGGAGGCCAATTGCTTGCGCGGACCGGCGTTGTTCGTTGGCCAGCGGGTCTATCTGCCGGTGCGCCTTCCCACCCCAACCCCGAACCCGACCCCATGTGGCCCTCCATCGGACTGGGTGCTGTACACGGTGCAGCCGGGGGAGACCCTCTATCGGCTGGCAACGCGCTTCCAGGTTCCCCTTTACCTGCTGATGCACGCCAACTGCTTGACGAGCCCAAGCCTCACCGCCGGACAGCGCCTCTACGTGCCGCCGCAGGGGACGCCGACGGCCACCGGGACTCCTATTCCAACGGAGACCCCCACCGCCTCCCCTTAAGGGTAGGAGTTGCACCGTTCGGGGCCCATATGAGGAAGCTAAAGGGCCTCCCTCCCCATGGCCCTTTAGGTCGTGAGGAGGGGAAAGGAAAACGATTGTTAGGGTGGAGCCGGGCGCCAAAGGCACCTGGCTCCGCTCCATGGCGTAGAGAAAATAATAAATTTTCGTCACATGATTGTTGCAACAAAGATTTTCAACTTTATGATTAAAGCAGACGGTCACTTCTTCCAGTAATGGCGAGCTCCAAATATTCAAAAATTCAAAGAGGTTACACGGTGAGGAAATGAGGAAAATTGCTTCGCCTCCTCCTTCTGTGGTCTTGCCGCACAAAGAGGAAAGGGGATTCTCCGTAGGGTATGGGCCGCCCTCGGCGACCCACACCCCATGAACCATTACCGAAGGGAGTAGCCTTCATCAAAGCGCTCGCGAACCGGGGAAAAAATCCGGAGGCGCCCCCTCGAGGGGGCGCCTCCGGATTCCGAGGGTGTTGGTCGGACACCGGGGGTCGACTACTTCCGAGCGGTCTTCTTGGTCGTCGCCTTCTTGGTGGTCTTCTTGGCTGCCGCCTTCTTGGTGGTCTTCTTGGCCGCCGCCTTCTTCGCCGGCTTCTTGGTCGCCGCCTTCTTGGCGGTCTTCTTGGCCGCTGCCTTCCTCGTCGGCTTGGCGGGAGCCGGAGCCGGCGTCGGGGTCGGGGCCGCTTCCTCCA
This sequence comes from Thermoflexus sp., assembly GCA_035573655.1. GTDB lineage: Bacteria > Chloroflexota > Anaerolineae > Thermoflexales > Thermoflexaceae > Thermoflexus. Next base: position 9,335 of record DATMAC010000370.1, read on the forward strand.
CAGGCGCCTCGGGGGCGGGGGCGACCGCCCCTTCCTCCATCTGGTAGTAGATCCATTTGCCGACCATCGCGCGCTCCTTTCTGACAAGGATAAGGGAAGGATGATCGTTCTTCACGCCCATTGTATGGTCACGCATAAAATTTAGGCAAGCCTAAATTCGACATGCGCTGATTCGTTGAAGGGACGATGGCTTATGCTTCTCTGGAACCCCGGGGTTTCAGGACCTCCCCCCTGAAGCCTTTCGGGATTCGAAGGCGGGCAGTGGGGTGCCCGAGGGCAGCGAGCTAAGAGCAGGAAGAAGCGCACCGGGACCTGGATCGCCTTAGAGAACCCCTCCGGCACACGCTTGAAGGGCGGCGATCCGAAGCGCGAAGGCAGCGCTCCGGGGAAAGAGGGATCACTTGGGTTATCATGGAAGCGTTGGGCCGCGGAGGGGTAGGAGGCCAGTGGGTCCCTCCCCCTGCCCTTGGAAGAGGACATCTGGCCCAAGGTCCAGAGGGCCTCTCGAGGGGTGGCGTGAGCTGTGGAGGGGGAGAGACAAGGGCCTTCCGTAATTCTCCCGTTTTCCTAGGAGTCCTCATCCCCTCCTTGCCCAGTGGACCTCCGGATCGCGTGGTCGGGTTCGGGAAAGCGAGGCGCCGGAGGCGATCCCAACGGACCTGTCCGAGTCTCCATGGAGGTGATCCTTGCGAATCTGGCAATGGCTTCTGGGGCTTTTGATCAGCATCCTGGCACTTTATGGCGCGATTCGAGGCCTGGACCTCCCGACCCTGTGGGCGGCTCTGCAGACCGGGGATTACGGGTGGCTGCCCCCCGCCCTCCTCGCGCTGACCCTTAGCGTGGCCGCTCGTGCAGCGCGCTGGCGGATCCTATTGAATGAACCCCATGGGGTATCCTTCTTTCGGCTGTGGAATGTCCTCAATGTGGGCTACCTGGTCACCCATCTCCTGCCCTTCCGGATGGGGGAGCTCGCCCGGGTCCTCTTACTGGCCCGCTACCCCCAGACCCCTCCGGGCCTGGTGGCGATGTCGATTGTGGTGGAGCACGTCCTGGATCTGGTGGCGGTGTTGATGCTGGCGGGGCTTGCCTTGATCGCCCGGCCAGAGGCCCTCGGGCTGCAGATCCTGAGCTGGGCAGGGCTGGGTCTGACGGTGGGGGGGCTCCTGGTCCTTCTGGTGGGGGCCTTCCGCCCGAATTGGGCTTGGAGACTGACGGAATGGCTCACCCAGCCGCTCCCGGGGCTTCTCCGGGAACCCCTGCGTCGGGAGGCACGGGCGGCCCTAAGCGGTCTGGAGGTCCTGCGAACCCCTCGGGCCCTGGCGGGAGCTTTAGGATGGTCCCTCGCGGCATGGGTGGCTGCAGGGTCCCAACTTTATGCGGTGATGGAGATTTTCCTGACCCATCCGGACTGGCTGCCGGCCTTGTGGACGATGACCGCGCTGACCTTTGGGATGCTGGTCCCTTCCACCCCCGGCTATATCGGCGTGGTCCAGGGGATTACGGTTTGGGTGATGGGCGGTTTTGGGATCCCCCACGCCACCGCCTTCAGCATCTCCGTGGTTTCCCACGCCTTGATCTATTTCTATCTCTCGCTCCTGGGCGCATTAGGGCTATGGTTGGAGACCGGGAGCCTCCGACTGAGCTTCCTGCGGAAGGGGGGAGGGCACTACGGATCCACGGAATGACGTGCCTCCCACATCCGAAGCCGATGGCCACCCAATCGGATGGGGATGCTTTGCTGCGAAGATCATCATCTGTGAGGGGCGGCCCGCTTACGCGGCCCGCCCCTCACAGATGACCACCTTTGTTCACAACATAAGATGGAGGAATTATGCCGTTAGTTTCCTCGTGGGATTTTGGAGACAAGCCTTCCGCCTCTCTTGCGGGGTCCGGGCAACGTAATTCCTATGCTGCGAGGCACAACACACCATACCTTCATCAGACTATAATAGGGTCCTGTCTATTCTATGCTTTTGGAGAATCTTTACCAGATCGAAGTTTAAAAAACGAACTCACCCAATGGGGGTTTGGGGGTGAGCCGAGCGCCTTCAGCGCTCGGCTCACCCCCCTGGATCCCCCCTTCCCACAGCCCTTCGGGCCATAGGAAGGGGGGATTCAGGAGGGTGGGACCCCTGCTTCCCACGGTCCATCCTCAGCCCGGAATGTGGAGATTCCCTTTTTGGAGGTCGGAATGCCCCCTCGTGCGCTGATCACAGGTGGCGCGGGTTTCATCGGGTCCAATTTGGCGGACGCCTTGGCCTCGGAGGGCTGGGTGGTATGGGTCTTTGATTTGCTGGCCCGCCCCGGTGTGGAGCGGAACCTGGCCTGGCTCCAAGAGCGCCACGGCGGGCGCATCCGTTTTGTACGGGGGGATGTTCGGGATTTCCCGGCGGTAGCGGAGATCGTGCGCCAAGTGGACGTGATCTTTCACCTGGCCGCCCAGGTGGCGGTCACCACCTCCCTTATCGACCCTCGTACGGATTTCGAGATCAACGCTTTGGGCACCCTGAACATCCTGGAGGCTGCCCGCCAGGCTCGTCACCGACCGATCGTGCTCTATACCTCCACCAACAAGGTTTACGGCGCGATGGAGGATATCCCGGTGGTGGAGGAAGCCACCCGCTACCGGTATGCCGATCGACCATTCGGGATCGACGAGCGTCAGCCTCTGGATTTCCATTCTCCGTATGGCTGCTCCAAAGGAGCCGCGGATCAGTATGTGCGGGACTACGCCCGCATCTACGGGCTCCCCACCGTCGTGTTCCGGATGTCTTGCATCTATGGTCCCCGCCAGTTCGGCACCGAGGATCAGGGATGGGTTGCTCACTTTGTGATCTCCGCCATGAGCGGGCGCCCCATCACGATTTATGGCGATGGCAAGCAGGTGCGGGACCTGCTCTTCGTGACCGATTTGATCGCGGCGATGCGGGCGGCGGTGGAGCGCATCGATCGGATCGCCGGGGAGGTCTACAATATTGGGGGCGGTCCGGAGAATACGCTTTCAATCTGGCAGGAATTCGCCCCCCTGTTGGCGGAGCTCTTGGGTCGCCCGCCCGATCCCCCGGCCTTCGGTCCCTGGCGCGCGGGGGACCAGAAGGTCTATATCAGTGATATCCGGAAAGCGATGCGGGATTTGGATTGGCGGCCTCAAGTGCCGGTGCGAGAGGGCCTCGCCCGCCTGGTGGAATGGGTGCGCGAGGCGCTCCCATTGGCCGCCCGATGAGGGGTGAAGGAAGAAAAGCTAGGTCCCTTTGCTTGGGCAGGAGCACCGATGAAGATCCTCACGGCGCTCACTTATTATCGTCCGCACATCAGCGGCCTGACCATCTATGTGGAGCGGGCCGCCCGAGCCTTGGCGGCCCGGGGGCATGAGGTTTGGATCCTGACCTCCCAATACGATCGGCGCCTCCCGTTGGAGGAGGTGCGGGATGGGGTGCGGATCCGCCGGGTGCCCGTGTGGTTCCGGGTCAGCAAGGGGGTGATCATGCCCACCATCGGGCTATGGGCCACCCGGCTGGCCCGCTGGGCGGATGTTCTCTGGCTTCACTTGCCCCAGTTCGACGCCGCCGGCATCGCCCTGCGGGGACGCTTGTTCCACAAGCCGGTCGTCCTGACTTACCACTGTGACGTCACCCTTCCCCCGGGTCTGATCAACCGCTTGGCTAACGTGGTCGTTCATTGGATGGACCATCTGGCCGCCCGCCTGGCCGATGTCATCGTGAGTTACACCGAGGACTACGCCCGGCATTCCCCTTATCTTTCCCGTTATATGCACAAGGTGCGGGTGATCCCCCCGCCCGTGGAGATCCCGATCCCCCGGCCGGAGGCGGTGGCCGCCTTCCGGGCTCGTTGGGGGCTGGAGGGCCAGGTGGTCATCGGGATGGCGGCCCGGCTGGCGGCGGAGAAGGGGGTGGAATATCTTCTCGGAGCGCTCCCCCACATCCTCGCCGTTCACCCCAACGCCCGCGTCCTCTTCGCCGGACCCTACCAGAATGTTCTGGGGGAGGAGGCGTACGCCCGACGGTTGGCCCCCCTCTTCGAGCGCTATCGGGATCATTGGACCTTCGTGGGGGTGCTGGAGCCGGAGGAGATGGCCGCCTTCTTCGCCAGCTGCGACGTGGTGGTGCTCCCCAGTCTCAATGCCACGGAGTCCTTCGGCCTGGTTCAGGTCGAGGCGATGCTCTGCGGAACCCCTGTGGTGGCCAGCGACCTCCCAGGGGTCCGGGTGCCGACCCGGACCACCGGGATGGGGTTGACGGTGCCCCCGCGGGACAGTGAGGCCCTGGCCCAAGCGATCCTCCAAGTGCTGGCGAACCGCCCGGCCTTCTGCCGGCCCCGGGAGTGGGTGGAGCAGCATTATAATACGGAGCGGACCGCAACAGAATACGAAGCGCTGTTCCGCGAGTTGCTCGCTCGAAGTTAGCGGGGGTCTCCCCAGGAGGGCTGGCCATGTACATTCGACGTTTGATCGTTCGTAACTTCCGATCTATTGAGGAGATGGATCTCGAGTTAGCCCCAATCACCGTGGTTTACGGCCCAAACGGATCGGGGAAGTCATCTTTACTATACGCCCTCCTGACGCTTCGGAATGCTGCCTTGATGCCCAACGCGGCGATCCTCAGCTTTTTTAACTATGGATTCGTCAACATCGGAGGGTTTAGGGAAGTTGTATTTCGACATGGGGCCTGGCGTGAAATTAAGATAGGAATCCTTGTGGACTGTCCCTGGGAGGAGGCGCTCCGGATTCCTCAAGCGTTCCAGCAGATAGGGTATGCGGTTCATCTTCAAGAAAACGAAGGCCGATTCGAGCTCTTGGCCGGTGAAGGAGACCGGGTCCGTTCTCTGGCCTCCATTACCGTTAGTTTTCCTTACCCAGGCACGCAGCAGGTCCCCATTCCCTTCGACGATAAGCTGACCATTGTCTGGAATGGAGTGATCGCCCAGGTTCAACCCAAAGAGCCGGATTTCCTCCGGGAGGCGGAGGTGATGGGACGGGCCTTGAACGCTCCGGTAGAAGCCCTACGACGGATTCGCTTCGTGCCTCTCCGGCGAGGATTCGCCCAACTGGTCTACAGCCCCATCCCCATCACTCCCTTCCCAATCACGGATGGAGAGCTCGCTACGCTTCTGGCCCAGGAGAGCGATCTAGAATACGCTGTGGACCGTTTTCTGGAGGATATCGCCGACCGGAACTTCCGGGTGCGCATCCAGTTAGGAACTTCTGTGTTCCGGCTGTACAGCGTCGATCGGCAGACCGGGATCGGCGTGGATCTTGTCAACGAAGCGTTCGGGATCAATCAAATCGTCTATTTGCTGGCCCAGGCGCTGCATCCGGACGCAGGGCTTATCGCGATTGAGGAACCGGAGATCCACCTTCACCCCACGGTGATCCGCCAGCTGGCTCGCGCGCTGGTTCGCATCTCCCAAGAGCGGAAGAAGCAATTTTTGATCTCCACCCACAGCGAAGTGTTCATTACGTCCTTGCTGGCACAGGTCGCCGAGCGTCGTCTCTCGCCGGAGGAGCTGGCCTGTTATTTTGCGGAGAACCGCCAGGGCAGGTCTGTGTTCACCCGCCAGCAGGTGAACGAGCACGGGCAGATCGAGGGCGGGTTGCGAACGTTCATCGAAGCGGAGCTGGAGGATCTTCAATCATTCCTCGGCGTCCCGGAAGCTTTCGGATGAATCGACCCCATAGGAGATCCGCGATATGCCTCCGCTCCTTCTCATCCTGGACGAGTGGATCTTTCACCATCTTGAAGGCCAAGCAGGACCGGAACGTCAGGAGGAGGCCATTCGTCTTCTTGAAGAGATCCAGAGACGCTGCGATCAAATCGCGTGGCGGCCTCAGACTCCGTGGGCGCGCAAAGCTTATAAATTAATGAATAAACAGGAACCAGTGGTTCGAATTGCGAGCAAGTTGCTCCATGGCTTGCTGCGGGATTCTAACAAGGGAAGAATCATAACCGTCTCAACGGATTTACCTCCTGAAGTGCATAGCAAGATCCCAGAGGATGATCGCTATTTGGTCGAGATATGCTTGAGTGCAAGGGACGCGCTCCTGGTGACTACGGACCAGAAATTATATGAGGTCATTGCGCCCCATATCCGGCGGGTGCAATTGTTAGATGACTTCCTCAAGACCTATGGTCTCAGACCATGAGATGGCCCCTGACTTCCTCTGGCCCCACCTGAAAGAGGTCCCCGCCTTCCGGGCGCTGCTGCGGGGGGTCGAGGCTCGGTTCTATCAGGACTTGGAGATGCCGGAGCCAGTTCTGGACTTGGGCTGCGGCGACGGTCATTTCGCGACGATTGCCTTCCCGGGGAAGGTCATGGTGGGGCTGGATCCCGAACGGCGGGCGTTGAGGGAGGCCGCTGCCCGACGGGCGTATCGATGGGTGGTTCAGGCGGATGGCGCCCGCATGCCCTTTCCCGCCGGCTTCTTCCGGACCGTGATCAGCAACTCGGTTCTGGAGCACATCCCGGATGTGGAGGCTGTCCTCCAGGAGGTGGCCCGCGTCCTCCGTCCCGGAGGATATTTCCTGTTCTGTTCGCCGAGCCATCGCTTCGTGGAGTTCCTTTCCGTTTACCGACTCCTGCGTCGGCTGGGCCTGGGCCGGGCGGCGGAGGCCTACGGGCGGCTCTTTAACCGGATATCGCGCCATTACCATTGCGACGCCCCCGAGGTTTGGGCATCCCGGCTGGAGCGGGTAGGTCTGCGCCCGCTCCGTTGGTGGTTTTATTTCTCCCGCGGCGCCACGGCCCTTCTGGAATGGGGTCATCCTTACGGTCTTCCTTCGTTGATATATAAAAAGCTCTTCGGACGTTGGATCCTGGCCCCCTGGCGGTGGAGCTTGTGGCCTGTGGAGCGGGTCCTGCGGCCCTTTTACGCCGAACCCCCCGGCCCGGAGGGCGCGTATTTTTTCATGATCGCACGGCGGGAGGGAGCTGAATGAAGGGAGATCGAACCCAGGCGGGGAGCGCCCTGATGATCGGGAGCGCGGGTTTCCTCGCCGTTCTCGCTCAGCTTCGCCTGGATCACAGTCCTCGGGAGGTCCCGGATCCCTGGGGGCTGGCCCTCTATGCCTGGGCGATGGTCCTTCTGGTCTGGGCCCTCGCACGAACCCCCGCTTGGCTGGCGGTGGAACATCCCCTTCGGGAAGCGGTCCCAGATCCCCCCACGGTGCGCTGGCCGTGGCTCGGGTTGAGCGTGGGGTTGATGCTGTTGGCTTTCCTGGACAGCGGGGGCAATCGGTTTCGCCTGCCGGGAGTGATCGCCTGGGCGCTGAGCGTGATCGCTTGGTTCGTGGCCTGGTGGAACAGGCCGCTCCCGCGGGTCCCCTGGGATGGCTTCCTCGTGCGCGGGCACCATTGGCTGCTCCTGCTTCTCTTGGGTTTGGGGATCGGTTTCCGCTACTGGGACCTCTGGAACCTCCCCCTGGATGTGAACAGCGATCACGCGGAGAAACTGCTGGATGTCCGGGATGTCCTCAACGGCGAGTACCGGATTTTCTTCCCCCGCAACACCGGCCGCGAGGCTTTCCAGTTCTACCTGGCGGCGGCCACCGCTCGGCTCTTCGGCATGCCCCTGCACAAGTTCACCCTCCAGGTGGGCACCGCCTTCATCGGCGTGCTGCTCCTGCCCGCCATGTATTTGCTTGGGAAAGCCCTCTGGGGGCGACACGGGGGGATCTGGGCGATGCTTCTCAGCGCAGTCGCTTCCTGGGCGGTGATCCCGTCCCGGGTGGGGCTGCGCTATCCCTTCCTACCGACGTTTGCGGCCTGGTCGCTGGCCTTTTTGGTGCGCGGGTTACGGACCGGGCGGCGGGTGGATTTCCTATGGATGGGGTTTTTCCTGGGGGTTGGGTTATATGGCTATTCCCCCTTCCGGGGGATGCTGGCGGCCCTCCCGGCCGCCTTCCTGGTCGTGTGGCTGGCCCAGCGGGGGTGGCGGACCCCGGAAGGGTGGCGGCGGGCGGGGGATTTCCTGATCGGCATGCTGACGGCCCTCCCGGTGCTGGCCCCGATGTTGCGCTTCATCGTGGATTTCCCTGAGGTCTTCTTCTATCGACTGATGACCCGCGTCTCAACGTGGGAGAAGCCCATCGAGGGGAACCCCCTGCTCATCCTGATGGACAACATCCGCCGGGCGTTGTTGATGTTCCATTGGACCGGGGATGAGGTCTATGTGGCGACCATCCCCTTGCGGCCGATGCTCGACCCGGTGTTAGGGGCGCTTCTCTTTCTGGGTGGAGTGGCCGCGTGGCTCTGGATGTTCCACCATCGGGATCCGGTTCCGCTCGCCGGGCTGGTGGCGGGGTTCGTTATGCTCCTGCCCTCCGCCTACAACCTGACCTTCCCGCGGGAGAACCCCAGCACCGTACGCGCGGCAGGGGCCTTGCCGACGGTCCTCGCCTTCGCCGCGCTGGTTCCGGCCCTGTGGACCGAGGGGTGGAGCAGGATCGGGGCGAGCGGCCGGCGGTGGATTGGGCTGGGGATGGCTGCGCTGATGGCTGTCACGCTGATCCGCCTCAACGCGGACCGCATCTTCCAGGAATACGCGAGGATCTATTGTCAAATCGCCTTAAACGCCTCGGATGCGGCGGAGATCCTGCGGGGGTTTTATGCCGGGGGTGGGCCGGAGGCGAACGCCTTTTATGTCGCCTATCCCTACTGGTTCGATTCACGGCTGATCGGGATGTGGCTGGGGGATCTGGACTGGCCCTACACGGTCTGGTATGAGGATCTCCCACAGGCCGTGGAAGCCCATCGACGCCTACCGGGCCCCAAATTGTATCTAGTGCATCCGGAGGATCAGGGCTCCCTGGCTGTCCTGCAAGCGGCGTATCCTCAAGGTTGGTGGGTTCTCCGGCCCCGCACCCATTGCGAGGGGCTGGGGATCCTCGTTTTTCACGCCCCGCCGGGGCCTTTCTGAATGCAGGTACCGAGCGGCATCCAGGGGGGCAAGGGCTCGGGGCCCTTGCCCCCCTTTTGCCCCTTACGCCGGCCGTCGCTGCGGGATGAGCTCCTCCACCGGCTGGAGGATCACACCGATCCAGAAGCCCAGCAGCATGAGCTGGGAGAAGAACATCACCAGGTTAATCCCCGACGTAGAAGGGCTGGTGTGCCCTGCGGCCAAGCCGAAGAAGGCGTTCATGGTCATCCCGCCCAGCAGGGCGATGGCCACCAGGATCCCGGCCACCCGCCGCAGCGTCCCGTTCAGGCGATGCGCCAAGAACAGCAGGTAGAGGGCGCCAGCGATCAGCCCCAGGCCGGCCAGCACCTCCCCCCACTGAACCAGGTTCCCGAATAAGGTCGCGTTGGCTGTAGCGGGGCCGGTGAGGAAAGCCTTCATCCAGGGATAGGGGTTCTTCTCAGCGAAGCGGGCCAGGGTCTGAGGCAGCCCCTTCACAAACCCGCCGCCGGTTTCGAGCTTCTCCAGGCCGCCGCGCAGCCATTCGTAACCGAGGACGATCTGGATGAGCAGCAACCAGATGCGCGCCAAGCGATCCATTGCAAGCCTCCTGGTAAAGGGTTTTTCCGCTTCTCACTTTAATTGAGGGGGACATGGCTCGGTAGAGTCCCGTGCCCTCGATTTCCCGGGACATTTGTCCCACGCAGGTTGGGGGCAAAACGTTCTATTCCGAGTCGGCGGTCTGCCTTGGGCGGTTCCACTTATGCAAACCTTTGCTGTGAATTCGAAACGCTGAAGGCGGCCCCACCCACCCCAAAATCATTTAACTTTCCCCCTCCCCGCGGCCCTTTGGGCCGCGGGGAGGGGGAAAGGGGGAGGGGCTTGCTCCGCACGAGGGCTGCAAACGAAGCCTACGATCCGGTTTGCATCGAATTCGCAGCACGCGTTTGCAATATAATGGGCATAGACCATCGGGCGGCTATGAGGGAGCCTGGCGATGGACGGTCTGCGAAAGCCTGGGGCATTGGTGGCGTTTTTGAGGGATCCGGATCCGCTCCAGATCGCTGAGAACCTAGTCGCCTTCGCGAACACCGACGGCGGCCTCCTGGTGATCGGGGTGGATGCGGAGGGGAGAGCGGTGGGGGTGGAACCGGAGGAGGTCGAAGATGCCCTTCGGCAGGCGCTGCTCCGCTGTCGGCCTCCCGTCCAAACCCGATGGGAGCAGAACGAGGCGGATGGAAGAACGATCATCCTGCTCCACGTTCCCCGCAGCCCGGAACTGCACACCTTGGACGACGGACGGGTGCTGATCCGACGGGGCGCGGAGAACCGTCCGTTGGAAGGACGGGAGATCCAGCAGCTGGCCGCCACGAAGTCCGTTGGGGACTACGAAGCGGAGGTGGTCCCAGGGGCAACACGGGAGGATTTCGACGAGGCCATGATCGAGGAGTACCTCGCCAAGCGGGAGGCCCGCCAACGCCGGCGGATCAGTGGGACGGTGGAGGAGCTCCTGGTGGAGATCGGGGCCATGGCCCCGGATGGGCGGCCGACGGTGGCGGGGCTGTTGTTGTTCGGGAAACAGCCTCAGCGGTTCCTGCCCCAGAGTGGCGTGGTGTTTGTGAAGTATCCGGGGACAACGCCTCACGGTGAGGAGGGGTTGCCGGGCTATGCCCGGCGGGAGGAGGTCAGTGGCCCGCTGGCCCGCGTGATCGAGCGCGCCTGGGAGATCGTGTGGGAGGAAATGCAGCTGGGGGCCGTCGTGCGGGGCCTGGAGCGGGAGGAGCGGCCAGAATACCCGCCTTTCGCGGTGCGGGAGGCGATCGTCAATGCGGTCTGTCATCGGGATTACCGGCTGCGGGGCCGCCGGATTGAGATCCGCAAGTTCGCTGATCGTCTGGAGGTGAGCAGCCCCGGAGGGTTGCCCGGCCACATCACCTTGGACAACATTGTGGACGAGCACTACTCCCGCAACCCGCGCATCGTCTCCGGGCTCTTCTACTGGGGGTATATCGAGGAGCTCGGCCTGGGGATCGATCGGATGATCGAGGAGATGGTCCGGGCCGGCCATCCCCAACCGAAGTTCATCGCCCAACCTTACTCGTTCACCGTGATCCTTTACAACCGGCAGGAACGCCCCCCGGCCCCCCGTGGGGAGCCTCCGATGAATGAGCGCCAGCTGAAGGCGCTGCAGTACATCCGTGAGCACGGGCGCATCACCAACCGGGAATACCAACAGCTGTGCCCCGGGGTCTCCCCCGAGACCCTTCGCCTCGACCTCGTGGATCTCGTCCGGCGTGGGATCCTCTTGAAGATTGGAGAGAAGCGGGGCACTTATTATATTCTCAAGTGATCTCTGGAGCGCTTCAGAGCGGGACGAACTCGCCGATTTCCCCAAAGAGTGGGGAAGGGTGGGGCTGCTGAGGGCGATCCCGTCTCCAGCGCTCTGTCGCCTTTTGGTTAAACGGGGGAGGAGCGCTCGATTTCCCAAAAATTTCCCAAATGGGGTTTGGGATAACAATATGGTTAACTGGATACCGCCGTTTCCGGTTATTGGAGGGATCCCCATTGGGATCCTCCTGGCGCTAGGCTTGGTGGGGGTGTATGGTGGGCTTCTCCTCGAGGTTGGAAGAGAGCGGCCAACCGGTCTGATCCAGGGGGTTGGGCCTTATTTGGGCCTGGGGCTCCTTTGGCAAGGTTTGTGGACGATCGCGCTCTGGGAAGGGGTGCTCCCTCTGGTACGGTTCACCGCCTGGAACCTCGCGGGCCTTCTTCTCTCGTGCCTCCCTCTGGTCGCCTGGTTGTGGATCTGGGCGTTCCTGGGGCGTCCGCTTCCTCGCCATGTCCTGATATGGATAGGCCTGGGGGGTGGGGTAGCGCTCATCGCCGCCACGCTCCCCTACCGGCCGGAAACGGCGGGCGGGGTGCAGGCCTGGTGGCGAGCTGCCCGCTGGCCTGGCGATCCGGTGTTGGCCTCCTGGGCGATCCGGGAAGGGATCTGGGGGATCGGCACGGTGGTGGGGTTGGCCTATCTCGGGCAGGCGTATCTTCGCACCACACGGCCGCTTCATCGGAACCGGCTCGCCTATGGGCTGTTGGGCGCTTTGCTGGTGACGGTCGGTGAAGCTCTGGCGTGGACGCCCCGAGGGGATTGGATCCCGCTGGGCTGGACTGTGCGGGCTGCGGGGGTGGGCCTGATCTGGCTGCTGTTCCGGCTCCCGGAGTTGCCCCCGCTGCAACGGATCGCCCGGGCGATCCTGATGTTCACGATCAGTTGGATCGCCCAAGGGGGGCTGATCCTGGGCGTCCTGCTCGGGTTCCAGCTCGCCCGGGAAGGGCGTCTTGCGTCGATCCCTATGCTGATGGAGCTTTCACTGATCGCCTTGGGGATCGCGTTGGTTCAGCAGACCATCGGTTGGCTCCTGCACCAGTGGCTCCGACGCCGCCTCGTGCCCTCCGTGGAGGATCCCGCTGCGCTGGTCCGTCGCTACAGCCAGGCGATCAGCAACCTACTGGACGTGACCCCGCTGGCACAGGCTGCATTCAGCGTGCTGGGGGATGCGTTTAGCCTTCGGCGGGGGCTGTTGTTGCTGTTCGAGGAACAGTCCGATGGTTGGATCAGCGCTCGGGCCGTCGCTGGCCTGGGGGAAGCACCGGAGGATCCGGGTCGGTTCGCTCTGGATAGCCCCATCCTGAAGGCATGGCAGGAAGGCCGTTCCCTCACCCAATATCAGATTGACTTCTGGCCGGCGTTCCAGAAAGCGAGCCCGGAGGAACGGCGCTGGTTGCAGGAGCTGGGCGTAGAGCTCTTCGTCCCAATCCGGGCCCAGGCGGTGCTGCTGGGCTGTCTGGCCCTGGGGGCGCGCGGGGGGATCGCCACGTACAGCCCGGCGGAGCTGGATCTGTTGGCCTCGATCGCAGAACAGACGGCGGCCGTGTTGCAGAACATCCGCCTGGTGGAGGATCTGCGGCGTTTGAACGCACGGCTGATGCAGCTGAACGAGGACCTGGCCCGCACGGCGCAGCGGTTGGAGAAACTGGATCGGACCAAGGCCCACTTCATCGAGATCGCCTCCCACGAGCTGCGCACGCCCCTCACCCATATCCGCGGGTATGCGGATCTTCTGGCGGAAATCTTGGGGGAGGGCGCGGAGGCCGATGGAACCCTGGGGCGGATCCTGCAGGGCCTTCGCCGGTCGGCCATACGGCTTGAGGAGATCCTCAGCGCCATGTTGGACATCTCCCAAATCGACGCCGAAGCCCTATCCATTTATCCGATCTCCATTCGGGTCCCCACCTTGATCCACATGGCGGTGGAACCGCTGGAGGGGGCGATCGCTGAGCGGCACCAGCGCTTGACCATCGAGACGTCGGATGATCTCCCCGTGATCCATGGGGATCTCACTCGTCTGGTCCAGGCCCTGCGTCACCTGGTGCAGAACGCCGTTAAGTTCACGCCGGATGGCGGGGCGATCACCATCCGTGCCCGCGTGGTCCCCCCGGAAGAGGCGGGGGGTCCCTCCGGCTATGTGGAGATCGCCGTGCAGGATACCGGGATCGGGATCGATCCGGAGGAGCAGGCGTTGATTTTTGAGAAATTCTATCGGGTGGGACCGATTGAGCTGCATTCCACCGGATCAGTGAAGTTTAAAGGGGCGGGCCCAGGGCTGGGATTGCCTATCGCGCGGGGGATTATCGAGGCGCACGGTGGGCGGATTTGGGTGGAGAGCCCAGGCCACGATGAAACTCGGTGCCCGGGGAGCACGTTTTACATCTGGCTTCCCATCGGGAAGTCGGGGGAAGCCGATCAATGAGCGTTTGCTGTTGAGGATGGGCGAGACGCCTCCAGCATCCGCACGTCTTGAGGATCCCTCTCTTCCGGAGAACAGGCGCTAAAACGCCCCACCACTGCTTGCTCTACTTTCATCTCTCCGCAGCCCGAAGGACCGCGGAGAGGGAATTTTTTCTGGGGCTGGGCCGGGGGCCTTCGGCCCAGCCCCAGAAAACCCCAAACTTAGGACAAAGCATCGTCCCTTGACAACCTCTCTGCTTCTGCCTACAATGTTTAAAAAGTTAACTCTTGATGCACATTTGTGAACCCCATGGACGACGAGCGGCTGGCGGAGATTGCGTCCTGGTATTATGAGGAGGGCTTGAATCAGGCGGCGATCGCCCGGCGGCTGGGTTGCTCGCGATCGATGGTCTCCCGGTACCTCAAAGCGGCGTGGGCCCGAGGGCTGATCGAGATTCGGGTTCGCCATCCCCTGAAAACCAACCCCCATCTGGCGAATGCGTTGCGAAGCGCTTTCCCCCTGGAAGAAGCCCTGGTCCTGGCCAATCCCCCCACGGATCCTCGTTTGCTCCTGCGCCGTCTGGGGGAGCTGGGCGCTCAGGCCCTGCGCCAGCGGCTCCGCCCCGGGATCCGGATTGGGGTGAGCTGGGGGACGGCGGTGTATGAGGTGGTGCGGGCGATGCCAGAGGCTCCGACGCCGGGCGGCCAGGTGATCCAGATCATCGGCGCCCTGGGCGCCGGTGACCCCATGATCGACGGGCCGGAACTCGCCCGTTGGCTGGCCGAGAAACTGGAGGTCCCTGTCCGCCATCTCCACGCCCCGCTGCTGGTCGAGAGCGAGGCGGTGGCGAGGGCGCTGCAAGGGGAGCGGGCGATCGCTGAAACGCTGGCCATGGCCCGCAAGGTCCACGTGGCCCTCATCGGCATCGGCTCGGTGGACCCCCGGCTTTCCAGCCTGCGGCGGGCGGGCTATCTCACGGAGGCGGAGCTGGAATCGTTGCGAGCGGCCGGGGCGGTCGGGGACATCCTGGCCCGGGCGTTGGATGCGGAGGGACAGCTGTTGGATCATCCGCTCAACCGGCGGGTGATCGGGCTGGAGCCGGAGGCGCTGCGCCGGATCCCCACAGTGATCGCCGTAGCGGGGGGTGCGGCGAAGGCGCCGGCCATCCGGGCCGCGTTGCGCGGCGGCTATGTGGACATGTTGGTGACCGACGCGGAGGCAGCCGCCGCGGTGCTAACCCTCGAAGGAGCGCAGGTTTATGCATGAGCGATCGGTAGTATCCGCTGCGGAAGTCGCCATCGATCTTCCCCGCGAGCGCTTGCTCGATTGGCTCTACCAGATGCATCTCATCCGGGCCTTCGAGGAGACAGTAGAACAGCTTTACGCGGCGGGGAAGATGCACGGCACGATGCACCTTTCCATCGGCCAGGAGGCGGTGGCGGTGGGGGCGATCGCCGCCCTGCGGCCGGACGATTACATCACCTCGACCCACCGAGGCCATGGCCATGCGATCGCGAAGGGCCAGGACATCCGGGCGATGCTGGCGGAGTTGTTAGGGAAGGAAACGGGGATCTGCCGAGGCCGGGGTGGGTCGATGCACTTGGCGGACCTGGAGCGGGGGAACCTCGGGGCCAATGGGATCGTCGCCGGGGGGATCCCGATCGCCGTGGGGGCCGGCCTGAGCATTCGGCTTCAGGGAGAAGATCGAGTGGTGTTGTGCTTCTTCGGGGATGGGGCGGCCAACCATGGGAACTTCCACGAGGGATTGAACATGGCCGCCATCTGGCGGCTGCCGGTGATCTTCCTCTGCGAAAACAACCAGTACGCCATGTCCATGCCCATCCAAAAGGCGATGGCCGTGCCCCGAGTGGCCGATCGAGCAGCCGCCTATGGGATCCCCGGGGAGACGGTGGACGGCATGGATGTCCGGGCGGTTTACGAGGCGGTGCGAAGGGCGGTCGAACGGGCCCGCCGGGGGGAGGGCCCCACGCTGATCGAGGCGATCACCTACCGCTACAAGGGACATTCCAAGAGCGACCGCCAGGTCTACCGCACGAAGGAGGAGGTCCAGGCCTGGATGGCCCGGGACCCTATCGCCCGATTCCGGGCCTGGTTGATGGAGCAGGGCTGGCTCTCTGAGGAAGAAGCGTTGGCACTGGAGGCGCGGGCCCGTCAGGCGATCGAGGAGGCCTTGCGGGCGGCCGAGGCGGACCCGGAACCCTCGGTGGCCCAGCTGACGGAGGGGGTCTACGCCGAGGACCCTTCGATCCCCCCGCGCTGGATCCAACGAGCCTTCGGGCCGGAGGCGGCGGTGGAGCCACCCCCAGGGACCCGGGAGCTCTCCTATGCGGAGGCCTTGCGGGAGGCGATGGCCCAGGCGATGGCCGCCGACGAGCGGGTCTTTTTGCTGGGGGAGGACATCGGCGTCTACGGCGGCGCCTTCGGGGTGACGCAGGGGTTGATCGATCGGTTCGGTCCGGAGCGGGTCCGCGACACGCCGATCTCGGAGAACACCATCGTCGGGACCGGGTTAGGGGCCGCCCTCACCGGGATGCGGCCCATCGTGGAGATGCAATTCATGGACTTCGTCACCTTGGCGATGGAGCAGACGGTGCTCCAGGCGGCCAAGGTACGCTACATGTTCGGCGGGAAGGCCCGGGTCCCCTTGGTGCTGCGGCTGCCGGGGGGCTCGGGGACGGGGGCGGCAGCCCAGCATTCAGAGAGCCTGGAGGCGTGGTTTGTCCATGTCCCCGGGCTGAAGGTGGTGGCGCCGGCCACGCCCTATGACGCCAAAGGGCTGTTGCTGGCCGCTTTGGCCGATGAGAACCCGGTGATCTTTGTGGAGCACAAGCTCCTCTACCGGACCCGGGGGCCGGTGCCGGAGATCCCCTACGTCGTTCCCTTAGGCCGGGCGGCGGTGCGGCGGCCGGGGCGGCATGTGACCATCGTGGCCTATTCGGTGATGGTGCTACGGGCCTTGGAAGCGGCCGAGCGGCTGGCGGCGGAGGGGATCGAGGCGGAGGTAATCGACCTGCGCACGCTGAAACCTTATGACGCGGAGACGGTCATCGCCTCGGTGAAGAAGACCGGGCGGCTGCTGATTGTGCATGAGGCCCCGCTTCTCGGGGGCTTCGGTGGGGAGCTGGCTGCCCATATCGCCCAGAGCGAGGCGTTCGCTTACCTAGAGGCGCCCATCGTCCGGCTGGGCGGGGCCGACGTCCCGATCCCTTACCACCCTCGGCTGGAGCGCGCGGCAGTGCCTCAGGTGGAGGACATCGTCGAGGCCGCCCGGCGGCTGGCGCGGCTAGAGATTTAAAGAAGCGTGCACCTTAGCACCCAATGATCAATGGAGCTCGAGGCGCGCGATGCCGGTCCCAGTGATCATGCCGAAATTCGAGATGGCCCAGGAGAGCGGGAAGGTCCTCCGCTGGCTGAAGCAGGAAGGAGATATGGTCACAAAGGGTGAGGCCATCTTGGAGGTCGAGACGGACAAAGTAGCCATGGAGGTGGAGGCACCGGCCAGCGGGACCTTGGTGGGGATCCGCGTGGGTCCGGGGGAGGTGGTGCCCATCGGTCAACCCATCGCCTACATCCTGCTGCCAGGGGAGACTTGGGCAGAGGCGCCAGCGCCCGCAGTCCCGCCCACCCCACGTGCCCCACAGGCCACCCCGCTGGCGGAGCGGATGGCCCAGGCCCATGGGGTGGACCTCGCCGCGGTGCCGGGCACCGGCCCCGGGGGTCGGGTAACGAAGGCCGACGTGGAAGCTTATCTGGTCCAACGGGGGTTGGAGGCTACGTCAGAGGGGAAGATCCGGGCGGCGCCCGCGGCCCGGCGGCTGGCTCGGGAGCTGGGGGTGGACCTGCGGGCGGTGGAGGGGACGGGCCCCGGGGGTCGGATCCAGTCGGTGGATGTACAACGAGCAGCGGAAGCCATGCGCCGGGGGATAGAGGCGGAGGCCCCGGCGCGGCCGGCCGTTCGCCGACGGATCCCCTTGACGGGGATGCGACGGGCCATCGCGGAGCGGATGACCCGGAGCGTTCGGGAGGCGCCCCAGTTCACGGTCAGCGTGGACGTAGTGATGGATCGGGCGCTGGCGGTGGTGGAGGAGCTCTCCGCGTGGGCGGAACGGGAGGAGGGCATCCGGGTGACCCTGACCGCCCTGCTGATCCGGGCCTGCGCCTGGGCCTTGCGGCGGCATCCCGCGCTCAACGCGACCCTGGAGGGGGAGGAGATCTTGGAGTGGGAGGATGTGAACATCGGGGTGGCGGTGGCGGTGCCCGAGGGGTTGGTGGTGCCGGTGGTGCACCGGGCCGATCAGCTGGGCTTGTTGGCCATCGCCCGCGCGCTGGAGGAGAAGGCGGGGCGCGCGCGAGAGGGGCGGCTGCGGCCGGAGGATCTGCAAGGGGGAACCTTCACCCTCTCGAACCTCGGGATGTACGGCGTGGACCGTTTCACGGCAATCCTCAACCCACCCCAAGCGGCGATCTTGGCGGTGGGGCGGGTGGCGAAGCGGCCGGTGGTCGGGGAGGGAGATCGCGTGGAGGTCCGCTCGATGGCCACCCTGACCCTTACCGCAGACCACCGCATCGTGGACGGCGCTCAAGCGGCGCGGTTCCTGGAGGATCTGCGGACGGCCCTGGAGCGGCCGGGGATTCTGTTGGGGTAAGGCGCTGTGTCGGCAAGACCGACTCGGAGTATGGCCCTTTAGTGATCGCTTCCATTGGTGAAGGGCAGTGAGCGCCCTTTCCCGTGTTGAGACCCGGAGGTGAGAAATGGGTCAGGAGCAGCGGGAGGCTCCCGTCACGCAGGGGGTGGCGCTGTCGCCGCGCTTGATCTCGCTGCGAATGCGGGCCGTCTCGGCTGAGGAGGTCATCCGCCGCCTGGCCGCGCTCCTGGAAGAAGAAGGGTTCGTTCGACCCTCGTTCGTGGAGGCGGTTCTGGAGCGGGAGCGAACGAACCCAACAGGCCTCCCGCTAGCAGGAGATCTCCACGTAGCGATCCCCCATGCCGACGTTGAGCATGTCATCTCCCCAGCTCTGGCGATTGCCACCTTAGAGCACCCGGTGCTCTTCCGGAATATGGTGAATCCGGAGGAAACGGTCCCAGTCTCGGTGGTCATTGTGATGGCGCTTAATGAGCCTCACGGCCAAGTTGAGATGCTGCGGCGTCTGGCGGAGCTGTTTCAAGATCCGGAGCGTGTGCGACAGATCTACGAAGCAGGTTCTCCTGAGGAATTGATCGAACGACTTAATCTGAATACTTGATCTCAGGAGGTGCTTATGACCCAACCGAAGCGCGTCCTTGTAGCTTGTGGAACAGCGATTGCCACTTCGACGGTGGTTGCCAAAGCCATTGAGGAGGGACTGGCGGCGCGAGGCATTCCGGGGATCACCCGCC
>DATMAC010000371.1:0-11616 GCA_035573655.1 Thermoflexus sp.
GCTCCAACCGGATGGGCGTGGGGGCTGCTGTCGGCGTGGGACGCGGGCGAGGGGTCCGCATCACCCGTGGAGCATCCGTCAGGGCTGTCGCATACCACACGGTATACTGTCCATTGTCGCTATCGAATAAATGCGGTGGATCCCGCTCGAACCAAACGAGATGAAGCCGGCGCCCTTCGGAGATCGCCCAACGGGGCCATTCCGGAAACTGTCCGTCCGCCCAGACCAGGAAAGGCCCCCACCATGTGGAACCGTCCCACATTAGATGAAAGATCCCCAGATCCCCCTCCGGGGAGCGCACCCCCACCGCGGCCAGATGCAAGCGGCCCGCGCTGTCGGCGACCAGATCATACGCATCGAAGGGCGGATGGCTCCACGGCCGGGCCCGGAACCCCGGGATCGGCTGCGGCGGGGACCACGTTTCCCCCTGATCCGAAGAGCGCTGAAAGTAAAGCGCCTCATCTTCCACCGTGCGCCAGAGCATCAGTAGCTGACCGCCCCCATCCTCTCCGATTACAGGTTGCTGGGGTGTCCCCACCGGGCTGGTGATCAGCCGAGGAGCCTCCCACGTCCGCCCTCCATCCAGGGAACGCGTCCAGCCCACCCCGACAGGGCTCCCCCGTCCCACCCACGAGTCGTAGCCCTCTTGCCAGACCACATAGAGGCGCGGCGCACGAGAGGATACCCAAAGGAACGGCTTCATGGAGCCATAGGGGGAGCGGGAGAGATTGATCGGGGCGGACCAGGTTTGGCCTCCGTCCGCCGACGATCGATAGAACACATCCGAGCATCCCGCACATGAAATCTTATCCGAGATGGCCTCGGAGGGAACCACCTCGGTCCAAATCAGATGCAAAACCCCATCGGTCCCCTGCCCCAACTCCACATAGTAAGCGGAAGCGCGACTGATCCGGATCGGCTCGGACCACGCCCGAGCGCTCTCCGCTTGCTCGATGGGGGCGCGCATCACATAGGCCGTCTGGGGATGCCGATACGCTAAGATCAGCTGGCCCATCGGATCGAGGAGCACCGCGTTGCGCACCGCATAGCTCTCATCGTTAATGATCCGGCCCGCATATATGTCCACCGGGGCCTCCCATTGATCCCCTACCTTCATGCGGAGGAACAGCGCATCGTACTGCTCCCGCCCCCGCCGCATCCCACCGGCCCAGAGGACGACGACCCGGCCTGCATCGTCCGCCACGACGTCCGGGAACCAGGCGTAGGGATCGGCCACCCGGATGGGGCGCTCCCACTGGATCTGGGGCTCCTGGGCCCGCGCCATGCCAGTAGCTCCCACAAGGACACTGAACAGCAACCCGATCAGCGGCCATCGCCTGGTCCTCAAGGCCATTGAAAACCTCCCTCGGAGTTCAATGGGAAGTGAGGCGGATTTCGAAAGGCATCCTCTTGGAGATCGCAGTGGTCCAGCCAGTACAGGCGATACCCCCCAAAGGAGGCCACTGGCGGAGGGCAGCGCTCCTCCACAGAGCGGTACAACTCCACCCAGCGGCCGAAGGGACCGACCAGCACGTAATCGATCTCTGCCGCGTTGAAGCGATACACCGACGCCGGCGGCGGGCCACCGAACCAAATGAACCGCGAGGCGACATCCAGCAACGCTTGGGGCGGCATGTGATAGCGATGGTCGGTCAGCACCAGCATCTCCGGCTCCCACGTCTCAATGAGGGCATCCGAGGGGATGTGCTGCTCCAGATATCGGGCCATTTCGAAGGCGGAGCCATCGCCCTGGCGGAGAACCCGGCCGGAAACCACGGCCGCCGAGCCCAGCAGGAGCACGATCAACCATCCCGCCAGCGCCGCCCGAAGCCAAGGGGCCATCGCCCGCTGTCCTTGAAGATCCCGGAGGATCCCTCCGATCCCCAAGCTGAGCAGAGCCAGCCCCGGATAGGCGTATCGCAACCAGCCGTTCGAAGCCAGGACCAGCCAGGCGATGTTGAGCCCTGCCAGCACGCCCACCAGTCCCCAGCGGTACCCCTCCGGCGAACGGGGGAGGCCTCGGGCCAAGACGTAGAGCAAAACCGGAACCAAAGCCCCATCGAAGACCGTCAGCAGGTTCCGGGCCGTAGCGCCCATGCGGGGGGAAGGAAAGGTGACCACGCTCCCCCCGGCGATCTGCTGCAGCTCCATGAAAGTCCGCATCGGATCCGGGTTCAGACCCCCCCATAGGATCCCCTGCCACAATCCCCATAGCCCGATGGCCAGCCCGGCGATCCAGAGGTTCCCAGCCCAGGTCCGCTCCCGATACCACCCCCAACCGAGAAGAGCCATGGCCCCCAACCCGGGGATCAGGAAAAGGCCCCACTGGCTTTTGGTGACGATGGCCAGCCCGAAGCCGGCTCCCCCTAAGAGGACGCCATCCCACCGGCCCTGGGCCATCCGCGCCCAGCCAATCAGCCCCAAGGCTAAGAAGGCCATCCCAGGGACTTCTCCCAGCACCTGACGGCCGAAGGCCACCGTGTCTAAGCTGCGGGCAAACACAAACCACAGCGCCGCCCCCAGCGCCCCGACCCCGGGAACCCAACGGCGCGCCGCCGCACCGAAGAGGCTCACGCCGAGCAGGAGATATCCCACCATCACCCATCGCGCTGCCCACAGGTCGATCCCCAGCACCCGGAAAGCGACGGCAATGGGCAGCACCACCGTGGGCCCGACGCCGAAGATCGGCCCGGAGAACCGGAAGCCCTCGCTGCTGTAATCCGCGTAGACACCCCATCGGACCAGCGCTTTGGGGACGTGAAGATGCGAGCCCTCGTCGAACCAGGTCGGCGGATAGAGGGTCAGTCGATGGAGGGCGAGCGCATAGAGCCCGAGCAGCCCGATGGTCGCCAAAAACAACCATCTCCGATCTTTCATGGCGCCTCTCCATCCCCGGATCCGATCGGCCTCATCTGCACCGCCAACACCGCAGCGTGCGGACGTTGGAAAACCGGGATCAGCCATGGGGTTCCCTCGAAACGGCTTCCGTCCGCTCCCGCGTCGGATCCCACGATGACATACGTAATCCCATAACGCTGGACGAGCGCGCGGCGGTCTGCATCCGTGGCAGCGCTATAAAACGCCAGGGCTTGCTCCCGGCGCTCGAAGAACCGTAGCGTGCCGGTCCAGTGAGCCAGGAAGGCGCGGCACCCCGTCCACATCGGGACGAAAGCCCCGATTGACTCCGGAGCCATCACGACCCCCCCATCGCAGCCATGGGCTGCCAGCCAATCCAAGGCAGCCACCTCATCCCGATGCAGAGTGTAGGGAGGCTGCCCCCGGCTCAGATCCAGGATGCGCCATCCCCACAGGTATAGATTGGCCGGCAACGAGAGGATCAACGCCCATCGCATCAGGGACCTGGCGGAGCCAACGCGAAGTCTTCCAGCCATACGCTCCACCCCGCGTATGGCCCAATACGCGATGGGGACCTGCCAGCCGTTCAACAGATGGATTTGAAAGCTGACCGGCAGATAAACCAGCGGGAAATGAGCCAGGAACCACACTCCCATCCACGCCTCGGGGATGGTCCAATCCCGCCAGCGTCGAGGGTCCCCGATCCCGATACAAGCCAGGAGGAACGGGAGACCCAAAAGCAGGAGGAGCTGGAGCGGCGGCGGTGTGAACACCCCTGCGTTGACGAACTGGGCCAGCACCTCCCGCCAAGTCGGATCCTGGCGGGTGAGCCAGACCATATACACGGCGCCGGGGGCCGCCATCCCCAGCACGAGGGTCGCATGAGCGATCCACCCCCACGGGAGCCGACGCTCCACCCCCATCCGCCAGAGGACCAGCCCGCCGAGCACAGCCCCCACCGTGAGGAGGTCATACGTATGATGCAGGCTGAGGGTGAAGGCCAACGCCCCCGCCAGCAGGCTGTGTCGCCAGCGGCCCGCCGACATCCCCTGCACGGCGAACATCAGGATGGCGACAATCGATGCTAAGGCGATCAAGAAATGGGGATAGGCGATTGCCGAGAAGAAAGTGTTAGGCTCCGCGATCGAGGGCACATAGGGCGCCATGGGCATCGGGACGGGAAGGATCGCTTGAAGGCGTTTGGCCATTGGGTGGAGCCACGCGAAGCCGCTGCCCAGCAGGGCCAGGGCAGCCATCCATCGGGCCGTTGCGGGCGATAGGGCCACCTGGCGGTAAAGGAACAGCAACACTCCCACCGTCATCAGGATCGCAGCAGCCCTCAAGATCTGATAGATGGCTTCATAGCCCAATCCGAACCCTCGTCCCAGCTGTGCCAGCAGCCACCAGAGCAGGTTGAAATACGTCGCCGGCGTGGGCTCCGGGGTCAGCAGGTTGGGTGCCCAAAGGCCTTGCTGAAAGGCCCGCCACCATGCGAAATACTGAACGTGATCGCTGACGTTAAAGGCGAAGCCCATGAACCGGCGTTCGGGACCGACGGTGAGATAGCCGACCCAATAGGGGACGCTGGAAACCGCCCAGATCCCCAACGCCCAACCGACGATCTCCCCAAGCGTCCTTCGAAGCCCATTGGCCCTCATTGCCGCTCCTTCCCTCGGATCCCACCCTTTATGGGACACACGCTTCACCCTGAGCTCCCCCCATCAACCCGAACCCCTCGGGGCCATGCACCCATACCGCCCCTGGCGGCCAGCGCCAGCCGGGCAATCGAACTCCTTCCCCCTCGAACCACCGCCATGGGCAAGACCCCGGCCGCACCCAGCGGGTGAGTTCAGGCTCGAAGAGCACCACCCACCCCATCCCATCCCCCTTGGGCCTTGTGACCATCTGGTTCACCCGGGGCCGTTCGGAGGGATCTTCCAAACCGAACCGCAGCACCCGGTATTCGGGCCCATAGATGTCGAAGAAACGCCACTGGGAGGCCACCACCAGCGTCTGGTCCGGCGGGAACTGATGGCGCAGGAGGGCGAACCGCCCAGACAGCCAGGCATCATGGTGCTGAATGGTGGAACGGTTCAACAGCCGGATCCCCTCCGGACCCAGGGGGTATTCCGGGGCTAACAGGAAGATCGCGGCGTTCAGGGCCACCCCGGCGGCCCCCAGCCATCGGCCCCACGCACCGTGGCGTGCCACACCGTGAGCAGCCAGCAGAAGCAGCGCGGGCAGGAACACCAGCACCAGCCCTTGCTGCCCCATATGGATCAATGTGTAAAACATCAGGCTGGGGGTGATCCATAGGAACCATCCGATCCATGGGAATCTCCCCAGACCGGCCTGTCGAAGACGCCAAAGCCCCATTCCGAGCGCGAGCCCCGCCCCTGCGATGCCGTAGGCAGTGTACGGAAGGAGTTTGCTCAGATTGCGCTGGAGGGCGGTCAGTCCGTGCGGGCCGAAGACCAAGGTGGACGATAGGAAATGCGCATTGTAAGCACGGGAGATCTCCAGATAACGGGCGGGCCCTCCGGTCAACACCAGCAGGGGGATCAGCCAGAGCAACGTCGCTCCGCTCAGCCAAACCAAGCTTTCCATCCGTCGCCGCCAGGGCTGGCCCACAAGCCCCCACAAAAACACCGGCCCTAAGAAAAGGAGATTTTGGGGACGCAATCCCCCCGAAGCCGCAAAGGCGAGGGCGAGGGGACGATGCAGCCGCTCCCCTCGGGCGCATCGCCACGCCAGCCAGACCACCAACAGGATGAACCCGGCGTCCAGGACGTGGGGCAGCGCGATCTCTCCATAGAACCAGACCAGCGGGCTGCTCAGCCAGAAGGCTGCGGCCCACGTCCCCGCCTGCGGCTCAAGCCACTCTTTCCCCAACTGATCGATGAGGATCGCCGCCAGGGCCGTGCCCGCCACGCTGAGCGCGACCAGAGCGGTTTGGGGGTCGCCGAAGATCCAGCGGCTCACCCGCCCCAGCCCGACATAAAGGGGATAACCTGGGATGTGGGGCTGACCCCGCGCCACATCGAACGCATCCAGCGCCAGAGCGAAGTTCACAGAGTCCCAATGATATAACCATTGCCCACGCAACGGCCAGCGGCTGATGATCGTCAGCGCAATGAGCGCCCCAACCGGATGGGTCGCCCAGCGCCAGAGCGTGGACAGCCCTGGAAGCCGGAGTACCCCCGCTGCGATCTGATGCCAGTAGATCATCTGCCTCCTCCTTGTACTCCAAGGACGGCGGCCCGTCGGGTTTCAGAGAGGGCAAGCAACCGCCAGAAGCCCAGCCCCCATCCGATGACCAGCGGGACCAAGCTGGGGATCCCTCGCAATCCCAGCAGAACCCCCCAGTTCCGAGCGATGTCCCCCGCCAACCAGCGGGGCCCCACATATTCGAGTAGGGGAAAGCGCTGCCGCTGAGGGAACTGCTGCCCGGCCAGACTCTCCAGCCCCACCATCCCCAGGCTCCAGAGCAGGAGAAGTGTCACAAGGATCCGACCACCTCGCCGTTGGAGGAGCGCTGGCATCGCGAATCCGGCCCCCAGGGCCAGGAACGGCACCATCGGGAGCAGATAGCGCGGGCCCACGGCGAACCCCCCATCCCACATCACGGAGGAAGCGTTGAAGGTGAGGAAGCTGAACACCGCCCATGTCACCACCAGGCCCTCCCCTCGCCACCTCGGCTCCCGGAGCATCCGCCACAGCCCAGGGAATCCGAGGAGCAGAAAGGGCGAGCGGAAGAACAATCCGCGGTAAGGGCTGAAGGTGATCCCCCACAGGGCCTCCCAGGAAGGCCCTCGCAGGCTGAAAAAGCCCTGTTGGTGAACTTCCTGCCAGAGGGCGGAATAGGCGTAACCCAATTGGAACGGGGAGCCGAAGACGGCCGCGTTATGCCACGCGGCCAGGAGGATCGGGCCGATCCCGCCTGCCATCATCCCCACCGCCCGCTTCGCTCGAGTGAAGACGCTCTCCCCACGCCGCCACCACCCGTAGAGCGCGATCGCTCCCGCGATCAGGACGGTTGGATATTCCGAGATCACCGCATAGGCCAGCAGGAAGCCCAAGGGGACTGCCCATCCTTCCCCCAGAAGGCCTCGCCGGATCCCCCAAGCGAGGGCGAAGGCCGCCATGAGCAGCGCCGCCGCGAACTGGTGGGCCATGAAGAGATTGGCGTAGGCGAAGGCTGGGGTAGCCAGGCCATAAGCCAAGGGGAGGATCCATGAAACCGGGTGCTCACCGAAGCGGATGCGCAGGAAGCCGTGCAGCCAGAAAGCGATCGTCGCGGAAGGAAGCGCGACCACCAGGGCGCTTAGGACCACCTGGGCGATGGCGAAGCGGACTTTCCACGGTGAAACGCCGGTGCCGGTCGGGTTCAAAGTCGCGCGGAACGCCGGGGCGCGTTCCAGGAACTGGGTGAGGGGTTCCGCAAGCGGGGCGATCAGGATCCGATGAAGGACCGCGTAAACCGGGACAGCGGCAAAGGCCAGCCCGGGCGCCTTGTCGCTGTAATAGTGCCCGCCGATGAAGGCGTAATCCCCCGTGTTCTCCACAAACGCATCGATCCGGAAAGTCCCCTGCTCCACCAGGGCCAACACCAGGTCCAAGCGGGAGTTCTGGTTCCAGTCGGCCCAGCGGGGAAAGATGTAAAGCGTGCTCAGGAGGATCAATAGGAAAAGCACCCCAGCGGTGGGAGTGAAGAAGTGCTGCGCCCAACGAAGCCAGTCCCCGGAGCCGATCACCGCCGCATACGCTCTGGCCTGCGCACGGCGCCCGAGGAGGCTCAGCATCAGCCACTTCAGCAACGTGGCGAGCCAGACGGCCGTCCAATAGAGCGCGCCCGCCAGCGGCCCTTGAGTCCGCCGGAGGAATCGGGCCTTGCTC
Organism: Thermoflexus sp.; assembly: GCA_035573655.1. Classification (GTDB taxonomy): domain Bacteria; phylum Chloroflexota; class Anaerolineae; order Thermoflexales; family Thermoflexaceae; genus Thermoflexus. Next base: position 7,753 of record DATMAC010000371.1, read on the forward strand.
GCATACAGCCAGCGCCGCCGCAGGCCATCCATCCGTCGCGCCGTGGCGCCCTCTAAGTGGATCACCCGCGCCTCGGGGATCACCGCCACTTGCCACCCGGCCCGTCGGGCCCGCCAACACCAGTCCACCTCTTCGGTGTACATAAAGTAACCTTCATCCAACCCTCCGATCTGCTCCACGACCTCCCGCCGGACCATCAGACAAGCGCCGGAAACCCAATCCACCCGACGTGGGGTCTCCACAGGTGGATGGAACGGAAACCACGGGCCCAGCAGACGATGACCCAAGGGTCCGGTCAGCAACACCAGCTCCTTCCACAATGTGGGGAAATCCGCCGCGCACCCTTGGGGGCTTCCGTCCGGATTGAGCAGACTTCCCCCCGCCATCCCCACCTCCGGATGCTGGTCGAGGTAGCGAACCAGCGCAGCGAGCGAGCCGGGAAGCGGAAGGGTGTCGGTGTTCAGCAACAGGAAATACCGCCCATGCGCCCGGGCCATGGCCTGGTTGTTCGCTGCCGCGAACCCTCGGTTGACCGGATTGACCAGCAGGGAAACCTCCGGATGATGGGCCTGAAGCCAAGCGACCGTATCGTCCGTGGACCCGTTGTCCACCACCCAGACCTCGTAGGGAACTCCCTCCAGGGCGGCCGGGAGGGCTTCCAGACAGCGACGTAGGAGATCCCGGGTGTTGTAAGTCACCAGGATGACTGAGACCACTGGGGTCATGGAGCTCCGATTCCACGCAATGGGATTTCCCACCTTGCTTGACGACAAGATCTAAGAAGACTTGCGGTTCCGAATGGAGGCCGCGTCGAACCGCTGCAGCCGGAGGCTTCGATAATAGCGGCCCATCGCCACGGCCGCCCCAGCGAAGATCCAGCCCCAGACTGTGTAGCGATAGCCAGCGATCGTCTGCGTGTAAGGGAAGGGGAGGAACCAATCTCCCAACCCCATCGCGACCAGCAGGCCGGTGAACCCTCCCACCAACCCGGCCACCAGCGACCGAGCCTGCGCATCGGAGACCCGCACCCAGCGCCAGATCTGATAGATCTCGCGCCCGAGGACCCCTAAGAACCATAGGAAAAAGCCCATGCCGATCAGGCCGGTCTGGGAGAGCACATCCAAGTAATTGTTGTGGGTGGCCATCGCTTGATCCGGAAAGTACGTCATGTAATACGCGGCATATCCCGCTGGCCCGGTCCCGAACAGGAGATGTTCCCGAGTGATCCGCCAGTTCCGCAACCAAGCCTCCACCCGGGTCACCCCGCTGGTCTCGTAGTTGTATTCGAAAACCCAGAACTGGAGTGGACTCCAGTAGATCAACAGCAACAGCAAGAAGATACCTGCCAGCATCCCGAACAGCCGCCGAGAGCGCAGCCAAGCCACCACCAGCAAGGCCACGATCGGCGGAAGCCAACCGCTGATCCACGTGATCCCGGGGATCAGCACATACCAGCCCCAGATCCCTAGGACGATCCCAAGGACCAATCGGAGCCAGCCCGGCATCGGTCGGAACAACAGAAAGGCCGCGCCGAAACTGATCAACCACAAGGAGAAGAGCCCCCCCGTATTCAGGAATGGAAACAACGTCCGCCCCGCCAGGATCTGGATGGCGCCCAGGCCGCCGGCGATCAGGAACATCCCCACCAATCGATCGACTTGCCGAGGGTGGCGCAAATGGGCGGCGGTCAGCCAGAGGGCCAGCGGTGACAGGAGCATCACCCCCAACCCTCCCAGCCGGGCCCGGAACAGAAACCACGGCGGGATCATGGGATCCCGCCAAACCTCGCTCCAGAAGAACGAGATCACCGATACCACCATGAACCCCAGCAATGGGATCAGCGCCGGGGCCTTCGGCCAGCGCTCCTTCTCCCGTTCGAACACCAATCGAAGCAGCCAAAGCCCCCCGAACAGCCCCGTGAGGAGCAGGCTGGCCACGATGGGGCTCTGGGAACCGGTGGAGAGGGTGAAGGGCACAAAAAGAGAGGTGAACAGGATGATCTCCACCGTATAGGGGCTGAGCGCCAGTAAAGCGGGGAACGCCAGCACCCCCAGCATCCCGATCGCGATCCACCGACCTCGTCCGGTGAGCATCAGCACACCGACCAGGGGAGCCAACAATAGACCAAGCCCCACCCCCCAGAAGGCGGGTGGGATCCGAGCCCGCCACTCGGGCCATCGCTCAAGCGGTCGCGGCCAAGCCATCCCGTTCATGAAGGACCCTCTCGACCAGCTGAAGATACTGCTCCCCGATTTGCGTCCAGTCGTAATCCCGAACGACCTCCCGGGCGATCCGGCTCTGACGCGCCCGCCGCTTCGGATCGTTCAGGAGCGTCACCACCGCCCGCGCGAAATCCAAGGGGTCCGCAGCGACCGTCACAGCGCCATCCTCTCGAAACTCCAGTCCCTCCACCCCCTTCGGCGTGGAGACCACCGGGGTCCCCAAGGCCATGGCCTCCAGGATCTTCAGCCGTGTTCCCCCACCGAACCGCAGGGGTGCGACCATCACCCAGGCCCGAGCCACCCAAGGCCGGATGTCCTTGAGGTAGCCGGTGTAGATCCATCCTGGCGGGCGTGGCAATGCCATCCCTTCTGGCATCCGACCCGTGATCCACAGCCGCGTCCCTGGCCGCTGCCGGAGGATCTCCGGCCAAATCGCCTCCGCAAAGAAGGCCAACGCATCCCGATTCGCCCAGTAGGTTGGGGCGCCGGTGAAGATCAGCGTGTCCGGCTCCGGCACCACCTCAACGCCTTGATAACGAACGAGATCGATCCCGTTTGGGATCACCGCCACACGGGCCTCCGGCGCGATCCCCTGAAGGATACGTGCCTCCACCGCCGAGACCACCGTGCAGACCGTGAACTCCCGCGACAGTCTCCGCAGGAACCGGGCGTACTTCCACCACATGAGCATCCGCCGCACCCGACGAAGCGGGTTTGAGGCGCAGCGGACCTGATCTAAGAACAGGCCGCTCTCCACCTCATCCAAGATCTTCGGGATACCCCTCAGCGCTCGGACGTAAAGAGCAGACGGGAGCTGGGAGGCGATGGCTAGATCGAACGCCCGCTCCTGGATGAGGCGGCGCACGCAGTCATGGACCTCTGGCCGCTCCACATCCACCAGCCAACGAGGGGCGGAAGCGAAAAAGCCCCGGATCGCCCGCCACCGCGAGGGCTGAAACTCCCGGCGCGGGAAAATGTGAACCTCCTCACAGCGGGCGGCCAGCTCCTCTTGATACCGCTCCACCTCCGCTTCCGGATCGGCCAGCACCACCAGGGTCAACCGGTGATGGGCCGCCAAGGTGTCCAGCAGCTGGGAAAGACGGATCCGCACCCCCTTATCCGGAGGCAGCGGGAACCACCCCATTACCCAGAGAATGCGGGCCATCCCATCTCCTATCCTCGAGGCTCGTGCAGCACTGATTGAACGGGTCGAGCCTACTGCTTCTTCCAGATTGGCTTTTTGGTTTTGGTCCCCTGGGGTTTGAGAGAGCCGGGCGCCGAAGGCGCCCGGCTCCCCCAGAAAATGCTTTTGTGGATGAAGCACTACATCGAGTTCCTCCACATCCCCCATCGGCGGTGAAAGAAATCGTGAAGCCCCTCCCAGACGGCTTGGGCATGGGCAGGCCGTTCGGTTCGCTCGTAACGCTGGGCCAATCGAATGGCGCCGTGGATGGCGTGGGCGAGGGCGTTCCACCGGCGGAGACCACCCGTATGCTCCCAGAAAAACAGGAGGCGGTTGCGGGTCATGTAATACAGCGCCGCAGGGGGAAGCCCATCCGAGTGGAGGGGGGCTTTATGCCACATCTGGGCCCGCGGATCAACCCAGACCGAGAAACCGGATCGGCGCGTTCGTTGGCACCAG
>DATMAC010000372.1:0-7876 GCA_035573655.1 Thermoflexus sp.
TGGTCCAGGCCTCCAGTTCCTTTCGTTGACGTTCACTCAGCGTCAGCTTCTTGGCCGCCGGCATCGCACCCTCCCATCGTAGGTTTCCCTAATTGTCGGCATAATTTGTTAAAGTGCAAAAGCGCCCTACTACGAACAAAAAACCTGTTCGTAGTAGGGCACTTCGGTGCCCGTCCAATCCCTCAGATAAAGAAAAAGAATAGGTCTTGGGTTGTTGGATGGCGTGCGAAGGCGTTCTCTACGATCAGACACCAAGAAGCAACCGAAGGACCGTAACTTGTGTTTACAATCAAACAGGCGCTGACGCGCCCTATACAAACAGGACTCAGCGCAAAGTCTGTCGGCGACTATCCTCCTTAGGAGAAAGCCAGCCATCCACCATGGATCCGCGTCGGGAGTTGCCCAGTGTGGATCGTCTGTTGAAGGCCGAGGGAGCGAGGCCCCTGCTGGCGGCCTTCGGCCACGAGGCCCTGGTGGAAGCCCTCCGAGAGGTCTTGGCGGAAGCCCGGGCGAGGGTGCAGGAGGGGCAGCCGGCGCCCTCTGAAGCCGCCGTGCTGGAGGAGGCCGCGACCTGGTTGGCCCGCTGGCACACCCCTCGCCCGCGCCCGGTTATCAACGCCACCGGGGTGATCTTGCACACCAATCTGGGCCGCGCGCCGCTCTCCCCCGCCGCCGTCGAGGCCATCCGCGCCGCCGCGGCGTACAGCGACCTGGAGTTCAATTTGGAGACGGGGGAGCGCGGGGAACGCCAGGCGGCGGTGGAGGATCTCCTCCGCCGGCTGACCGGGGCCGAGGCGGCCTTGGTGGTCAACAACAACGCCGCCGCGGTGTTGCTGGCCCTCACCGTCCTGGCCCGGGGACGCGGCGTCCTGATCTCCCGCGGACAGCTCATCGAGATCGGGGGTGGGTTCCGCATCCCCGAGGTGATGGCCCAGAGCGGCGCGCGCCTCATCGAGGTGGGCACCACGAACCGGACCCACCTCCGGGATTACGAAGAACCCCTGGCCCGGGGCGAGGACATCGCCCTGATCCTCCACGCCCATCACAGCAACTTCCGCATGATCGGCTTTGTGTCTCAAGTCCCCCTGGCGGAACTGGTCGCCTTAGGGGAACGCTATGGGATTCCGGTGATGGATGATCTGGGCAGCGGGGCGCTCTTAGACACCGCGGCCTTCGGCTTGGCCCATGAGCCCATGGTGCAGGAGAGCGTAGCCGCGGGCGCCGCCGTGGTCTGCTTCAGCGGCGATAAGTTGCTGGGCGGCCCTCAGGCCGGGATCCTGGTGGGGAAGCGGGATCCCATCGCCCGGATGCGGCGGCACCCGCTGATGCGCGCCCTGCGCCCGGATAAGCTCACCCTGGCGGGGCTGAGTGCGACGCTCATCCATTACCTCAAGGGGGAAGCCACCCGAGAGATCCCGGTCTGGCGGATGATCGCCGCCCCGCTGGCGGATCTGGAGGCCCGGGCCCGGGACTGGGCAGCGCGCCTGCAGGCCGAGGGGATCCCTGCCGAGGTCCGGCCGGCGCTCGCCACCATTGGCGGCGGGAGCCTCCCGGGGGAGACCTTGCCCAGCGCCGCCCTCGTCCTGCACCTAAGGGATCCTGAAGCCCTCGCCGGGGCTCTGCGCCGGGCCCACCCCCCGATCATCGCCCGGATCCAGGAAGGCGCGGTGTGGCTCGACGTCCGCACCGTGCTCCCCGATCAGGAAGCGGATCTCCTCCGAGGGATCCGCCAGGCATGGGCGGCCACGAACGCGGGGGCCAACCCAGGCTGACCCACCTCTTTTGTGCTATCCTGAGGCCGATGGAGACGTTCGAGAACGCTTTCCTCCGGGTGCTGCGAGAGGGACTGGCCTGGTTGGGGTGGGTCCTACCGGAGCCCGCCCTGGAGGCGATGGCCCGATACGCCGCGATGGTCCGGGAGTGGAACGAGCGCATGAACCTCACGGCGATCGTGGAGCCGGAGGCCATGGCTGCGCGCCACTTCGTTGATTCCTTGACAGCCTTGCGGACGTTTCAGGAGCCCGGGTGGCCTCCGGACCCCATGGACTGGCCGGCGCGTCGCCTGGCGGATGTGGGGACCGGCGCCGGGTTCCCCGGGCTGGTCCTGAAGCTGGCCTGGCCGGCGCTCCAGCTGACCCTAATCGAGGCGACGGCGAAGAAGGCCCGCTTCCTGGAGGCGGTGACCCGATCGCTCGGGTTGCAGGGGGTCGTCATCGTTGCCCGCCGGGCGGAGGAGGTCGGACAGGACCCGGCGCACCGGGAGCAGTATCATGGGGCGATCGCCCGGGCGGTCGCGGATCTCCCGGTCCTTCTGGAGTATCTGCTCCCCTTGGTCCAGGTGGGCGGGATCGCGGTGGCGATGAAGGGCGCGGAGATCGAGGAGGAGCTGGCCGCGGCCCAGGGGGCGATGGGGCGCCTGGGGGGACGCTTGCGGGACCGTTGGGATCTGGCGTGGCCGCCCCACCTTTCCCCCCGCACGTTATTGATCTTCGAGAAGATCGCACCCACGCCGACCCATTATCCCCGGCGGCCTGGGATCCCCGAGAAGCGGCCGCTGCAGTGAGGGAGAAAACCATGTTCGCGATCCGATGGATCGGAGGCCTAACGCTTCGGGAAGCGTTCCGGCGGCGCTTGGTGTTAGCGGCCTTCGGGTTAGGGGCCGTCTTCCTCGCCCTGTTCGGCCTGGCGATGTTCTTGATCTACCGGGAGCTGGCCCGCTATGGCCCTCCGGATCCCCGGGTGCGGGAGGAGATCGTCAGCTTCCTGATGCTCGCGGGCCTGTATGTGGCGAATTTCCTCATCGTGATGGCGGCGGTGGTCGGGACGGCAGATACCATCGCCGGGGAGATCGCCTCCGGGGTCATCCAGGCCGTGGCCGCGCGCCCGGTCGCTCGATGGCAGATCCTGCTGGGGAAAGGGCTCGGCCACGCCCTATGGCTGTTGGCGTATGTCCTCTGGTTGGGCGGCGGCGTGATCGGGATCACGGCCCTCATCACCGGATGGGTTCCTCCTCGTTGGGCACGCGGGCTGGCCCTCCTCGGGCTGGAGGCGATGATCCCTCTTTCCATCTCGTTGTGGGCGGGGACCCGGTTCTCCACGCTGGCGACAGGGGCGCTGACGCTGGGCCTATATGGGGTGGCGTTCATTGGTGGATGGGTGGAGCAGATCGGAGGCCTGGTGGGGCAGATGACCGTGATGGACTTGGGGATCCTGGCCTCGTTGGCGATGCCGGCGGAGGCGATCTGGCGGCGGGCCGCCTACGAGCTCCAGAGCCCCCTCGCTCGGATCATGGGGCCGAACCCGTTCACAGCGAGCGCTATCCCCAGCGACCGTATGGTGTTCTACGCCCTGGCCTATATCGCCTTCTTCCTCCTGGCGGCGATCCGGCAGTTCGAGCGGCGGGATCTGTAACCTTTCAGCATCCACCCGGCATCCGCCTGGTCAGCCCCTCAGTAGAGTCACCATCCTTCAACCACAACCTGCTTCAGCCGAGCTGCGGGGCCCGGTGAGCCTGTCCATATCGGAAACCCGAGATGATAAGATGCTGAGGGATCCCCGTTTTGGGAGCCCCCTTCAGATGAGAGGTCTCCTTCACGCTCCCTGGCCAGTTCTTCGGTCAGAATCTTAGGGGAGACCTGTTCCACCAATAGGCTTCGGTGGTGAGAAGGACCTGCCAGACCAATCCCCAACCGTTTCCTCCATGTGGGAGGGATTTTGGGATGGGTGGGGCTTGCTCTGCACGAAAGCTGTAGATGAAACCTCACGACTGGTCCACATCTTCACCGCACGCGTTTGCAACGAAGCGGAAAATGATGATGCAAGCGGTCTGGGGTAGACCCTGGCCTTCCAGAGGCGGTAACGGGTCTTCACGGCGCCGAAGCCGCAGAGCAGAGGATTTACCTCGCCTGTCGGGTCAGCAGTTCCCGAATCCACGCCAGCAGGTCGCCAGGGGTGCCGATGCGCAGGGGGAGCACATCCGGCGGGACGGCCAGGAAGTGGCGGGCATCATGGGTCACCAGCCAATCTGCCCCGGCCTCCAGCGCCTCGGCCAGAATGCGCGCGTCGGGTGGGTAGAAAAGCCATCGCTGGGCCTGCTCTAGGGCTTCCGGGCTGGCCTCGCCCGTGACCTCCAGCCGGGCCGTATCCAGCAGGAGGGCCAGGTCGGGAAGGGAGTCGGGGGCTTTACGGCGCACGACCTCTTCGCATTCCTGCAAGACCTGCGGGCCTGCCAGCAGGCGTAGGTAGCCGATTTCGCCCAGGCGCAGGACCATCCGCGCACCTCCCTGGGGGGAGAGGATGGCGGCGAAAATCACGCTCGTATCCAGGAAGACTTTAGCCAGCGGCAGATTCACCCCGGACCTCACGCAGGGTTTTCAGCATGCTCTCCAGGTCGGCGCCCTGGGCCCGCCACTGGGCGGCCAGACGGTCGGCTAAACGGTCGATCTCCAGGACCCGGGGAATCAGGACGAGCGTGCCATCCAGGTCCAGCAGGGTGAGAATGCTGCCCTCCTGGAGCGCTAGCCTCCGGCGCACCGGCGCGGGCAGGGTGATGACGCCCCGTTTCGCCACCTGCACCTGATAGATGCTCATTTTCTTTGCCTCCTTCGTAGAACTTCTGCATTTCAGTATAGCAGAAAATCTGCAAACATCTAATTTCCCTGCCCGAACACCCGCTCCCATGCCTCCAGCGCCAGCTATTCGGTGCAGTATTCGACGTATGGGCGTCGTTCCTTCATCCTGAGCACCCGGAAGGTGCTGGCCGGCACCACACGCTTCACACTCCACCGGGTTCGGTGGATCGTGCGCTTCCTGCCACAGCCGATCCGTCCAGGAAGGAATTCCCTCACTCTGGGCATGGACCCACTAACATGGAGATCCACGGAACAAGGCCCGGAAGGAGAAAGCGTCCAAACTCAAATTCGCAGGGGCGGCCGCACCTGCCGGGCCCGACTACGCTTCTTCACCGACAAGAGGTCCCCGAGGCCTACCTATGCCAGGGCCAGGACGACCTCTTCCACTCCACAGCCGCCAGAGCTTACCAGATGGGGGCTTCCCCAGGGAGTTCTGGTGGAAAGCTTGAGGTGAGCACTAGAGCTCAACTTCCCACAACCCGGAGCTATTTGGGAGCTGGAGTGTAAGCGGGTCCAGCGCCAGGGCTTTTCTTGAGAGGCCACGGCGCCCTACGACCAGTGCGGCCCGATATGGGTTTCGACCTCCAGGGGCACCGCCAGCGGGTAGGCGTTCCGCATCTCCTCCTCCACCAGCGTCCGGACGACCTCCGCCTCCTCCTCCGGGACCTCGAAGACCAGCTCGTCGTGAACCTGCATGATCATCCGGGCGCGCAGGCCCTGTTCCCGGAGTGCGCGGTCGATCCGGATCATCGCCACCTTGATGATGTCGGCGGCGCTGCCCTGGATCGGCGCGTTGATGGCCTCGCGCTCCGCTTTCCGGCGGACCGCCTCAGGGAGCCGCCGGGGGGCCTGGTCCGGACCCGTCGGCATCAGCTCCGGGAAATAGCGGCGCCGACCCAGCAGCGTCTCAACATACCCCCGCTGGGCGACCTGGGCCTTGATGGTCTCGATATATGTCTTCACCTGTGGGAAGGCCGTGAAATATTGCTGGATGAATCGCTCCGCCTCCCGCCGGGAGATCCCCAGCTGCTGAGCCAGGCCGTGGGCGCTCATCCCGTAGATCAGGCCGTAGTTGATCCGCTTGGCGAAGCTCCGCTGCTCCTCCGTCACCCGGTCCAAGGGGATCCCGAAGGCCTTGGCTGCGGTGGCCCGGTGGATGTCCTCGCCCGCCTGGAACGCCCCGATCAGCCCGGGATCCTTGGTGATGTGCGCCAGGATGCGCAACTCGATCTGGGAGTAATCGGCCGAGAGGAGCACGGACCCCGGCGGGGCGATGAACGCCCGTCGGATCTGCTTGCCGAGCTCCGTGCGGATGGGGATGTTCTGGATGTTGGGGTCGCTCGCCGAGATCCGCCCGGTCACCGTCCCGGTCTGATGATAAATGGGGTGGATCCGCCCGGTGGTCGGGTGGATCATCCGGGGCAGCGCATCCACATAGGTGCCCTTCAGTTTGGCCAACTGCCGGTATTCCAGGATGAGATCGATCACCGGATGCGCCCCCCGCAGGCCCTCCAGCACCTCGCTGGAGGTCGAATACATCCCCGTCCCGGTCCGTGGGACGTTGACCGTCGGCAGTTGGAGCTTTCCAAACAACGCATCCGAGAGCTGGCGGGGGGAATCCAGATTGAAGGCGTAGCCCACCCAGCGATAGATCTCCTGGGCCAGGATCTGGATCCGCTTTTCGAACTCCTTCGACATCTGTTGCAGAAGGGGCACGTCGATGAGGATGCCCGCCAGCTCCATGCGGACCAGCACAGGGATCAGGGGGATCTCGATCTCGGTAAAGAGCGTCCACATGCCCTGTCGACGGAGCTCCTCCTCTTGGACACGGGCGATGCGCAGGGTGAGATCGGCGTCGGCGGCGGCGTAGGGGGCGGCGGCGGAGACGGGGACGTCGGCGAAGGACCGCTGGCCCTTGCCCTTCCCGATCAGCTGCTCGATAGTGGTCATCTCCACTCCCAGCCGGAGCCAGGCCAGGTGCTTGAGGCTGAGCCCGTACGCCGCAGGGTTCAGCACCCACTCGGCGACCATCGTGTCGAAGGCCAGGCCTTGCACCTCCACTCCGTGACGGGCCAGGACGAGAAGGTCGAACTTCGCGTGGTGGCCGATCTTCGGGCGCCCCGGATCCCTCAGGATCGGCCCCAGCACCTCCAAGACGCGGGCGAGGGGCAGCTGCGGCGAGCCGTCCCGATGACCCACGGGGACGTAGTAACCCCGACCCTCCTCCACCGCGAAGGAGAGCCCGACCAGGCTGGCCGACATCGGGGCCAGGGCGTCCGTCTCCACATCGAAGGCGAAGCGCGGCGCCCGCTCCAAGGCCTCCCGCAAGGCGAGCAGCCCCGCCTCATCGGTCACCACGGTGGCCTCCGTCGGGCGGGGGAGATGCTCGGTCCGCAGGGGTGGCACCACAAGGGGCTGGATCACCGCCGGGCCCACCGGCTCCGAGAAGAGCGTCGGCTGGCTGGCCGGCTTCGGCGCCTCCTCGACCGATGGCGCCGCCTCCAGAGGCGTCGTGCCATCGGGGAGCCGGTTCATCAGGCTCCGGAACTCCAGCTCCTGGAAGAGGGCCAACACCGCCTCCCGATGGTAACGTCCAACTCGACACGCTTCCCAATCCACCGCGATGGGGACGTCCGTGCGGATCCGGACCAGCTCCTTGCTCAGGAACGCCTGCTCCCGGCCGGCCTCCAGCAGCCGGCGCACCCGCTCCGGCTGGATCTCGTCCAGATGCGCGTAGATGTTCTCCAGCGATCCGTAGCGCTTCAGGAGCTCCGTCGCCGTCCGCTCCCCGATCCCCCGGACCCCCGGGATGTTGTCGCTAGGGTCGCCGGTGAGGGCCTTGAGGTCCACCAGCTGATGGGGTTCCAGGCCATAGCGCTCGCGGATGGCTTCCACATCGTAGATCACGATGTCGTCGAAATGGCGGCGCGAGGTGAGGACCCGGATGCCCGGCCGGATCAGCTGGAAGGTATCCGTGTCGCCGGTGACGATCAGGACCTCCATGCCCTGCTGAAGGGCTTGGTGGGCCACCGTCCCGATCACATCGTCCGCCTCATAGCCTTCCGCCGTCAGCTTGGGGATCGCGAACGCATCGATGACCTGGTGGATGCGAGCCAGCTGGGCATCGAAGTCCGAAGGCCGCTCGGCTCGGGTCGCCTTGTATTCCACAAACGTTTCATGGCGGAACGTCCGCCCCACATCGAAGGCCACGGCCATGTACGTCGGGCGATGCTCCCGCCAGACCT
>DATMAC010000373.1:0-7485 GCA_035573655.1 Thermoflexus sp.
GGGCGCCTTTAGCGCCCAGCCCGCCTTCAAAGATCCGAACGGTGCGATTGCTGGAAAGCCCTGAGGGACGCCCTCCCGGCGTTGACGCCTCAGGAAGGCCATGGTATGCTCAGAACGGTAAATCCTCAAGCGCTGGAGCATCGCCGATGGCCAGGTCCCGCACCGAGCTGATCGTTCAGCGGCTGAAAGATCTCCAAGCCAGCACGCCCGACATCGAAGCTTCGGCGTTGGTCTCCGTCGATGGATTAATCATCGCCTCCGCTCTGCCTCGGGACGTGGAGGAGGATCGGGTCTCCGCGATGTCGGCGGCTATGCTCTCCCTGGGGGAACGGATCGCCAGCGAATTGGGACGGGGGACGCTGGATCAAGTTTATGTGCATGGATCGAACGGTTACGTGATCCTCATGGCGGTGGGCCAGGAGGCCGTGCTGACGGTGCTCGCGCGGGAGAACGCGAAGTTGGGCTTGGTCTTCCTGGACATGCGGCGGGCGGCCCAGGATCTGGCTAAATTGGTGGGGTAAACGGCCATGGGTTTGAGGAGCAATCGATGGGGAGCGGCCGCCGGGCCCTCCCCATCGATTTTTTAGGGGGGCAGTGAGGTGAGGTAAGCCCGGAAGGTCCACATGCCCCCACGAGCTTTGCTTTTCTGAGCGTGGGATAGGTGGGCGCCGAAGGCATCGGGCTCCGCTCCTAAAAACTGTTTTCATCCCTTCTCCCCACGGCCTTTTGGGCCATGGGGAGAAGGAGATGAAGGGGGATGGAGCCTTGCCGCCTTCTCTCGCGGGCTCCGAACTGTGTAATTCCTGCTCTGTTGCTTGCAACAGAGCAGGTCATCTCAACTCGTTGTGATGAGCTTTCGATTCGTGGAATTTCTATGAGGGGTTGGCCGCGTAAGCGGCCAACCCCTCATAGAAATTCGATCTTCGTAACAGAGCATGTAATCCCTCAAAGAAAAGTGAGGAAGGGAGGGTTGCATGACCAAATACATCTTCTGCACCGGTGGGGTGGTGAGCAGCGTGGGCAAAGGGGTAGCCGCGGCTGCTCTGGGACGCGTGCTGAAGGCTCGGGGGCTGCGGGTCACGATGCAGAAGTTGGATCCTTACATCAACGTCGACCCGGGGACGATGAACCCCTTCCAGCATGGGGAGGTTTTCGTCACTGAGGACGGCGCGGAGACCGATCTTGACCTGGGGCATTATGAGCGTTTCATCGATGAGAACCTCACCCGGGCCAGCAATGTCACCACCGGGCAGATCTATGCAGAGGTGATCGCGAAAGAGCGCCGCGGAGACTACCTGGGAGGGACCGTCCAGGTGATCCCCCACATCACCAATGAGATCAAGCGACGCATCGGCCTGGTCGCCAAAGTCCATCAGAACCCGGACGTGGTGATCGTGGAGGTGGGGGGCACGGTGGGGGACATCGAGGGCCTGCCGTTTTTGGAAGCGATCCGTCAGATGCGGCGCGACGTCGGCCGGGACAACGTCCTCTACATCCATGTGACCTGGCTTCCCTATATCGGGGCCACCGGCGAGTTGAAAACCAAGCCGACCCAACACAGCGTGAACACCCTGCGCAGCGTGGGCATCCAGCCGGATGTCATCATCGCCCGGGCGGACTATCCGATCCCGGATAACCTGCGGGAGAAAATCGCCCTGTTCTGCGATGTGGACCCGCGGGCGGTGATCCCGTTGCCCACCGCGAAGATCCTCTACGAGGTCCCCCTGATGCTGGAGGAGGCCGGCTTGGGCGCCTTTGTGGTGGAACGGCTGGGCCTCACCGCCCGGGAGCCGGACTGGACCGAATGGTCCCATATGGTCAACGAGATGCGCCGCCCGAAGGAGAAGCTGCCCATCGCCTTGGTGGGCAAATACGTCGATCTCCATGATGCATACATCAGCGTCCGCGAGGCGCTCATTCACGCCGGCGTCGCCCATGGCGTGGAGGTGCAGATCGAATGGATCCCGGCGGAGGATCTGGAGCACGGCCGCTGCTGGGACCGCCTAAAGCGGGTTCACGGGATCGTCGTGCCGGGCGGCTTTGGCTACCGGGGGGTGGAGGGGAAGATCCTGGCCGCGCGTTACGCGCGGGAAAACCAAGTTCCCTACCTGGGCCTCTGCCTGGGGATGCAGGTAATGGTGATCGAGCTGGCCCGCCATGCCTTGGGCTCCGATGAGCCCAACAGCACCGAATTCAACCCCCACACCCGCTATCCGGTGATCGACTTGCTGCCGGAGCAGCGGGATATCACCGATCTGGGGGGGACGATGCGACTGGGCGCGTATCCATGCGTGCTGGTGCCGGGGACGAAGGCGGCCCAGGCCTATGGGGTGGACCTGGTCTATGAGCGGCATCGTCACCGCTTCGAGTTCAACAACGCCTATCGGGATCTCCTGCAGCGGGCGGGACTGGTGTTCAGCGGTCTCTCGCCCGATGGCCGGCTGGTGGAGATCGTGGAGCTGGAGGGGCATCCGTTTATGTTAGGGACCCAATTCCATCCGGAGTTCAAGAGCCGGCCCAACCGGCCCCACCCGCTCTTTAAGGCCTTCATCGCCGCGGCCGCTGCTCGGCTGGATTAAGAGGGTCATGCTCGACGCACGCCGAAGACGTGCGTCTCAGCCCCCAAAAGATTTTTCATCCTGAGGATATGAGATGGTGCGGGCCGATGGCCCCACCCCCCTTTATCCCCCCTCCCCACGGCCCTTGGGCCGTGGGGAGGGGGGATAAAAGAGATTTTGGGGGGGAGCCGGGCGCCGAAGGCGCCCGGCTCCCCCCCAAATCCCCAAGGGACCAAAACTAATGTCGTTACTTTTTCTTCGCTTGGCATTCCTGAAGGCGCGTCTGTAAATCCGCGTTGGCTGCCCGCAGGATTTGAAGCTCCGCCTGGAGGCTGCTGACTTTCATCTCCAGGGCTTGAACCGTCTTCAACAATGTAAAGGCGCGATATCGCATCACCGAAAGCTCCGCGTGGAGCCGGAGCGGATGCGATTCGGAGGGGGGAGCGCTCGATCCCATTCGCTCCTGTAGGGCTGCCAGCCCCTCCGCCAGAGCGATGCGAGCGATCTCCTCGACCGCCTGGCCCTGAGCGGTCGCGATGGTCTGAAGCGCCTCCAGGGTCTCGGCCAGCACCGGAATGACCAGGGTGGCGAGACGAGCCCTTGGGAAGAAGGTCTCCTCAAAGTCCTCCAGCATTCGAACCTCCTCTCGATGGAGAGGGAAGGCTCACCTTAAGGGATGCCTTGCCCCGCGTGGACGGCATAAAGCTGGATGGCGTGAAGGATCCGCTCCCGGGCCTGCTCGGCGTTATCCCATCCCAGCGCTCGGACCCGCCCGCCTTCCAAGTCTTTATAGACCGTGAAAAAGTGAGCGACCTCTCGAAGGAAGTGCTGGGGGATGTCCGAGATATCGTGATAATCTTGAAACAGTGGATCGTGAGCGGGGACCGCCAAGATCTTATCATCCGGGTTGTCCCGATCCAGCATCCGGAACAAGCCGATGGGCCGCGCCGTGATCATGCACCCTGGGAAGGTGGGCTCAGTGACCATCACCAGGACGTCCAGAGGATCCCCATCGTCGTAGAGGGTCTGAGGGATTAGCCCATAATCTCCTGGATAATGGATCGGGGAATAAAGCACCCGATCCAGCCGGATCATGCCGGTGGATTTATCGAACTCATATTTGTTGCGGGAACCCTTAGGGATCTCCACGATCACATGGATGAGATGGGGTATAGCAGGCCCCGGTGAAAGATCCTTCCACAAATTCATCAGCACCTCCTGTTCGTTAATTTAGTTAAATCCCTCCTTAGGAGCGGTGGTCTCCCAGGCGGCCCGGGCGGCGCGCCGCACGGTTTCCGAGGGATCGTTCAAGGCTTCCCGCAGGGCCTCGCGGGCCCGAGGATCATGGAAAGCTCCGAGGGCTTCGACGGCCGCCAGCCGAACGGGCAGCGGAACTTCCATCCGTAAGAGCACGGACAAGGCCGGGATGGCCTGGGGATCCTGAAGGTGTCCCAGGCTGCGGACCGCCGCTTCTTGGACCCCAAAATCCCGGGCGTGAAGGGCGGCCTCGATCAAAGCGGGAACCGCCCGGAGGTCCCCGAGTTGGCCCAGGATGGTCGCTGCCAGGATCGCCCGGCTGCGCTCCGGGTGCCAGAGGGCGCGGAGCAGTTTCGCGAAAAAGTCCGCATCTTCCTTTAATGAGGCCCCGCAGGTGGGGCACACCTCCTGGGCCTCGACAGGGAGCTCCGCCCAGCAATTCGGACAAAAGCGCGTGATGCGCTCCATGGGAGACCTCCTCGACAGCGTCCGGCCCTCCATTCACGCATTCGGAGGGCAGTCCCCAAATGGGGCGCGAACATGCGAGTTGGGCGAGTGACGCATTCAGGTATCGAGGTTTCCCTGCGAACGGCGCAGGGCCTCCCGCAGGCGAGCGTTCTCTTCCTGCAGGCGGCGGACCACCTCCTGGAGCCCGACGCTCATGGTTTCGATGGCCCCGTGGCTGAGTTCCCATCGCTGGAGGGATTGTTCCGCTTGGAAGAGGCGGAACTTCATCACGGCGTAGCGCCCCTCCGTTTCGATCAGGCGCCGGATCAGGCGCTCCACTTCCTCTGCGGAGCGCTGCCCGGTCGCCACTCCGGTGAGCACAGTGTGACCCTCCGCGTAGGCAGCCCCCAAGCCCAGGAAGTAGAGCAGGCCCTCGGTGTCCGTCAGGCCCCTGGACTCCCAGAAGGACCGCCATCGCTGCGCCGTCTCCTCATCCACTTCGATCGTCCAGCGCACCATCGCTCTCCACCTCCCCTACGAAGAAGGCGACCGCCCGAATCCATGAGCGGCGCTCTTCCGGGCTTATAGGCTCGTGGCGGTGATTCCAGTCGTGCTTGCGGATGTATTCCCGCAGGTTCCCAAGCAGGCGTCGAAGGCGCCGGGCCGTGTCGCCGGCCAACCAGGCGAAGCAGTCGGGGGCGCGGTCGCGGGCGCAGACCAGGGCCATCCGCAGGTGAGGTAGGCACAGCCCATCGGAGGCCTCATAGCGCCTTCGCACCTCGGCTTCCGTCAGGCCTTCCACCAGCCACTCCGCGTATGCCCGGGCCGTGTCCTCCCCGAGCCGACACACCCGGCACCGCTGGCGCCCCTGCAGGCCGGGGACCCCGTTTGGATCCGTAGCCGACGGGAGAAAGTGGGGGAGGGATCGGATCAGCCACTGATGGAAGGAGGAGGAAGGCCGGGCCGATCCCCGGGCCAGCGCTTCCAGGCTGGGGATCACCCGTTGCAGGAGATCCTCATAAAGGATGGCGTTCCCTAGCCCATCCCCATAACGCCGGGCCTCCAGGCGCTGCAGCTGCCAGGCGTGGCGATCGCAGAACCCGAGGCCTGCCGCCCACTGCTCCCGGGTGGCTGGATCGTTGATGTTCTCCCAGAGCAGGTGATCCAGATAACGCTGCTCCGCCTCCCGCTGCAGACGACACAGCGGGCAGCCTGACTGTTGCATCGCGTGGAGGAGATTCGCCAGCCCCCAGCTCATCACGGCCCTCCCGATCACGCTCCCAAAAAACAAAAAGCCTCTATCTCCCCAAGGAGATAGAGGCTATCAGCCATGCCTGGCATGGCGGTTCGCGGGAAGCCCCGCCCGGCGAGCCTCATCGCCGGAGTTCTTGCATCTATTGTACACTCTTATTCCCGCTCATGCCAACCGGTAATGCTGAAGTTTTGGACACGAGTTGGGACATCAAGCGGGTGGGACCTCACCCTGCCTTCAGGGGCTGCAGTACTATCCAAGTCGATGTTTTATTGGGGGGTTTCTGGGGCTGGGCCGGGGGCCGAAGGCCCCCGGCCCAGCCCCAGAAAAATTTGGGGGAGGGGTCATCCCGCTCTTCCCCGAGAAGGGTGAGGGACCACTTGTCCCAACGGATGTCCGAACCTCAGGTAATGGTCACTGTTTGCTCTGTCTCCCAGATCACGGTTACGGCCATCCCCTGTAGGTCCTTCGACCCTCAACCACTTGCTCCCCACTTGGACTTCGCCATGCCCCTGCAGTGCCCTTTGAGCCGGCCTGGCTTATTCCGTCCATGCGTTTGGCCCAACCGCGGGAGTCCTATTACCATATTCCATCAGGGAGCATGGCTCAGCGACCATGCCTTTAACCTGTGCCCTTCCGGAGGCGATCCCATGGATTTCCGACTCAGTGATGAACACCGCATGGTGCAACAAATGGTCCGCGAATTCGCCGAGCGGGAGATCCGGCCGGTCATTAAGGAGCACGACCGCGCCCAGAAACCGATCCCCTGGCTCTTCGAGCGCATGGCGGCCCTGGGGCTTCTGGGGATCTGTATCCCCGTGAAATACGGCGGTGCGGGGATGGATTACATCTCCCTCGGCCTGGCCTGTGAGGAGCTCGAGCGCGTCGACAGCTCGCTGCGGGTGGTGATGTCCGTGCACGTCGCCCTGAACTCCCTCTCTCTCCTCCAATGGGGGACCGAGGAGCAGAAGCAACGGTATCTGGTCCCCCAAGCGAAGGGGGAGAAGATCGCCGCCTACGCCCTCACCGAGCCGGGGGCCGGATCCGACGCCGCCGCGATCCGCACGACGGCGAAGCGCCAAGGGGATGTCTACATCCTGAACGGGGAAAAGACCTGGATCAGCCTGGCCGACCTGGCGGACCACTTCCTGGTGATCGCTAAAACCGATCCTGAAAAAGGTCATCGGGGGATGTCCGCCTTCATCGTGGAGCGATCGTTCCCCGGCGTCCGAACCGGCACCATCCACGGCAAGCTGGGAGTCCGCGCGGGCAACACCGGGTGGATCGTCTTCGAGAACACCCCGGTGCCGGCCGAGAACCGGCTGGGAGAGGAGGGGGAGGGGTTCTACATCGCCATGGCCGCTCTGGACAACGGCCGCTACACGGTGGCGGCCGGAGCCACCGGGCTGATCCGCGCGTGCTTGGAGGCCTCGGTGAAGTACGCCAATGAGCGGATGACCTTCGGCCGACGCATCGGGGAGCACCAGCTGGTCCAGGAGATGATCGCGAAGATGGCCGCGAACTATGAGATCGCCCGCTTGCTGTATCTGCGGGCCGGTTGGATGAAGAACATGGGGCTGCGCAACACCCGCGAGACCAGCCTGGCGAAGTGGTTCGCCACCGAGGCCGCCGTCCAGGCCGCCCTGGACGCCATCCAGATCCACGGGGCGTACGGCTACAGCGACGAATACGACGTCGAGCGCTACCTGCGCAACGCGAAAGGGGAGGTGATCTACGAGGGCACCAGCCAAATCCACACGATCCTTCAGGCCGAATACGCCCTGGGCTATCGGAAGGATCGCCCTCTCCGATGCGAGCTGCCAGCCTACGATCCGGAGCTCTGGCGAGCGGAGCCGGCGATCGCTTGAACATCTTCTGAACATCCATCGGCCACAATGAATAAATGCGGATCATAACGTCTGGATCCTCCCTCGCCGGATTCGGAACCGGGGTCGAGGGGCCCAGCCGTTC
>DATMAC010000374.1:0-7231 GCA_035573655.1 Thermoflexus sp.
GAGACGAACGTCGCCCCCCGCTACGTGATCGTCACTGCCGCTCAGGTCCCAGCCCCCGCCTACGGGGCCATCCAAGAGCCGGGGATTGCGCCGGACGCCCGGGCGTTGGAGGTGGTGAGTGAGGTGGCGGCCGCAGGGATGACCTTAGGACCGGGAGGGCGCCTAATGGGCGACGCGAATGCCCTTCCGCCGCCCGATCCCCAGGGTCGGTACGTCACCTGGCTGTTGGTGCGGAACTACCTCCCAGGAGGAGCGCCCAACACCGCCGCCCTGGCCGCCTTGTTGGCGAACCCCACCGTCTATCAGGCCCATGTCCAGGAGATCCTGAACGTCATCCAAACCCGGAGCTACAACGGCGTCCTGGTGGATTACCAAGGGCTCACGCCAGAACAGCAACCCGCCTTCCTGGATTTCCTCAACCAACTGAGTCGGGCCCTGCACGAGCAGGGGAAGATCCTGGCCCTCGCCCTCCCTCTCCCCTTACCGGGGGAACAGGGGCGCTTCCTCACCCAGGGCTACGATTGGAAGCAGCTGGGCCGCCTCGCAGATGTCCTTTATGTAGAAGCCCCCGATGACCCAACCGCTTATGCGCCGGGCGGGCTGGTGGAGCAAAGCCTGCGGTGGCTGATCGGCCAGGTGAACCGATACCAGCTTCAGCTGGTAGGGCCCGGCCTGGCCGTAGATCTCGGCCCCTCCGGCGCGCGGTTGATCTCCTTCGACGAAGCGCTCTCCCAGCTGGGCCGGTTGGAATCTTCCGGGCCGTTGACCGTCACCGCCGGCCTGACCATCACCCTCACGCTCTCCACCACTGCCCAGGACCTTCAATTCCTGTCCGAGGCCGGCGCCTATCGCTATCAATACACGGATGCGGAAGGCCAACCGCACGTGGTCTGGATGCCGACCACGAGCCTTCTCGATCGTCAGCTCGCCCTGATCCGGGCTTACCGACTGCGGGGGTTAACGTTGCGGGGCCTGCTCAGCGGAGGAACAGCCCCAGGCACCGTAGAGGCTTTGCAAGCCTATCGCCAGAGCGGCCAGGCCCCAGGGCTATCCACGATGGAATGGGTCTGGCGGATCACAGGGCCGGACGGGCAGGTGGTGGCAGAGATCACCCGTCCCCTGATGGATGGACGGGCGGAATGGGCCCCACCGGCGGAGGCCAGCGGCCCCTTCCACATCGCGCTGGTCCTGCGCGCCGGCCCCGGCGAGAAGGCACAAGGGGAGACGATCGGTGTGATCGCCACAGGCACGCCTGTGCCAACCTCTACCCCCACGCGTACGCCGGGCCCCACCCGGACGCCAGGGCCCAGCCCCACCCCTCGCCCGACCAACACGCCGCGCCCCCGTCCCATCGTCGGTGGCGGCTTTGAGCTGGGCGGCCACGTCGACAGCTTCTCCCGGCCCGATTTGATGCGCTATGCCGGGATGACCTGGGTGAAGCGCCAGGTCCGCTGGTCCCCAGGCCAGGATCCAAGCAGCGTCGCGGGCCTGATCCAGCAGGCCCACGCGAACGGCTTTAAGATCCTCCTGGGGATCGTGGGGTTCCCGGAGCAAATGGGGGCCCCGAACCCCGGCTACTTCGATGCCTTCGCCCAGTTCCTCGGTGGGGTCGCCGCCCTGGGGGCGGATGGCATCGAGGTCTGGAACGAGCAGAACATCGACCGGGAGTGGCCCACTGGCTACATCGATCCGGCCAGCTACACGGATATGCTGCGGCGGGCTTACAACGCCATCAAGAGCCGGAACCCGGGGACCATGGTGATCAGCGGGGCGCCTGCCCCGACCGGCGCGGAAGGTGCCTTCGGATCCCACCGGGTGTGGAACGACGATCGGTATGTGGCCGGGATGGCCGCCGCCGGGGCCGCCAACTACGCCGACTGCATCGGTATCCACTACAACGAGGGGATCGTCCCGCCGGATTGGACCAGCGGGGATCCGCGGGACAATTACTATACCCGCTATTTCTGGGGGATGGTCAACACCTACTGGAACGCTTTCGGCGGCGCCCGCAAGCTGTGCTTCACCGAGTTGGGCTACCTGTCGGACGACGGGTACCCGCCGCTGGAGGCGGTGGCGCCCTCCTTCGCTTGGGCCAAGGACGTGACGGTGCAGCAGCAGGCGGAGTGGCTGGCCCGAGCTGCACAACTGTCGGCCCAAAGCGGGAGGGTGCGATTGATGATCATCTGGAACGTGGACTTCAAGAACTATGGGGCGGATCCGATGGCCGGCTATGCTATCATCCGGCCGGACGGCTCCTGCCCGGCGTGTGAGACCTTGCATCAGGTGATGGGCGGCCGTTGAAGGTTTGCGGGCTGGGGGCCTTGAGTGGCCCCCAGCCTCCGAAAATTCCCCAGAGCAACAGCTGGAGACCGAGAAGCACTCCTCGCGAAGGAGGACAAACCCGATTGAGTCGACGAGTTCGCCGTTGGATCGTGGGGCTTGGAACACTCCTGGTGGCCTTGGAGATGGGCATTCTGGGCTTCGCCTTTTGGCGCTCCTCTCCAGCCCAACCGAAAGCGTTCCCTTCCTCCCCCCAGCCCATCCCTTCGACCCCGCTCACCCCCTCTCCGGCCCCGACTGAGGCCCACGGGCGCCTCCAGATGGGGGTGCAGGTTCACGGGTATGTGGGGGACCCCCGGGACACCCTCCGGGTGGTTCGTCAGTTGGGCTTCCCATGGGTCAAACAACAGGTCCTCTGGTCGATGCATGAGCCGGCGCCTGGCCAATACGATTGGGGCATTCTGGAAGGGTTCCTCATCGTCTCCGAGCTGGAGAATCGGAAGGTGGTGCTGAGCGTGGTCACTGCCCCAGAGTGGAGCCGGCGGGAAGGAGGGATCCACGGGCCGCCGGATCGCCCGGAGGACTTGGCGCGCTTCCTCCAGGTGCTCATCCGCCGGCATCGGGGGCGCATCCACGCCATCGAGGTGTGGAACGAACAGAACCTGAAGCGGGAATGGCAAACCGCCCGCGGCCTGCGCCCAGAGGACTATGTCCAATTACTCCGCGTGGCCTACGCGGCCATCAAAGCGGAGGATCCGAAGATCATGGTGATCAGCGGGGCGCTCTCTCCCACCGGGATCGACGACGGAGTCAATGCGGTGGATGATTTCCGTTACCTGCAGGGTATGGTGGAGGCCGGCCTCCTGAACTACGCCGACTGCATAGGGGTTCACCACAATGGGTATAACATCGGCCCGGATGTCTTGGCGGAGGAGGCGCCGGGGCTGCCGGAGGCGCAGACCGCCCGTTTCCGCGGCCCCTTCGATCACCCCCATCACAGCTGGAGCTTCAAGTCCACTCTCTGGGGATACTGGAACATCATCGGGGGCGCGAAACCGTTATGTGTCACCGAATTCGGATGGGCTTCCGCCGAGGAGTACGGCGTGACGCCTCCTGGGTTTGAGTTCGCCCTGGACAATTCCTTGGAGGAACAGGCCCGATGGATCATCGAAGCTTTCGAGCGGATGCGCGCCTGGGGCTTCGTCCGAATGGCGATCCTGTGGAACCTGGACTTCGCGCCGAAAGGGTTCGGGCCGGAGCGGGACGATAATGCCCTCTACAGCATCGTGGATACACGGGGGGTCCCACGCCCGGCTTTCAGCGCCTTGCAGGCTTACCTCAAGGAACGTTCCCAGAGCGGGGAATAGCCAATCCCCCTCCAGATTAAACCGTCGTTAAAATCATGAAGGGGTGGATCGCCCCCTCCCCCCGCCCATTGAATGGCATGGGCG
Organism: Thermoflexus sp.; assembly: GCA_035573655.1. Lineage (GTDB taxonomy): Bacteria > Chloroflexota > Anaerolineae > Thermoflexales > Thermoflexaceae > Thermoflexus. Next base: position 3,732 of record DATMAC010000374.1, read on the forward strand.
GGGGGAGGTTCGATTCGGATCCGAGGAGGGCTGGATGCCTTCGGTGGAAACCTTGTTGAATCATTTGAAGGATGAGGCCACGCCGGTTTCGATCGCCCGCTTATATTGGCTCTCCGATCTCGACGACGAAGATTTCGCCAAGGTCGCGCAGGTCTGGTTGACGCTGTCGCCGGAGCGCCGTCGGGCGATCATCAGCCATCTGGTGGACATCAGCGAGGAGAACATGGAGGTGGACTTCGGGCGGGTCTTCCGCATGGCCCTCAGCGATCCCGATCCCGAAGTGCGGGCGATGGCCATCGACGGGTTATGGTATGAGGATCGAGACCTGCAGCTGATGCGACGCTTCCTCGAGCTGTTCGAGAGGGACGCTGACACCCAAGTGCGGGCCCGCGCCGCCATCGGCCTGGGGCGCTACCTCTACAACGCCTGCCTGATGGAGCAGATCCCCCTCTCAGCGGTCCGCCCCGTCATCGAGGCGCTGCGCCAGGCGTTTTATAACCTCGAGGAGCCTCTGGAGGTGCGGCGGCGCGCGCTGGAGGCCCTGGGGAACACCTTGGAACCCGACCTCGCCTCGATGATCGAGCGAGCCTACGCGGACCCCGACGAGCGGATGCGGGTCAGCGCCCTCTTCGCCATGGGACGGACCGGGGAGACCCACTGGGCACCTTATGTGATGGAAGCGCTGCGCAGCCCCAGCCCAGCCGTGCGTTATGAAGCCGTAGTCGCCGCGGGGGAAATCGGGATTAAGGAGGCTGTCCCCATTCTGGAGCGGCTGATTGAAGAAGGCGATACGGAAATCCAGGAGGCGGCGATCTGGGCTCTGGGGGAAATCGGCGGACCCCGGGCCCGGGAGATCCTGGAGAAGATCGCCGCAGGGGAGGATGAGGACCTGGCCGCGCTGGCCGATGAGGCGCTGGAGGAATTGAACCTGTTGGAAGGCGCGGACACTTTCATGCCCCTTCTGGAAATGGATCTGGAGGCTGAGGAGGAAGAGACAGAGGAGTGGCTGGCGTGGTGGGAGAAAGAAGAGCTGGAGCTGGAGAGGGAGGAGGAAGAAGAGGAGGAGGATGAAGATGATGAAGAGGATCGGGATCGCAGGCGGCGTGGCCAGCGCTGAGCGCAGGAGTGCTCCAAGGTGACCCTTCGCCTCATCCTGGAGATCCTCTTCCATGACCTCACCCCGGTCCTTTTGGTGATCGTGGCGGGCTGGTTGGCGGGGCGTTGGTTGAACATCCCGCCGCGCCCAATGGCGCGCGCCTCGTTTTACATCCTGAACCCCTCCTTGGTCTACATCTCCCTCACGCGCTCCGACATCAGCGGGGAGGAGCTGGTGCGCTTCCTAGGCTTCGCGCTCTCGATCCCCCTGATCGCCGGAGGCCTCAGCCTCCTCCTCAGCTGGGCGCTGCGGCTCTCCCGATCCGAGCGGACGGCCCTGATGCTGACGGCGATGTTCGTCAACGCAGGAAGCTATGGGTTAGGGGTCGTGCAACGAGCGTTTGGGGAAGCCGCCCTCGCCCGGGCGGTGCTCTACTTTATGGCGAATAACATCCTCTTAAACACCCTGGGCGTGTTGCTGACCGTGCACGGCAGCAACCGCCGGGAGTGGAAATCTTTTCTCGTCCTACCCAGTTTCTACGCTGCCCTGCTGGCCGCCCTGGTGCGCCTCAGCGGGTGGACTCCTCCAGAACCCATCGAGGCGGGGATCGCTCTCCTCAGTCGAGGTGCCATCCCCGTCCTCCTAATGGTGCTTGGCTTAGAGCTGGCCCACATCCAGCTGGAAGACCGATGGTTCTTCATGGGCCTGGGGACTTTCATGCGCTTGATGGTGATCCCCTTCGTGGCGACCCTGGTCGCTCAGGTGTGGGGGCTGACAGGGCCCGGCCGTCAGGCCGGGCTGTTGGAGAGCGCGATGCCGGCGGCCATCTCCAACGTGGTGATGGCCACCGAGTTCGGGGTCTACCCGCGCACCATCGCCGGGATCATCTTCCTCTCCACCCTGCTCAGCCCGCTCACCCTCAGTCTGTGGATCGCCTGGCTGCGGGGATAGTCCCTCTTTTCAAACCGGATATGCGCTTGAAACCGCAAGATCTGATTTTCGCATTCAAGAGAATGGTTCGGTCTCTCGATGGAACCATGGCGCATGCTGCCTCGGTTCTCAGGTCAGCGGCGGCCGTGCTCTTCACGTTCCTACCCCTTCTCGCTGTACCCACCCCGAACCCGCCGGAGCCCCTTCCTCTCCGGGCAGAGCTCGATTACACCTTCGGCCAGCGCATACGCTTCGTCCTGCGACTGGAGCACCCATACCCCATCGTCGAGGCGGTCCTGTATTATCTCCTCCCTGGTATGGAGATCCCCCAACGGATTTCGTTGATCCCGGAATCCCCCACCCAGACCCAGCTGATCTACGAGCGGGATCTACGACGGGATCCCCTGCCTCCCTTTGCGCCCGTTACGTTCTGGTGGGAGATCCGAGATCTGGAAGGAAACTGGCGATCCACCGAGCGCCAGACGGTCCGCTACCTGGACAACCGGATCGCGTGGCAAACCATCGCTCGCGACCCTATCCGGTTACACTGGCACGCAGGGGATCCTGGGCTGGCCCAGTCCGCGCTGGAGCTGGCCTACCAGACCCTGGGGCGGATCGGTGGGCCCTTGGGTTATCGCCCACCGGAGCCCATTGATCTCTTCTGGTACGCGGACCCTGAGCTGGCCCAGGCGGCGTTCCGGATGGCCGGGATGGAGATTGGGGGCGAGGTTCAGCCCCGCTGGCGGGCGGTGATCCTGATCGCGCCCGCGGAGGGAGCAGGCTTGGAAACCATGCGCCGCCTGATGGCCCACGAGCTGACCCATGTGATGCTGGATGATCTGGCTGGCGGGCAACCGCTGCCTGCCTGGCTGGTCGAGGGCTGGGCGCTGCTGAACGAAGGCCTCCCGGATCCGAACTTGCTGCGCGCGCTGCAGGAGCCCCGCCTGGAAGGCGTCTCCTTGGCGAGCTTATGCGGGGAGTTCCCCACGGATCCTTTGCGCGCCCGGCAGGCCTACGCCCTCTCTTGGGCTGTAGCCCGATACATTCAGGATCAGGAGGGAATCAAAGGGCTTCGGCAATTACTGGAGACTTACGTGGGAGGGGTCTCCTGCGAGAACGGCGTGCGACGAATCCTCGGGCGTTCCCTGGCCCGTCTGGAGATCGAGGCGGAAGCCGCCCTGCAGCCGCGGCCGCTCTGGCAGTCCGCCATCGAGAGCCTCGGGCCGTGGCTGCTCCTGTTTGGCCTGCTCAGCCTGGGCCCGCTCTCCCTCGCCCTCGGCGATCGTATGGAAGGGAAATCTCTCCATAACGCCCACCGTGAACGGATGTGAGGATCATCGTGCGCATTTGGATACAGTGAGGAGATCGTCCGTTCCCTCCTCTCCTGCAGCCCTGAGGAGAAAAAGTTCTTGATGGGTTACAGTTTGGGATAGGAGGGTCTTCGGCGGCCCCACCCCCCTTTATCCCCCCTCCC
>DATMAC010000375.1:0-7626 GCA_035573655.1 Thermoflexus sp.
GAGCTGGCGCCTCCCCTTCAGGCTCCAACGTCTTCCCCTCACCACCGATCCATCCCTCAGGTGAGCTCCCGCCGTCCCCGCGTGCTGATCCTCCAGGCCCCGGGGACCAATCGGGATCGCGAGGCGGCCCTCGCTTGCGAACAGGCCGGCGGGGAGCCGGAGATCGTTCCGCTTTCACGATTGCTGCGCGGAGAGCGAGACCTGATGGATTACGCCATGCTGGTCCTGCCCGGCGGATTCTCCTATGGGGATGACCTGGGGGCTGGCAGCCTGTGGGCGTTGGATCTTCGTCTGCGGCTCGGCGAGGCCCTCGAGCGCTTCATCGCCAGCGGGCGGCCGGTGCTGGGGATCTGCAACGGGTTCCAGGCCCTGGTCAAGGCCGGGCTGCTCCCCGGCCCAGAGTTCCTCGAACCGGATGGGACGCGCATGGTCACCCTGGCCCCCAACGCCTCCGGACGTTTCGAGTGCCGATGGGTGTATCTGCGGGCCAACTCACGAAGCCCGTGCCTCTTCACCGAAGGCCTCGACGATCTCCTTTACTGTCCGGTCGCTCACGGGGAAGGGCGCTTCCTGGCCCGCTCCGAGGCGATCTTGGATCGCCTGGAAGCCCAGGGCCTGGTCGCCTTGACCTACGTGGATCCCTTCGGTCAGCCAGCGGGTTATCCCTTCAACCCCAACGGATCGCAGCGAGGGATCGCTGGAATCTGCAACCCGGCCGGCAACGTCCTGGGCCTCATGCCTCATCCGGAGGATCATATCTTCCCTTGGCAGCACCCCCGATGGCATCGGGGGGAGAGCGGGAGGCTTGGCCTTATCTTGTTCCAGAATGCCCTGAGGAGGTGCTAAGATGGGTCTTTCGGAATCCGAACTGCGGGCGGCCATCCCTCACGCGCTGCGCGCGGCCGAGCTGCCCGGGCTCGGGCCGAAGCGTGAGGGGAAAGTACGGGATATTTACGCCTATAAGGACTGGCTCTTCCTCGTAGCCACCGATCGCATCTCCGCTTTCGATCGCGTGCTGGGGGTCATCCCTTTCAAGGGGCAGGTGCTCACCCAGCTCAGCGCCTGGTGGTTCGAGCGGACGCGCGATATCGTGCCCAACCACCTCGTCGCCGTGCCGGACCCCAACGTGATGGTGGTCCGCCGAGCCGAGCCCCTACCGGTGGAGGTGATCGTCCGCGGCTATATCACCGGCGTGACCCGCACCTCCCTCTGGACCCTGTATGCGCAGGGCGAGCGCCGGCCTTATGGGATCCCCCTGCCCGATGGCCTGCAGAAGAACGATCCCCTGCCCCACCCGATCCTCACACCGACCACCAAGGCCCCTTCCGGGGCCCATGATGAGGTGCTCACCCGGGAGGAGATCATCCAGCGAGGTCTGGTGCCTGGCGAGCTATGGGAGCGGATTGAGGCCATCGCCCTGGCCCTCTTCGCCCGCGGCCAGGAGCTGGCCCGGCAAGCAGGCCTGATCCTGGTGGACACCAAGTACGAGTTCGGCCTGAGCGACGGCGAGCTGGTCCTGATCGATGAGCTGCACACGCCGGACTCCAGCCGCTTCTGGCTGGCAGAGACCTATCGCCGCGGTCAGGAGCCGGAGTCCTATGACAAGGAATACGTACGCCTGTGGTTCGCCGCCCGTGGCTATCGAGGGGACGGGGCGCCGCCCGAGATGCCCCCGGAGCTCATCGCCGGCGCCGCTGCCCGCTACATCGCTGTCTACGAACGCCTGACCGGGCAGCCCTTCGTCCCCGGGGAACAGCCCGCCGCGGAACGGATCGCCCGCAACATCCGCCACTTCTTGGAGCAGGATCCATCCGCCGTCGCCGGGAGGGTTCGAGGATGAAGCCGCTGGTCGTCATCCTGATGGGCTCCCGCTCGGATTTGGAGCACGGGAGGTCCATCGCGCGGGCCCTGGAATCCTTCGGCCTGGCGTGGGAGATGCGGATCGCCTCCGCGCACAAAGTGCCGGACCACCTGCTGAAGCTCCTCCAGGCTTATGAGGCCGATCCCCGTCCCAAGGTATACATCACCATCGCGGGGCGGTCGAACGCCCTCAGCGGCCTGGTGGATGGGCAGGTGCACGCGCCGGTGATCGCCTGCCCGCCGATCGCCGAGGCCTTCGCCGGCGCCGATATCTTCTCCTCCCTTCGGATGCCCAGTGGGATCGCGCCGGCGGTCGTCCTGGATCCGACGGGAGCCGCCCTGTTGGCTGCCAAGATCTTGGGTCTCGCCGATCCCGAAATCCGGGAACGGGTAGCTCGCTTTCAGGATCAGCAACGGCAACGCATCCTCGACGACGATGCGGAGATCCGTGGGGGTGGACCATCATAGAGGGCATGCGCCAAGCCGGAATGGCTGCAGAAAGGAGACGATAGAATGAGCGGGGTGGAATTGGATCGCCCTCACGAGGCCTGTGGCGTCTTCGGGGTGTTCGCGTCGGGCCAAGAGGCCGCCCGGCTCGCCTTCCTGGCCCTCTGTGCCCTCCAGCACCGCGGCCAGGAAAGTGCCGGGATCGCCACCAGCGACGGCCATGTCGCTTATCTCCATAAGGGGATGGGGTTGGTCGCCCAAATCTTCGATGAGGGCATCCTACGCCAGCTGCGAGGCCATCTGGCCATCGGCCATACCCGCTACTCGACCACCGGCGCCTCCCACATCCAGAACGCCCAGCCGTTCCTGATCGAAACCCTCTACGGGCCCATGGGCATCGCCCACAACGGCAACCTGGTCAACGCCTCGCAGCTCCGCCGCCGCCTGCTGGAGCGAGGCATCGGTCTTTCCTCCGGCAGCGACAGCGAGCTGATCCTGCAGATCTTGGCTTCTCCGCCGGAGGCGTGGGGGTTTCCGCACGACCTCCAGGGCTCCAGCGCGGATCCGTGGGTCGAGCGGATCCGCGCCCTTTTGCGTCTGTCCCCAGGCGCCTACGCCCTGGTGATCCTCACCCGCGAAGCGATTTACGCTGTGCGGGATCCCTATGGCTTCCGCCCGCTCTGCATCGGCGCGCTGGAGGGCGGATATGCGGTCGCTTCGGAATCTTGCGCCCTCCGGCTGATCGGCGCCCACCTGGTGCGCGAACTGAGGCCCGGCGAGATCGTGCGCCTGGACCATACGGGGTTTACGGTCTTCGAGAGCCCTGTGCCGCCCTCGCCGGCCTTCTGCATCTTCGAATACGTTTACTTCATGCGCCCGGATTCGATACGGGAAGGGGGAACGGTCTACGCCGTGCGTATGGCCCTGGGGCGCCAGCTGGCCCGCGAGGCCCCGGCGAACGCGGATTTGGTGGTGGGCGTGCCCGATTCCGCCACCCCCCACGCCATCGGCTACAGCCTGGAATCCGGCATCCCCTTCGTGGAGGGATTGATCAAGAACCGCTACATCGGCCGCACTTTCATTCAGCCGGATGATCAGATCCGTCAGCGGAGTGTCCATCTCAAATACAGCCCTCTCCACGAGGTGCTGCAAGGGCGGCGGGTGGTGCTGGTGGACGACTCCATCGTCCGCGGCCACACCACCCGACAGCTGGTGGAGCTGCTGCGCGAGGGCGGCGCGGCGGAAGTCCATGTGCGGATCGCCTCACCGCCCATCCGCCATCCCTGCTTTATGGGGATCGACATGGCGACCTATGAGGAGCTCATCGCCCACCGTCGGGACGAGGAGGCGATCCGTCAGTTCATCGGGGCGGACAGCCTGGCCTACCTGAGCATCGCGGGGATGCTCGCCGCCGTCCGTGAAGTGCTGCCCGCCTCGGATGGGAATTACTGTGCGGCATGCTTCTCCGGCCGTTATCCAGCTCCTATCCCAGGGAAAGAAGGATCGAATTCCATCAAATCCGCCTTCGAACAGATCCGGAGCGTGCCCTGGAGGGCATAGCCGCGAGCGTGGCCAGAAGGCCTGCCCTTATCAGATGTGCGGAGCCGGCAGGCTGGAGACTCATCCTTCGACGGACGATCTCATTCACTGAAAGAGCGCGTCGATTGATCGCAATAGGGCACTTCAGCACCCATCCTGTGCGTCAGACCCAGGACGGGCTTCTATTCCACTGAATCGCGCACAAAAGGCCCTTTCCGTCATCGGATGCCAAGGGAACCGGAAACTCGCGACTGGTGTTCGCAAGAAGAAAACGGGCGCTCAAGCGCCCTACTACGAACAAAAATCTGTTCGTAGTAGGGCACTTCAGTGCCCGTTCATGCGTCAGACCAAGAAGGAGTTTCGATCTACCGCACGGCGTGTGAAAGGCCCTCCCCGCCATCGGACACCAAGGGAAACCGGTCTCAGATTGGGGCAGCTAACCCATATCCTGAACAGGACGATCTACCATGGGAAGGAAGGGGAAACGGATCCTGATCGTGGGCTCCGGCGGGCGCGAGCATGCGCTGGCCTGGGCGGTGGCCCGCTCGCCGGAGGTGGAAGCGGTTTACGTGGCCCCAGGGAACGCGGGGACTTCGTGGCCGGCGGCTCCCGCATCGGAGGGGAAGTGGCCGCGCGCCCATGCCACCTCAATCCCGATCGCCGCCGAAGATGTGGAGCACCTGCTCGCCTTCGCCCGGGAGCAAGCCATCGATCTCACCATCGTAGGGCCCGAGGCCCCTCTGGCGCTCGGGATCGTGAACGCTTTCCAAGCCGCCGGGCTGCGGATCTTCGGGCCCACGCGGGAGGCGGCCCGCCTTGAAACCTCCAAAGCCTTCGCCAAGGACCTGATGCGCGCCAGCGGGATCCCCACCGCGGATTACCGCGTGTTCCACGATCTGGAGGCCGCGCTGGGCTACGTGCGCCGCCATCCCGGCCCCCTGGTGGTGAAGGCCAGTGGCCTCGCGGGTGGAAAAGGCGCGTTCGTCTGCGCGACCCCTGAGGAGGCGGAAGCGGCGCTGATCCAGCTGATGCGGGAACGGATCTTCGGTGAGGCGGGAGATACCGTGGTCATCGAGGAACGCCTGGAGGGCCGCGAGCTCTCCTTGCTGGCCCTCGTCGATGGACAGACGGTGCGACCCCTCCTTCCAGCCCGCGACCATAAGCGCCTGTGGGACGGCGACCGGGGCCCCAACACCGGCGGCATGGGAGCCTATGCCCCGACCCCTGATGTGACCCCGGACGACCTCGACGCGATGGTCCGAACCATCCTTCAACCCGCTGTGGAAGCGATGGCCCGCCGAGGGACTCCCTTCGTCGGCGTGCTCTACGCGGGCCTGATGCTCACCGCCCAGGGGCCATACGTGCTGGAATTCAACGCCCGCTTCGGGGATCCCGAAGCCCAGGCGATCCTCCCGCTGCTGGAGAGCGACCTGGTGGAAGCGATCGAGGCTTGCCTGGAAGGGCGGCTGGAGCAGGTCAACCTGGGTTGGCGCCCTGGGGCGTGCACGACCGTGGTCCTGGCAGCCCCTGGATACCCTGGCCCAGTCCCGAAGGGGCTCCCTATCCTTGGGTTGGAGGAAGCGGAACATATGACGGATGTGTGGGTGTTCCACGCAGGAACCGCCCGCCGCAACGGACAGGTGGTGACGGCCGGCGGGCGGGTGCTCGCGATCAGCGCTTGGGGACCGGATCTGCGGACAGCAGCAGACCGGGCTTATGCAGCGGTTTCGCACATCCACTTCGAGGGAATGCAATTCCGTCGAGATATCGGCCGCACCTGTCCGCTTTAAAGGAGGAGGTTCTCCCGATGGAAACGGCAGCGTCCTACGCGCGGGCAGGCGTCCATCTGGACGTCGCCCGGGAGATCCTGGATCGGATCGCCGATGCAGTCCGTTCCACCTATCGGCCGGAGGTGATCGCCGGTCTGGGGGCCTTCGCTGGCCTTTATGGGGCCAATGCCCTGAAGGCGATGAGCGAGCCAGTCCTGGTGGCCTCCACCGACGGCGTAGGCACCAAGCTCAAGGTGGCCGCCCGTCTGAGGCGCTGGGAGACCATCGGTTATGACCTCGTTCACCACTGCGTGAACGACATCCTGGTCCACGGCGCCCGCCCGTTGTTCTTCCTGGATTACATCGCCGCGGGTCGTCTGGATCCCGAGATCGTGGTTCCCATCGTGGAGAGCATTGCCGCCGCGTGCCGGGAGGTCGGCTGCCCGCTGCTGGGCGGGGAGACGGCAGAGATGCCCGGAGTCTATGCGCCCGGCGAGCTGGATCTGGTAGGCACCATCGTCGGGGTGGTGGAGCGGAGCCGGATCCGAGATGGCCGGGGCATCCGGCCGGGGGATCGGCTGCTCGCCCTTCCCTCCAGCGGGCTGCACACCAACGGTTACAGCCTCGCCCGCGCCGTCTTGGATGATCTGGATTGGGAAAAACCGCACCCGGAGCTGGGCACCTCCATCGGCGAAGCGCTTTTAGCTCCTCATCGCTGTTATCTGGGGTTCCTTCAGGCGATGGAGGAAGCCGGCATCGAGCCCAAGGGGATAGCCCACATCACCGGCGGCGGCGTTTACGAGAACCTCCCCCGCATCCTCCCTCCAGGGACCGCCGCCGTGCTCCATCGGGGGACATGGCCGGAGCCGCCCATCTTCGGGCTGATCCAGCGCCTGGGCCAGGTCGCCCCGGAGGAGATGTTCCACGTATTCAACATGGGCCTGGGGATGATCCTCGTGGTCGACCCCGAGGCCGCCGAACGGGCCCTCTCCCTTTGGCCCGGGGAGCTCTTCGCGGTGGGAGAGGTCGTGGAAGGCGATCGAACGGTGCGCATCGTGTGGGAATAGGCCTTGCTCCTGCCCTTAGAGAGTGTCTGAAAAATATGCACGTAGCGATTCCGCCCTTCTCACACCATGCCAATACGGATATCCGTGGTTTCCTTCTGGGGGCTTTGGGATGGGGCCCTTCCCCACTGACCGTCAGAGCAAAGTTCAAGGAAATGAGATATGGGCACGGGCAAGTACCGTCTGGTTGTCCTCATCTCCGGTTTCGGCAGCAACCTGCAGGCGATCCTGGACGCCTGTGCGGACGGGCGTCTTCCGGCGCAAGTGGTGCTGGTGGTTTCCAACCGTAAAGACGCTTTCGGGCTGGTGCGGGCGCAACGGGCTGGGATCCCAACCCTCTATTTCCCCCTCAAACCGTACCGCGAGCGCGGGCTGGACCGCACCGTGTATGATCGGGATCTGGCGGAGCGGATCCTCCCTTATCGACCCGACCTCATCGTCTTGGCCGGCTGGATGCACATCCTGAGCCCAGCCTTCCTGGATCGCTTCCCCGGACGGGTGATCAACCTCCACCCAGCCCTCCCGGGCATGTTCCCGGGCATGCACGCCATTCAGCGGGCCTTCGAGGCCTACCGACGGGGCGAGATCGCCTACAGCGGGTGTATGGTGCACATCGTGACGCCGGCGGTAGATGAAGGACCGGTGCTGGCCCAGCGGATCGTGCCGATTTTCCCCGAAGACACCCTGGAGACCTTCGAAGCGCGCATGCACGAAGCGGAGCATCAAGTGATCTTGGAGGGGATCCGATCGGCCCTACGGATTTTGTCTCACTCAAATCCGGCCTGACGCGCGGCAGAAACTTGCATCGTTCTGCGAGGTGGAGTCCGCTTACGCGGCCTGCCCCTCACCGAAATTCCGTGGACTACCTCTTCGATGATGAGGGCCAACCGGCCCTACCCCCTTTATCCTCCCTCCCCACGGCCCAAGGGGCCGTGGGGAGGGAGGAT
>DATMAC010000376.1:0-6736 GCA_035573655.1 Thermoflexus sp.
GAGCGACGATCCGTTCGACGAGTCTCGGCGCGACGGCCGCTATGCTCGCTCGCCTGCAGCCCAGAGAAAGACGTTGTCGTACCGGACACTCCCGTCCGGGCGCAGGTGAGCGCGGTCGGCGTTCGCATAGACGGCGCGAACCGCGGCCTCCCCGCTGTGGGCAATCGCCGCCTGGTTGACCCCGGCGCTGGAATTGCCGCGCCACGACGCCTCGGTGCTCGGGAAGACGAAGGGACAGGCGACCTCGCCCTCCTCCACGACGCGCAGGCCCGCTTCCCTGAGAATGTTCGCCAGCGCTCCCGGTTGTGACAGTGCGCCCGGATGCGGCGGCGTGGCGCCGGGCGGCGGGGGCGGCATCAGCGGCCCGAGCGCAGACATCACGTCCCTCAAGAATTCGCATTTCTCGGGCGGCCCCCAGGCGGTGACGACCACCCGCCCGCCACGCCGGGCGACGCGGACGAGCTCGCCCATGGCAGCCGCCATATCCGCTGCGAAAAAGATGCTGTTGACAGCCACGACCGCATCGAAACTGGCGTCGGTGAAGGGGAGCTCCTCCAGATCACCTTCCCGCACGTCGGCCCCGGGCAACCGTCGCCGCGCGATGGCCAGGAGCCCCGGCGAGGCGTCCAGAGCGGCAACTTGCGCGCCGCGGAAGCGGGCCAGCAGCGCTAACAGCCCCGCGCCACAACCGGCGTCGAGCAGGCGCGTGCCCACGGTCACGCGGGCGGCATCGAGGGCCGCACCGAAAAGCGGCAAGCCCGCCTGCTCGATGTGGGCCGCCCAGTCTTGCGCACGGGCTCCCCAGAGTTGACCTTGAATCCTTGCACTACCCATTGGTATTCCTCCTGTGTATGTGAACGGTCTCGAGCTCAGCGGCCCGGCGGAAGCGGGCACGCTCCCCTAGATTGGTCACGCCGGTCGGCGGGCCAGGCGCATGACGCTATCTGCTAAACTCAACTCGACAGCCCTCGCGGCGCATCCCCTCGGCGGCAAAGCCGCCGTCCGCTTGCAAGCGCTTGTTGGGCGAAAAGATGACTGCGGGCAAATTGCCTCCAACCGGCCCATAGCCCGCCCCGCAGCGGAAGGACTTGGCCATCCAGCCCGCTTGCCAGCCCACACACCCAGCCCGACCATCCCCGCGTAAGGCCAATCACGCCGAGGGGAGAGAAACGTTGGGGACCAGTCGCAGGCGGCGACGGCGGGCAAGGCAACCAGGCCTAGCGTCCACGACCAACCGCAACCCTTCCAAGCCACACCCAGGGGCGGGCGTGGATAAAACCTCCAAGGACAGGATCCTGTTCGAGTGTAGATAAAGCCCGAAAATGCCGCAGAATCCCCAGCGTCCAGTGCATGCTTTGTTGGGCCGCGTGTCTTGACTCGGTCGCTACAGATGAAAGGTCTTAAGTTCTGCGCACGTTATGCCGTGCTTAGAATCGCTGCGCCGATTGCTGGTAGGGCTTCAAAAACCCATTCGTCAAATGAACGCGTCGCCAGAATCGCATAAGTTATATCTTGCGATGGGTCTGTCCATACGACACATCCGCTGTCGCCAACATGCCCAAAAGATCCAGGGCTTGCTTCGAAAGCCGCCCAGTGTGGCTTTTTGGTGCCGCGCAATTCAGGTCCGAGACCCCATGGACAGAGCGGCCAATCAAACATACCTCCTGGCAACATTCCCGTCTGATTTTGCGTGGCTTCAGCGATTGTTTCATCGCGCAAAAATCCCGTGGGCTTCCCTCGAAAGGCGTGAATCAGCCCAAACGTGCCATCCAGATTAGTGATAAGTCCACCGAAGGGCATGGTGACTTGACTTGAAAAGGCAGAATTGATCTTTTCCGTTGGATTGCCTATATTCTCTGGCTTTTCCCATGGCACTAGAATCCTCAATACTGGGCGCGGTGGCTCATCGCCATAATAAGCTTCTATCGCAAGCGGTTCGAAAACCCAATTATGCATAGCTATTTGGAAGGGTTGATTTGTTATATGCTCGATAATGATTGCCAGCAGTGCGTAGCCTACATTGCTGTAAATCACTTTTGTGTGGGGCGGTGCTTCAGGTTGAGTTTCGATACAGGCCTGTTTGACTATTGGCCAGGTGAGGCTTGCGGACCAGGGTGCCTTCGTTTCATCGTACCAGTTAGGCAAGCCGCTCAAATGACACAACAGCGTGCGGATCGTTACGCCTTCCACAGCTACCGAAGATTCAGGTATATATTTCGCTAACGGGTCATTGAGCGAGAGATAGCCTGCGTCGACAAGGCGCAAGATACACAATGATGTTGCCAATTTTGCAATAGAACGAACTGGGAATAAACTATCCTCTTCAAGAACAACACCATCCCGGTCGGTACCAAGCGCTAAATCATGTGGCGTACCCATCCCACGCGCCCAAGCGATTGCCATACCGGTAACTTTATGGCGTTCCATCATCTGTTCGGCGATTTGTTGTACTAGAGTTGTCTTCATGTGCTCCCCTGCCTCATCAACGAAGGTGTTAGGCGCATCTCATGTAAAGTCGCAAACGCAGCAGGGCAAGCGGCCCAACGTCCAAGCTCAGCCGCGCCGCTTCGCGGTGTCAGCTGCAGCGACTTGTTGGGCCGCACCCTCCCGGTCCGCACTCACAGTGCCTTCGGGGAAAAGGATTCCCGGCACCCACCACAGGTACACTACCATGCCGATAAGCTCAATTTCCACGCTTGTGGTAACACTCATGTGGAAACAGTGACGCGCTCCGCTGCCACTCCGGTCGAGCGTTTAACTTCCGCTCTGTCCGGGCGTGGGAATTGCACCAAGCTGCTGCATCAGCCCCATGCTATCCATCTGGCCCCAATGTTCTACAATCTTGCCCCCCGCAATGCGGAGGATGTCGATCACCCCAAAGGATACGCTCTTGCCGGTTGGCGGAACGCCCATAAACTCGCCCTTATGGGTGCCGGTCCAGGTCTGATGGATCACCACCTTGTCGCCTTCGGCGACCATATCCTCGATCGTGGTTTTGAAGTCCGGGAAGGCGTTGCGCAACATGGCGGTCAACTGTTTGACGCCTTCACGATCACGCGGTATCCCGGGTGGGAGTTCTTCGTGTTCAACGAAGTCGGGCGCCAAGAACTCGTCGGCCCGGCTCATGTTCCCCCGGTTGAAGATTTCCTCCACGATTTGACGGACTAACGCCTTATTCTGTTCTGTGGACATGGGTGATTATCCTTTGTAGGTGTGAGAGATGGACATGATGGTTAACGCACTTCATTGCGCGACCTGGGCGGGCTATCGAGTGCACGCTTGGTTAGCCTGCATTATTTGAGGCGGATATAACCGCCCGCACATTGGGTCTTCATTGTTACCTTTGCGCCCGGGATCATCCTCAACATCGAATCCAGAACTATCTGGCTGGGCGTTCCGTACACATCGAAACCGACGATTTCCATCAGTGTAAACGCCATCGCTCCAACGTCGCCCAGGTTCTGCATGTGTTTCTCCATCGCTTCAACGCTTGGGAAGATGTGGACAACGCTTGCCTCTGTGCCATCTTCGCTGAGGTACGCAATGTGAGCTGCCGTTTGGGGCTTGTTGGCCTCCATCCATTCCCCGACTTCTTGATAGACCTTCTTGTACTCTTCGGCTTTGTCTGGCTTGACCTTTTGATGGGCGATGAGAATGATTGGCTCCGACATGGGACGCTCCTTATAGCTCAGATTCCATCAGTTGTTTCCTGATCCGAGAGACCTCTGCCAAGCGGTTGTTCATAAAAGTCTTGTCTGTGTTCTCATCCATCCACGGTATATCAATAACGGTAGTGATTTTGGTCTGGTTCTCGTTGATCGCCTCAAAGGTCGTCCTACTGTACATAATGGCAGGACCGTCATGGATTTCCACTGCAACCGCGCGGTTGGGTTCGAATTCCACGACCTTCATCGCTCCTTCGACCGGGGTACCGCTGCGCTTGTTGCGCCGGTGGATGATCGTCCCAACACCAATGGGAGTATCCGAATCCAACCAGAGTTCGATATCTGAATCCCATCGAGGGTGGTTTCGAACATGCTCCACCGCATAGAAGCGAAATACTTTGTCGATTGGTCGGTCGATTACCTCTGAATGTTCAAATCGCAGGGCCATTGTTCTCTCCTTTTTGCCATCGATTTACCGGATAAAGCCGCCTAAGTAACTTGGGCTGATGCGAACCGATATCCCGGATCCCGCGATCTTCCTCATCCTCTCCAAAGTTGCAGGATTGGGTGTTCCGAAAATCTCAATCGAGATCGGCTCGATATATTCGTATGCCTTCTTTGATCGTTCATCGGCACCTTGAATTTGCTGATCGAGAGCGTCCGCATTCGGGAAAACGCGAACAACGGTAAACTCTGTGCCTTCTTCATTTTCATAACCAATTCATAACCAAGTTGAGCCAGCGTGCTTGGTTTGCTATCAAAAATCGGCTGGATGCTATCTTGATAGTGTTTCCTGAATGCTTCGATCTTGCCATCTTTGATTTTATTACGGCTGATGAAAACAATCGGTTCGGACATCATTTCTCTCCTTCGCTGGAGAAAGAGGTGTTATGCTGTTCGGAGCCTATGAGAGGAGGCGGAAGGGCCCTATCCCCAAAGCTGCGTCAAAGAAAAGCGACCGATCCATTCCATCTGGGGAAACAAAACAGATGGAGGGGGGATACGAAGGGAAACCCCAGCCGAACGGGAAAGGAGCTGAGTGCTTAGGGAGAGGTTCTGAACCCTTCGGTTCCACGAACCCGGTTTTTGCCTTTTTCCCGATTAATTTTATTTTATCAAAAATACCAGAATTTGTCAAATTTCAGTTTTAATGTTCGGACATGAGTTAGGACATTGACCGAACCAATGCCAAAAATTATATCTAATGAAGCGAGGCCACCGGAGGAGAGGAAGGCGAAAGAGCGTACCCTTCGATCCTTAGAGGGCTCACCCGCGGACCCTTGGGGGATCCGTTTCCGTCTATGTCCTCTCAGCCATGTCATCGATCGCTTGAAGCAGCTCCCACACAAAGGCCTCCGTGCGGGCTACCACCTCCGGATCGACATTCTCATATACATCGGAGGGCTGATGCCAGTGGGGAAGGACGCCATCGGGCCGGAGGTTCACGAACGTTAGGACCCGCCAGCCCGCGCGGACCGCGGGGGCTCCATCGGTATAGGCCCCCCGGAAGTTCGGCCAGCGGTAGGCCCCCAGCTCGGGCCGCTCCCGGGCGATCCGATCCGCCAGCGCCAATAGCTCCGGGTCGCTCCGCAGGGGAAGCAGCATGGTCTCCTGGGCGAGATAGCACGGGCCGCTCCCTGGGCTGCCCAAAGTGTCCAGGACGATGAAGATCGGGCGGCCCAGATCCCGATGACGCTGAATGAAGGCGGCGGCTCCGTAAGCCCCCGCTTCCTCGCAACCGGTACACAAGGCCCAGACCTCGGTATGCTGAAGGGGTTCCCAGCGCAGCCGTTCGGCCAGCGCCAGAACCATCCCCGCCCCTGTGGCGTTATCGTTGGCGCCGTGGGTGTACGGCGTGAGATCCGCTTGGATCGCCATCGCGAAGACGGCCACTAACAGCAGGCCCGGCAGCAACGCCGGAAGGCCCCAATTCGGGTTCCCGGTCGCCGCACCGATCAGAAACAGCCCGCCCATCCCCACGGCCCCAGGCAGCCCCAACGTCACCAGCGCCCGGTAGATCGCCAGCGCCCGGAGGGAGGAGAAGGCCCACGGGGTGCGGTGGGTATCCAGATGACCGCATAGGATCACCCGCTGGCGGACCGGCCCGGCGGGCGGGAGGATGGCATAGACGTTCTGGCTTCGCCCTTTGGGGACGAACCACCGGAGAGGATTCGGGGCGAAGAGGAGCTCCATCGCCACGCAGAGGATCAGCAGGAAAAGACCCAGCGCGGCGATCCATCGGCCTCCGAGGAAGAAGACCGGGATCATCAGGAGCATCCCCCCGGTGGCGATGGCGAAGGGCCGCCAGGCCGATGTGGCGCTGACGAACGGCTCGATCTGCGGCTCCAAGCCCAGCGCCCGAAACGTCCGGGCGGCGTATTCCGCTGCCTCCCGCTCCCGATCGGTCGTGCTCCCCCGCGGCCCGATGGTCACCGAGAGATAGGCCGCATGCTCCATGGTCGAAGGCATCCGATGCCTCCCTGCCCCCTTCCCGATATCGCGAGAACGGCACGGGAAAGGAGGAGAAACGACTCAAGCCTGACCCACCGGCTCATCATAACGGTCCCGCGGCCTTCCTCCTTCCTTAAAAACCCTCCGGAAGCTGATGGAACGGAGGCTCGCGCCGATGAACCTTCCCCAGAAGCTCTTGGAGCGCGGATCGCGCGGCCGCATAGACGGCCGGATCTCGCTCCCGCAGCCCCAGCGCCTCGAATTCCTCCTCATCCAGAACGAGGACCTCGCCTGTCGGGGTTACGAAGAGATCCAGCGCAAGGTCGCGGATCTCAATCTCGTGTTCCGAGATCCGGGGAGGATAAATGATATCGCAATACCATCCCTTCAACCGGTTATCCGAATGGTGATGAATCTCATAGATCACGAACCAGCGACCCGGATAGAAATACTCCACGAAGCGGTCCGCCGGCTCCAGGACCGTATATCCCAGATCTAAAGCGGGACGCTCCCAGTAAGCCTCCAGGGTGAGGCCTTCGGAGGAAACCTGGAGCAGGCGCCCCGTGTACGTCACCCGGAGTTTCCCATCGGGGGTGAGCCGCCGCACCTGGATCCGAGAG
>DATMAC010000377.1:0-4589 GCA_035573655.1 Thermoflexus sp.
GGCGGGCGCCTTGGGCGCCCGCCTCGCCCCCAACCCCCCAGGGGACCAAAAAACAAATCTGGACGGCACGTCACGATTTAGCCCGGTTACGTTTAGTTTGGAGCTACTATGAGGGAGCGGAAGGGCCCCACCCCAAAGCCCCCAGGAAGAAACCGCACGGCAAAGCCGCACGAAGGCGAAGCGGAAGGAGCTGAAGATCGACCGATTCCCCGGTGCAAGGGCTGGTCAAGCCTCCATCCACGTGGTATACTGAAAGCGCCACCGACCCGAGATGGGCGGTGAGCCTGTGGGGGAGAGCGTACCTTTATGCTTCGCCGGCAGCCGCCTGGATTGCCTTGGGGCGACCGGGACGGCAGGTTCAAAGGTGATCCGCCTCAGATCCCCTCCCCGGCCTTCGACGGCCTTGGGCGAGGTGTCCCTCGTTCCATCGTTCCTTCCTCCGCTTCGCAGGGGAAGGGACGGACGGCCACCCCGATTGGATGGCGGTTAACGGCCTCCCATCCCACCGGCGTGGATCACCCGCAGCCCCTTGGATCGCGGTCGCCCGCCGCCCTCCATCGGAATCCTTGCCGGCCTTCACGAACCGCAAGGGATATCCGCCTGGCCGAAGACCTTTCCTCCCCGCATGCCCTTTTTGGAGCCCTTGGGATTCCTCATCCCGTCCCTCAAACGCCCAGAGGGAGCTGAACCGCCCAACGCCCAAAAACGATTCTCTTCTCGGAGGGGACCATGGCTCGCAAAAAGGTGACCATCCACACGCTTCAAATGCGGAAGGCAGCCCGGGAACCCATCACGATGATCACGGCGTATGACTATCCAACGGCCCTCGCGGTCGATCAGGCGGGCGTCGATGTGATCCTGGTGGGCGATTCCCTCGGTATGGTCGTCCTGGGTTATCCCAACACGCTTCCGGTCACGATGGAGGAAATGCTCCACCACGCGAAGGCGGTCGCCCGGGCGAACCCTTCCGCGCTCCTGGTAGGGGATCTCCCCTTCATGGCCTATCAGGCCGATATCGCCGAGGCGGTCCGGAACGCCGGCCGCTTCCTGAAAGAGGCCGGCATGGATGCCGTCAAGCTGGAGGGGGGGCAGGAGATGGTTCCCACCATCGAGGCCATCGTGCGCGCGGGCATCCCGGTGATGGGTCATATCGGCCTCACCCCTCAATCCATTCATAAGCTGGGCGGTTATCGCCTCCAAGGGCGCACCGCAGCGGACGCCCGACGGCTCCTGGAGGATGCGTTAGCCCTTGAGGCCGCCGGCTGCTTCGCCATCGTCTTGGAGATGGTCCCGGAGCCGGTGGCCACGGCAATCACCCAGCGCTTGCGCATCCCCACCATCGGGATCGGCGCAGGGGCCGGGTGCGATGGACAGGTGCTCGTCCTTCATGATCTAGTCGGCCTCTTCGAGCGCTTCACGCCCCGCTTCGTGAAGAAATACGCGGACCTTCACGGCGAGATCGTGCGAGCGGTCCAAGCCTACTGTGAGGACGTGCGGAACCGTCGTTTCCCTGGGCCGGAGCACACGTTCTCGATGGACCCCGAGGAGCTGGCGGCCTTCCAAGCGATGCTGGAGAATCTCCCATCCCCCACGCCCGTGGAGGAACGGCGATGATGCGCATTGCCCTCCTGGGGACCGGCGCAATGGGAACGCTGTTCGGGGTTCGCCTGGCCCGCGTCGCGGAGGTCTGGATGCTGGGGACGTGGGCGGAGGCGCTAGAGGCCGTTCGGACGCACGGCCTCCATCTCGTGACCCCTTGGGGGGAAGAGAGCGCTCGGATCCCCGTGGCGGAGGATCCGGGGGAGGTCCCCCCGTGCGACCTCGCCCTCATCCTGGTGAAGACCTATCAGACCGAGCGGGCGGCCCGGTGGGCGAAGCAGGTGTTGCGCCCCGATGGGGTCGCTTTAACGCTCCAAAACGGGCTGGGGCCGTTGGAAACACTGCAGGCGATCCTCAGCCCCTCCCGCGCGCTCCAGGGGGTCACCACAATGGGAGCCACCCTCCTGGCGCCCGGATACGCCCGGTTAGGCGGGGAAGGTCCCATCTGGCTGGGTGCCTCCGCCCCAACCGAGCGTTGGGCCCAACGGATCGCCGACCTCCTGGAGCGAGCGGGGTTCCAGGTGGAGCTTCGGGACGATCTGCAGGGGGTGATTTGGGGGAAACTGGTCGCGAACACCGCCATCAATCCCATCACGGCCCTCTTCGATGTTCCGAACGGTGCCTTGCTGGAACGGCCGGAGCTCTGGCGGCTGGCTCGGGGGGTGGCCCTGGAAACCGCGGCGGTAGCTCGCGCCCAGGGCATCGCGCTGCCCTTTGAAGACCCAGCGGGTTTCGTGGCGGACGTCTGCCGGCGAACGGCGGCGAACTCTTCCTCCATGCGTCAGGATCTGCATCGGGGGCGTCCGACCGAGATCGACGCGTTGAACGGTGCGGTGGCCGCGATCGGCCGGCGGATCGGCGTTCAGACACCACTGAACGAGGCCCTCTGGCGGTGGGTTAAAGCGGTGGAGGAACGGGGCACCCGGGCCCCGGGTCGGCGCCCTCCGGAACCCGCCATCCTGCCCGCTATGGGCCCGGCCTACGGAGCCCCTCTGCGCTAAACCTCATCATCTTCGCATCAGAGCAACAGCGACTCTGATCCCATCGAGCTGGAGGTAAAACCATGCGGGTCGTTCACGCGATATCTGAAGCGCGCACAATCCGGCGAACCCTCCCCGGCACATGGGGATTCGTGCCGACGATGGGATATCTCCACGAGGGACATCTCTCCCTCGTCCGGCGGGCTCGCGCGGAGAACGACCGTGTGGCCGTTAGCATTTTCGTTAACCCAACCCAGTTCGGACCCCACGAAGACTATAACCGCTATCCCCGCGACCTGGAGCGGGATCTTCGGTTGTTAGAGCCCTTGGGGGTAGACCTCGTGTTCGCCCCTTCCGTCGAGGAGATGTATCCGCCGGGCTTTCAGACCTGGGTGATCGTGGAGGAGGTGAGCCGGCCCCTGGAAGGGGCGGCGCGGCCCGGCCACTTCCGAGGCGTGGCCACCGTCGTCACCAAACTGTTCAACATCATCCAGCCCGACCGGGCGTATTTCGGCCAGAAGGACGCCCAGCAGGCGGTGGTGATCCGCCAGATGGTGCGGGATCTCAATATCCCAGTGGAGATCGTGGTTTGCCCCACCGTACGGGAGCCCGATGGCCTGGCCATGAGCAGCCGGAACACCTACTTGAGCCCGGAGGAACGGCAGGCGGCCACCGTGCTGTTTCGGGCGCTCCAGGCGGCGAAAGCACATTATGAAAAAGGGGAACGGGATGCCGAGCGCCTGCGAGAGGTCATGCGGGAAGTGATCCGCGCCGAGCCGCTGGCCCGACTGGATTATGTGAGCGTGGCCCATCCCGAGACGTTACAGGAGCTCAGCTACGTGGAAGGCCCAGCCCTGCTCTCCCTGGCGGTCTACATCGGGAAGACCCGCTTGATCGACAACATCCTGCTCCCATCATCGGACTGAAGGTTTCCGCAGCCCGTGAGGTTTGGCAAACGCCTCAACCGGTGGGGGTGTTCTCTCCGTAGGGAATTCCGGTTGGGCGTGGACAGGGGATGTAGGGGCACCCCTTGTGGGTGCCCCAGGGCAGGCACATAGCCCACCCCGACCAGAGGCGTCCATGCCCCCATGTAGGGGCGCCCCTACATCGGTTGTGTCCATTCGCCGGGCCGTTGGATCATCCGCCCCCTTCGGGGCGACCCTGGGATGGCTGAGAGGCAAAGGCGCTTACATCCTCTACACCTTTCGGAAGGAGAGAAGTTGCCCATGCTGCTCTGTTTGGACGTTGGGAACACGAACATCAAGGCGGGGGTTTTCGATGGGGAATCCCTTGTGGCCCACTGGCGGTTCTCCACCCAGCGCCACCGTCTGGCCGATGAATACGCCGCTCTCTTTATGAATCTCTTCGCCCTGCATCGCATCCGCCCACAGGAGATCCATGGATGCGCCATTGCCTGTGTGGTGCCTCCGCTACGAGGGGTGTTTGAGGAGATGATCCGACACTATCTGGGCATCGAGCCCCTGATTGTCGGACCTGGGATCAAGACGGGGATCCGACTGGCCGTGGAGAACCCTCGGGAGGTTGGAGCGGATCGGGTGGCCAACGCGGTGGCGACTTTCCGGCTGTATGGAGGGCCAGCCATCGCCATCGCCTTCGGGACCGCCACCGTGTTCGATGTGATCTCGCGGGAAGGAGAATACCTGGGGGGGGCGATCGCCCCGGGGATCCTGGTGGCCGCCGAGGCCTTGGTGACCGCCGCCGCGCAACTCTACCAGGTGGAGCTCGCCCGTCCTCCCCGGGCCATCGGCCGCAACACGATCCAGGCGATGCAGTCCGGTTTGATCTTAGGTTTCGCCAGCATGGTGGAGGGGATGATCCATCGAATCCAGTCGGAACTGGAGGAGCCCGCGCGGGTGATCGCCACCGGCGGCCTAGCTGACGTAATCGCCCACGAGGTTCATGCGATCCAAGTGGTCGATCCCCACTTGACGCTTCATGGGCTCCGGTTTCTCTTCGAGTTGAACCGCCGGGGGAAATGAGCGTCGTTCT
>DATMAC010000378.1:0-8348 GCA_035573655.1 Thermoflexus sp.
GGCTCCATCCCCAAACACCCTATGAAGAAACCGTCGATACGTAGAGGCAGCGCCTGAGAAGGGCTGAACCGTTGCACCGATGGCAGGGGCAGGCCTTGCGCCTCCCCCAGGGCACCCACCAGGGGTGCTCCTACAAAAGGCGCAAATGACGATTGTGGGGGCAGACCTTGTGCCTGCCCCAGATCTCTGCATAATAAGCCTTTGGATTCCCATCGAACGAGGTGGACGATGCGGCAGCCGTTGATCGCTGGAAACTGGAAGATGAATAAGACGGTGGCGGAGGCGGAGGCGCTGGCCCGGGCGATCCGGGAGGGCCTGCAAACCCAGAGGGTGGAAGTCGTGCTCTGCCCCCCCTTCATCGCCATCCCCGCGGTTCACGCGGTGATCCAGGGCTCCTCGATCCGCCTGGGCGCTCAGAACCTGCACTGGGAGGACGCAGGGGCCTTCACCGGGGAGATCTCCCCGGTGATGCTGAAAGAATGGTGCCAGTATGTGATCATCGGCCACTCGGAGCGGCGACAGCACTTCCACGAGGACGATGAGATGATCCGCCGCAAAGTCGCCGCCGCGTTGCGCCACGGCCTGACCCCGATCCTTTGTGTGGGGGAGACCTTGGCGCAACGGGAAGCGGGGGAAACCGGGGCGGTCGTGGCCACGCAGACCCGACGGGCGCTGGAGGGGCTCTCGCCGGAGCAGGCGGCAGGCCTGGTCATCGCCTATGAGCCGGTGTGGGCCATCGGAACCGGGCGCGCGGCTACGGGGGAGGACGCGGAGGAGGTGATCCGACGCTGGGTTCGGGGAACCCTCGAGGCGATCTTCGGGGCGGAGGTCGCCCAGCGGGTGCGGGTCCTCTACGGAGGAAGCGTGACCCCTGAGAACATCGCGGAGTTCGTGTGCCGCCCAACCATTGACGGCGCGCTGGTCGGCGGGGCGAGCCTGAAGGCGGAGTCCTTCCTGGGGATCATCCACGAGACGGCCCGCGCGAAGGCCTGAGGCCGCTATGCCGATGGAAGCGGTCGCCGCCCGACGGATCCTGATCTTCGGCGCAGGAGCGGTGGGAGGATATCTGGGCGCGATGTTGAGCGCCTTCGGCCACGAGGTGATCCTCCTGGGCCGTCCCCATGTGGTCGAAGCCATCCAGCGCCACGGGCTGACCCTCCTGCGTCCGGATGGCCTGCGGCTGACCACCTGGCCCCACGCGGTCTCCGATTTGGATGCCGTCGATGGGAAGGTGGATGCGATCTTCTTCACCGTGAAGGCCTATGATACGGAGGCAGCGATCGCCGCCCTGCAACGGAAGGAATGGTCCTCCGCGCTCCTGTTCTGCTGGCAAAACGGCGTGGATGGGGAAACCCAGCTGGCCGCCGCTTTCGGGGCCTCGCGGGTGGTGGCCGGGACCCTGACCCAGCCGGTCTCCGTCGCCGCGCCCGGAGTCATCCGGCTGGAGCGGACGCGCGGCGGGCTGGGGCTGGCCCCCATGGCGCCCGAGCAAGCCCTTCGGGAATGGCGGACGATCCTGCAACTGGCCGGGTTCTCCACCCGCCTCTATCGGAATCCCCTGGAGATGAAATGGTCCAAGCTGTTGCTCAACCTGATCGCCAACGCCACCTGCGCGATCCTGGATTGGCCGACGGGACAGGTGCTCCGGGATCCGCGGACGTTCGCGGTGGAGCGGGCGGCGTTCCGCGAGGCCCTTATGGTGATGCGGGCGCTGGGCCTGCGCGTCGTGTCGCTGCCCGGCTACCCGGTCCCGCTGCTGGCGTGGGCGATGGCCCACGGGCCCGCCCCCTTGGTCCGCCCGCTCCTCGCCGCCTTAGGCGCTCGAGGCCGCGGCGGGAAGCTCCCCTCCCTGCACCAGGACCTGCGCCGAGGCGCCCGGTTAGAGATCGAGGCGTACTCGGGCGCCGTGGTGCGCCACGGCACCCGTGTGGGGATCCCTACGCCGGTCCACGCGGCCCTCGCCCGGATCCTGGAGGACATGGCCAGCGGACGTGAGGATCCGGAGGCCTGGCGGGGTAACGTCGCCGCGTTGCTCGAGCGGACCGGCCTCGGCCGCGCTTGAAACGCCAAGCCTTCCGCAGCGCCGCATGGAGAAAGGGCTCGGATGCCCCGTTTGCAGGTGATCGATCTAACCCGACGCTATGGGGAGCTCGTGGCCCTCGATCACGTGACGTTCGAGGTGGCCGATGAGGAGATCATGGTCATCCTGGGGCCGAGCGGGAGCGGAAAAAGCACCCTGTTGCGCCTGATCGCCGGGCTGGAGCCCCCGGATGAGGGACGGGTTCTCCTCGACGGCCGGGACCTGGGGGGCGTTCCCCCCCACCAACGCTACATCGGCCTGATGTTCCAGGAATTCGCCCTCTTCCCCCACCTCAACGTCTTCGAAAACGTCGCCTTCGGGTTGCGGATGCAGCGGCTTCCGGAACACGAGATCCGGGAGCGGGTGAAGGCCCTCTTGAGCCAGGTCGGGCTCTCCGGTTACGAGCGCCGGGAGATCCACACCCTCTCCGGCGGGGAGAAACAGCGGGTGGCTTTGGCCCGAAGCCTCGCCCCGCGGCCGGCAGTGTTGCTGTTGGACGAGCCGTTGGGGTCCCTGGATCGGGCGCTGCGGGAGCAGCTGATGGGGGAGATCCGGGAGATCCTGAAAGCGGAGCGGATGACCGCCCTCTATGTGACCCACGATCAGAGCGAGGCGATGGCGGTGGCCGATCGGGTGTTGATCCTTCATCGGGGTCGGGTCGAACAGATCGGGACGCCGGAGGCTTTATATCAAGACCCTGCGACCCCTTTCGTCGCCCGCTTCCTCGACCTGGGGACCTTCGTGGAAGGGGAGGTCCTCGCCGTCGGGGAGATCGCTCGCGTCCGGACCCCACTCGGTTCGCTGCAAGGTCGCCCGCGAGGGCCCCTGCGGCCGCACGCTCGGGCGTTCGTGCTGATCCGCCATACCTTCCAAGCGGGAGCGACGGGGCCCTTCAATGAGGTGGCCGGTGAGGTGATCGCTCGCGTCTTTCGCGGGCTCTATGTGGAGCTGTGGCTGCGGATCGGGGAGGGACAGCTTCGCGTGTTGTTCCCCATGAACCGGCTCCAGGCACGCCCCGGCGATCGGCTTTCGCTCACCATCCCGGCGGAGGACGTCCTGATCTGGCCGCTGGCGTAGGGGCGCTCGCGTCCCCCGGTAGGAACAGGCACAAGACCCGCCCCCACAACCAGTATTCACACCTTTTGTAGGGGCGCCCCTTGTGGGCGCCCCTACAATGCAGATTCGTGTTATTTTGTAGGGGCACCCACCAGGGGTGCCCCTACATCGGGTGGGCCCAAGGCCTGCCCCTACAAATCGGCATTCATGCCCTTTGTGGGTTGTAGGGCATCCCTTGGGGATGCCCCCCCATCGGGCGGGCACAAGGCCCGCCCCTACCATCGGTATTCACGCCTTTTGTAAGAGCGCCCCTACAATGCGGATTCGTGTTATTTTGTTGTTGCATGCGTTGTAGGGGCACCCACAAGGGGTGCCCCTACAACGCATGCCTGATGGGTGCCTGAACGGTTTCCTAAAACCATTGGGAGGCTGCTATAATTGATAGTGGTCCGGAGGGGTGGCCGAGTGGACGAAGGCGCGCGCCTGGAGAGCGCGTAGGGGTGTTTCCGCCCCTCGTGGGTTCGAATCCCACCCCCTCCGCCAGCATCCGGGCCCCTGAGCGGATCCGCTCAGGGGCCCGGGTGCTGTTTAGGGTCGACCGCACCCCTATGCCCGTGAAAACGTATTCTCGGACCGACCCCGCCTTCGGCATGTGGCTTAGTCCCCAAAGCCCCCAGAGGAAAACCCCAGATCCCCGTATGGCGTTGCGCGAGAACGACTGAGAAAAGCCCCGCCTCCCCCTGATGAAAGGGATGGTCCCTCCCTCCTCCCGCGGCCCGAAGGGCCGCGGGAGGAGGGAGAAAAAACTGGGGCTGGGCCGGGGGCCGAAGGCCCCCGGCCCAGCCCCAGAAAACCTCATTGGATCGCAACGCAGCTCCTGGAGGCCGGGTGAGGACCTCACCCGCTCGGTACCCCAACCAGTGTCCGGACTTCCGCGGATGCTCTGTTTGACAACCTTTCTCCAACCAAGTAACATGGCTATAACCAACCCAAATCCAACCTAAGGATCATGGCCATGCGAGGCATCTGGGGGGTTCGGGGATGGGTTCTGGGGCTTATGTGGATCAGCGGCCTCTTGGGGATGTTCGCCGATTATAGAAGTCCCTTCAGCGTTTCCCGCTCAGCTCTCCTGGGTGGTGGATCCCCGGCCGAGGCCGCGGAGACAGCCGCCGCGTATCACATCTTCCTTCCCATGGTTCTACGCGCACCCGCCAGTGTCCTTCCGGAATGGCTCTCGCGCCTGAACGCCTACCGGGCTATGGCCGGGTTGCCGCCAGTGACGGAGAAACCCGAATGGAGCGAGGGCTGCAGACAGCACGCCCGGTATATGGTGAAGAACGACGTGATCACCCATGGGGAAGATCCGAACAACCCCTGGTATACCCCGGAAGGCGATGCATGTGGGCGTAACGCGAACGTGATGGTTAGCTCCAGTGCCACCGCCTCCGATGCCTACGCCATCGATGTGTGGATGCAGGCCCCCTTCCATGCTGTGGGGATGCTGGATCCCCGGCTGATGCAGGTGGGATACGGTTCGTATCGGGAGGCGGATGGCGGGTGGCAGATGGGGGCCGCCCTGGATGTGATCCGCGGACTGGGAACCAGCGTGGCCGGCGTCTCCTTCCCCATCCGCTGGCCGGGCGACGGCAGCACCACCTCACTGCGCGCCTTTCAGGTCGGGGAATATCCGGATCCCCTGGCCCACTGTCGCTACACAGCCCCCACAGGCGCCCCCATCTTCCTGCTATTGGGGACCGGATCCCTAACGCCGAACGTAACCGCCCACAGCCTGAAGCGCGATGGGGTCCCGGTGGAACGTTGCGTGTTCGATGAGACCACGTATACCCACCCGACCGATCCGAATCAGCAACAACTCGGACGCCTGATCCTGGGCCATCGGGATGCGATTGTGATCCTCCCCAAAGATCCGCTTTCCCCTGGATCCCGCTACACGGTCTCCGTCACGGTGAACGGGCAGACCTATACCTGGTCGTTCGACGTCGCTTCGAGCGGCATCCAGGCAGCCACCGGGCCCGAGCCAGATGCCGAGGTCCGCTGAAGGCTCGTTGCCCCGTCCCATCCGAACGAAGGAGGTCACGATGTCCTGGCGTGGAAAAGGACTTGCGGGAGCCGGCTGGATGGCTTCCATAGCGCTCGCCTGGATCCTGTATGGGGTTTCCGGAGGATCTGAGTTCGCTTCGATCTCTAACGCCAACCGATCCACCACCCCTCCGCCCGCTGATCAAACGGCAGCCACCCACCGGGTCTATCTCCCCCTCATCTCCCGTGATGTCTGCCGGCCGATACCGGGGGCCTCTTACGAGACCTTCTGGGTGATCAACCCTGTCTCTTTCAACGTCGCCGACAACCCGGATTACAACCTGCTCCTCCTGGGCTATGTGCCCGTCAATGAATATAAGGGGCTCGTCGATTACGGCGGGGAGTTCGATCCGAACGCGCCGCAGTTCCGCTTCCTCTTCGGCGATCATCGGATCCCGGTTTTCTCGAACGTCTACAAGAACAACGGCTGGGACTGGGAAAACCATCGGCGGCTGCCCCCGCCGGAGACCTGGCCCCCGGTCAGCATCGCGGGCTTCGCAGTGAGCCCCGGCGAGGTGATCTACGTCCCGGACAGCGGCTACGACATCGGAAACGGGTTCGACGCTTTGGTCCTGTATGCAGACCCCCAACAGATCACGCTGAAATACACCGGCGAAGACAGCACGGCGCAAGGGTACACCGTCTACATCACCGGCATCTGTGTGGAGCCTTCCCTGCTCGCGCTCTATCAACAGTGGAACGCCAACGGGCGATGGCGGCTGCCCGCGGTGCGGGGCGGGCAGCCCATCGGCCGCGCGCGGGGCATCCAGATCGATGTGGGGGTGCGGGACAACAACGTGTTTATGGATCCCCGGTCCCGCAAGGATTGGTGGCAGCGATAGCGGGAGGCTCGTCCTCTCTGGATCCCCCCTTCCTGCCGCCTCGAAGGGCCATTGGTGAGGTAGCGACCTGCCTTGTCAGTGGGGAAGAACCCCACCCCCAAATTTTTGGGGGCTGAGCCGCGCGCCTTCGGCGCGCGGCTCAGCCCTCCAAGGTCCCCATCTAGAAGCGCCTACACCGTCCGGGGAGACGACTGATCCGATCCGGATCGAAAGCTTTGCCAACCGCCTTAGGGGTAAAATTCCGCCCCCTTTTCAACAAACTCCCGGGCTTTTTGCCGCAGCCCTTCCTCGATAAGCTGCTGGGGTTCAATGCCTTGTTGCTCCGCCATGGTACGAATTTCCTCGGTGATTTTCATGGAGCAAAACTTAGGACCGCACATGGAGCAGAAGTGGGCCAGCTTAGCCCCTTCAGCGGGTAGCGTCTCGTCGTGATAGGCCCGCGCCCGCTCTGGATCAAGCGACAGATTAAATTGATCTTCCCAGCGAAATTCAAAGCGGGCCTTGGAGAGTGCGTTGTCCCAGTATTGCGCACCCGGATGGCCCTTGGCCAAATCGGCCGCGTGGGCCGCAATCTTGTAGGCAATGACGCCCTCGCGCACGTCGTTCTTATTCGGCAAACCCAGATGCTCTTTGGGCGTGACATAGCAGAGCATGGCAGCGCCGAACCAGCCAATCATCGCGGCGCCAATGGCTGAGGCAATGTGGTCGTAACCCGGCGCAATATCAGTTACCAGTGGTCCTAACGTGTAAAAGGGCGCCTCATAGCACTCGGCCAGCTCCCGATCTACGTTCTCTTTGATCAAATGCATTGGAATGTGGCCTGGACCTTCGATCATCACTTGCACATCGTACTTCCAGGCAATCTGGGTCAACTCACCCAATGTCTTGAGCTCGGCAAACTGGGCCTCATCGTTGGCATCTTGAATAGAGCCAGGGCGCAATCCATCACCCAAACTGATTGCGACATCGTACTGCCGCAAGATGGCACAAATTTCTTCAAAGTGCGTGTAGAGAAAGTTCTCCTTGTGGTGGGCTAAGCACCACTTGGCTATAATCGATCCGCCCCGCGAGACAATGCCCGTCCGGCGATAAGCAGTGAGGGGAATATAGGCCAGTCGGACGCCTGCATGGATGGTCATGTAATCGACGCCTTGCTCGCACTGCTCGATGAGTGTATCCCGAAAGATTTCCCAGGTGAGCTCTTCAGGCTTGCCGCCCACCTTTTCCAGCGCCTGATAGATCGGGACGGTCCCGATGGGCACCGGGCTGTTGCGCAAAATCCACTCGCGGGTTTCGTGAATGTTCTTGCCCGTCGAGAGGTCCATCACGGTATCCGCCCCCCAGTAGATCGCCCAAAGGAGCTTTTCTACTTCTTCCTCAATCGAACTGGAGATAGCCGAAGTGCCAATATTTGCGTTGATCTTAACCAGGAAGTTGCGGCCGATAATCATCGGCTCGCACTCCGGGTGGTTCACGTTGCAGGGGATGATAGCCCGACCTCGGGCCACTTCATCGCGAACAAACTCGGGCGTTATCACCGGCGGGATTTGTGCCCCCCAAGCCTGTCCCGGATGTTGAAAAGCGAGCGACCAACGGTCGCCCAAAGCGGCCTGAAGTTCGATAAGCCGTTCGCGCCGCATGTTTTCCCGGATGGCGACGAACTCCATCTCAGGGGTAATGATGCCCTGCCGGGCATAATACATTTGGGTAACGGCTGCACCGTTCTTGCCCCGTAGCGGCCGGCGGCGAACACCCGGCCAGCGATGCAACTTGCCGCTCAGCTCGGCTTGCTGGCGTTCCGCCTCATTCCGGTAGCCGTCGTCGATCGGTTGAACCGGCCGTCCTTCGTATTCCTCTACATCCCCGCGCGCCTCAATCCAGGGACGCCTTAGGGGCGGCAGCCCCTGCCGAATGTCCCCGTGAAAGTCCGGATCTCCCCAAGGACCTCGCGTATCGTAAAGCAAGACCGGCTCGTTCGGCTCCAAGCGACCATCAGGCAACCGCGTTGGCGACAAGTGCACCTCTTTGAAGGGAACGCGCAGTTCAGGGTAAAGAGATCCGGACACGTACACGCGCCGAATAGCCTGCGGTGGTTGTGGCATCATAACACGTGGCATCATAACACCCTCCTGGGTTTTATTGATCTTCGTGAATTCAACGGAGCAATCAGAGCGTATTTCCAAATCTTCGGTGGGTTTTAGTCCCCTGGGGGTTTTAGGGTGAGCCGGGCGCCTTCGGCGCCCGGCTCACCCTAAAATATCCCCCCTCCC
>DATMAC010000379.1:0-10223 GCA_035573655.1 Thermoflexus sp.
CCCGCCCCACACTGGAATCCCAGAACTACCTCTGTTCGCAACAGAGCACTTTCCCCCTCTTAGGGGATCCAGGTGCTAAGGGGCCTTCATCGCCCGAGATACGTTCCTGCATTGTTTCGCCCTTTGGTCTCCGCCCATGCAGGGAGGGGATAAGCTGGAGCCCTAAACTCTCACCTCTGTCCGTAGACTTTCCGCCAAGACCATCCGGATTGGATCCGGAGCCCCATGGAGCGTCCGCAGGGTCGCTACATCCCGGAGCCGGCCAGCGAAGCCGTAATCCTCCATATAGCCGTACCCTCCGAGGACCTGCATACTGTTGGTCACCGCGCGATAGGCATGCTCCCCAATGGCCAGTTTGGCCGTAGCTGCCCAGCGAAGCAATACGTCATGGCGTATCGCTTTCAACGACATATCGGCATGGCGCTCCAGGATGGCTTCCAGTATCGCCTGATCAGAGACAGCGGCCCCCAGAAGCAATTGAACCGCGGGGTGATCGATGATCAAGCGTCCACCTTGATAGCGTTGCTGAGCATAGGCGCAGGCTTCCCGCAAGCTCCGACGGATAACGCCCAGGGCGATAGCGGCTTGGCCCATCCAATCGATGGCGATGATCTGTTCCAGCCGCTGATGGGCTTCAGTCCCTCGGAGCAAGATCCGTTCAGGGGCGAGAGGGATCTCTTCCCCGTGGAGATGGGCCATCCACACGATCCGCAGACCCAAGCGCTCCGGCAGGGGTTCCACACGTATCCCCGGGGTGGCAGCATCCAGGGCGATCAGGGCCCATTCTTCCCCATCCGAAGGATCGGTCTGGCGAGCGAAGAGGAGGTACCCTTGAGGGGATCCGGAGGCCATCAAGAATCGGAGGGTTCCCTCAAGATGAAGAACGCCGGATGCGCTCCGCAACACCATCCCAGCCCCGGCGGACTCACCTCGTTGGCCGATTGGGATCCCGTATTCGGAAAGCCAGCCCAGGGCCAGCCGAGCCCGCGCCGGGAAGACCGGAGCCCCGTCCAGCGCCAGACAGGCCAGCCCTTGGGCGTGAATCATTGCGGCAAATCCGGCGGAGATCTCGCCCAGGATGGAGAGAACGCGCAAGGAAGGACGAAGGTTCTCCTCCACAGCCCCGCGCCCCCACACGCCCGTGACGAATCCCGGCGCGGTGGTGGAGGGATCGGCCACCATCCCGAGCTCCCATGCTTGCTCATAGAGCGAAAGCGCCCGCTCCTGATCTTCGGCAATACCGCTGGCTTCTGCCTGGGCCGCGAAGCGCCGCGCCGTTAATTCCAGGAGCTGGGTTTCCCCATTAGAGGTCCTCATTCGAGCCTCCTGATCAAGCCGAGGGGTGCAGGTCCATTGGAGGCGTGGCCTCGCCATAGCGGATGGTCAGACGGCCCATCGCCCGCTCTTCTCCAGGATATGGCGCGTGGGGGCGATCGGCCCGGCCAATCGCCTCACCGGCGGGGAGGATCGCATATCGCGTTAAGTAACTCTTGGTCGCCACGGACTTGAAGGAGAGGTCCAGCTCCCGGAGTTGTTGGGCGATCGGGTGATCGCCCAGGACAAGTGTTCCCAGCCCCGGACGGAGGCCCAGGTGGTAGATGCCATAGACCGGGATCCGCGTGCGGATGAGTTCCCCATTGCGGACGCTAAAGGTGATGAGGGGACGATGGTCATGAACCACCCAGCCCTGCTGTCGGACGGTGAGGGTTAAGATATGGCGGCCACCCTCGCTGAGGTGCACACGTTGGAAAACAGGGGTCTTCTCGAATTCCATGTCGGCAATGAATTTGGCGTAACCGTAAATCACGCGCCCAGCATCCCGAGCCACGCGGGTGGTTACGGGGAGATGAAGAACAAACGCTCCCCATCCTGGGAATCGGCTTTCCAGGAGCACAGGGATCCACGGCGGTGCAGGCCGGCCGTGCGTGCACAGCAGGACGATCCCCACTTCCCCATAGGGGCCGATGCTGGTGTGGAGGTAATTAAACGCAGCAATTCCAATCAGGGCCCGGCCGTTGGGGGCCAGGACCGGGTAAAGCTGATCGCTGGGCAATAGCGCACGGACAGCTTCCCGATCAGCTGTGAAGATCCCCAAAAAGCTATCGTCCCGATAGTAATAAATGGGGAGATCTACGCGAGCGGATCCCACATCAATGTTTTGAGCGATGGGCCCGCGCCAGCGAAAGAAAGCCTCAATCGCTTCGCGCCTTAACCCGAGCAGTGCCCGCAAGCCCCGGATGGTCGCATATCCCAGGGCCGCCATGCCGGCCCATGCCAGAAGTCGACCTTTCCGTTCCATTGCTGCCTCCCGATTGAGGCGGGGCTTAGCCATTCTATCCGGATAGTTCTCCTGTTTCGCGTGTCAATCCATTGGGAGTAACGGCCGCCTCAGAGGCACACTCAGGCGCGGTTGCAGGGCGGCAACGAACTACCCTGTGCGTGGGGAATGGCCCCACCCCCCTGGATCCCCCCTCCCCACGGCCCAAAGGGCCGTGGGGAGGGGGGAGAAAAATATTTTTTGGTGGCCGAGCCGCGCGCCGAAGGCGCGCGGCTCGGCCACCAAAGCCCTCAGAAGGAAACCCCTTATACCCATATTGGCGTTGCGCGAGAATGGCGGAATCGTGACGTGGCTTCCTGCATATTTTTCAGACACCCTCTAAGAGAAAGATCAATCATACCCACACTGCCCCGAGGCCGGCGGTTGCGGGAATCCACCGCCTCTCATCGTCCGCTTATGGTTTGTTCGAGAGTTTCCAGGACCCGGCCCAGCGCCTCGATTTCGGCCCCATAAGTTGCCCAATCCCCCCGACGGATCGCCTCCTGGGCCCGCTGGTAGTGGGCGTAGGCTTGTTGGATGAGCGCCGCGATGTCCCCGCCTGGCGAAGTGACCGGGCCCGGAGGGCTCGAGGCCGCCGCTGCGCCGATGGCCTGGGCGAGGGCCTGCTCCAACGTCGGGGCCATCGCCACCCGCTGTTCCGTGGCCACAATCACCTGCTTCAGCTCCGGGATCTGGCCTTGCTCGGCCAGCAGGTAAAGCGGCTCCACATAGAGGAAGGCTTCGCCGATGGGGATCACCAGCAGGTTCCCTCGGATGATTTGGCTGCCCCGCTGGCTCCATAGGGTGAGCTGAGCCGAGATCGCAGGCTCCTGATCGATCCGGGCTTCGATCTGCTGCGGACCGAAGATCAGCCGTTCCTTGGTCAGCCGGTACAGGATCACCTCTCCATACCGCGGCGGATCCGAGCGGGCGGCCATCCAGGCGATCATGTTCTGCCGGCCCGAGGGGGTGAAGGGGAGGATCAGGACGAACTCCACTGGCCCTTCCGGATCCAGTCGCGTCCGCACATAATACGGCTCCATCTCCTGGGTTTGATCCGCGAAGATCTCCAGGGGGATCGCCCATACATCTTCTTTGTTGTAGAAAGTCCGGGGATCCTGCACATGGTACGTTCGCAGGATCTCCGCCTGGATCCGAAACATGCCCTCCGGGTAGCGCAGGTGGGCCCGAAGTTCCTCCGGCATCTCCGCGAAATCCCGCCACATCGACAGGAAGACCCGGCGCCACGCCCGGATGAGCGGCTCATCCTCAACCACATAGAAGGTCACCGTCCCATCGTAAGCATCCACCACCGCCTTCACGCTGTTCCGGATGTAGTTGAGGCCCTCATGGGGCTGGCTGTAAGGATACCGATCGGTCCAGGTGTAGGCGTCCGCCACCCACACGATGCGTCCGTCCAGGATCACCGCGTACGGATCTGGGTCGAACCACAGGAAGGGCACCAAGGTGCGCAGGCGGGTCCGCAGATCCCTCCAGAACAGGATGCGGCTCTCCGGAGTAAGCGCGCTGCTCAGCACCAAGTTGGGATCGCCGAAATACAGGGCGAAGAGGAGACGTCGCGGCAGGCCGCCCAACCGGACGCCCGTCCGGCCCTGATAAGTGGTGGTGACGTTCTCCTCACCCCGCGGGTAGTCGAACTCCGGCACGGCGGTGTTCACCAGAGCGAAATCGACCGTTCGTTCACCGAAGTAAATCTGCGGCCGGGTCAGGGGGATCGTCCCCACGGGTGGGATATCCTTCAGCAGGAACTGGGGAAGGCCTTCGGGGGTGAAGGCGCGGACGGGGACGACGACGGCGCCGTAGCCGTGGGTGAAGACCAAGTGTCGGTTGACCCAAGTGCGCGCCGTCGAAGGGAGGGCCTCCAGATCCAGCTCGCGGACGCTCAGCATGACCTGGCGATAGGTGCCGTTCACGCGGTAACGATCCACATCCACATCGGCGAACACATAATACGGGCGAATGCTCTGGATCTGCTGCAGGGTCTGGAGCAGCGGACGGTAATCCCAGAGGCGGATCCCATCCAGGATCTCCGCGCTGGCTTGGATCTCCTCCGGGGTCGGCGCTTCCCGTGGGGAGAAATCCCGCTCCTGGAATCGATCCAATCCATAGGCTCGTCGCGTGAAGGCGATGCTGTGGGCGAGATAGGGGCTCTCGCGCGCCAGCTCATTGGGCCGCACGATCAGCGCTTGAACTAGAGCAGGGTAGACCTCGAGGCCCAGGAAGGCCAAGACCAGCCAGCCCCCGAAACCGGCGGCAAGCAGCGCGGGCCGCCGGAGCCGCAAGTTGAGGAGCAGCCCCAGGGCGAGGAGCACCATGAGGACGGTGAGGAGATTCAGCACCGGCAGCTTCGCGTGCACCTCCGTATAGCCCGCCCCGAAGGCGATGGGCCGCTCCGCGTAGAGCAGCCGGTAGGCATCGAAGCGGTAGCCCACGGCCATTAGCAGGAAGAAGCCGGCGGCTAGGGTCGAGAGGTGGGCCCAGCGCCACCCTCGGGGGACCGGCAGGAGCAGTGGGAAGAGCGCGGCGAGGGGGATCAATCCCCATTGAGCGGTTTCCTGGAGGAACGTCCACAACGGCCACCGGAACACATACCAGCCGACATCCAATCCGAAAATGGGGTCGGCGATGCCGAACCGCTCTGCGTTCAACGCCAGGAGAACCGTCTCCCATCGTCCCTGAAGGACGAGGCCGAAGAGGAACCCAAGGGCCCCGGCGAGGCCCATCCATAGACGGGGAGAGCGGTTCGCCGCCCGCGCAGCCAAGAAGGCGTTCCCGCCCAGGAACAGAGTGGCGACAGCCCATCCGATGAGGAAGAGCAAAACGCGCGCCCGCCACTGGGTCCATAAGACGGCCTCGTAGCCGAGATCGCGGAACCACTCCCAGGTCACCCAGAGGCTCAGCAGCCATCCGGGAAGGAACAGCAGAACCGCCCACAGCCCGAACAGGAGCAATCCCCACCTCAGCCACCGCTCCCACCGGAACCCTCGGAGATCGATCTCGATCGTCCGCTGCCCGAAACGGCCACGTCCTCGCCACGTCATTCCAACCTCCCATGTTTTGGATCGGATGACCACCGTAGGGGCACATCCACAGGGATGCCCCTACGTAACGTGCATAACGTGGGAACGCCAATTGTAGGGGCACCCTTTGTGGGTGCCCCTACCAGATCCTGGGCCGGCCTTCTGGGGTTACCCCGAATCGTCCTTATCCGGATAGGTGGAGCGTCCGCTTCCTCCGAACCCGCTGGGCGACCCAGAGCCCGAACAGGATCCCCAACGCCAGGATCCCCCACGCGGCTAGGACAGCGATCAAGCTAACAGCAAGGGAGGCCACATCCTCTAACACGCTTAGCGCTGGTGTGGTCACTGGGGCGAGAGGCGGCGCTCCGGCCTGGACGACCCGGCGAAAAGCAGCCTTCAGGGTGTGCACCCCACCGGCGATCAGGAGGCCGCATGCCAGCGCGAGGACCGGGTGGATCTCCCGGATCGCCCCGGTTTGAGCGCCGAACAGGAGGGCGCCCGCCGCTGGGCGGACGAACGTCTGGATCCCATCGTTGATCGCGTCGACCGCGGGGATCTTATCAGCGAAGAACTCGATAAACGCCAGAAGGAAGAGCAGGCCGATGATCGCCGGGTGGATCAAGGCATCATAGGGTGGGGCTAAAGCGATCCAGTCGGTGAAGCGGGCCAAGAGCGCGACCACCAACAATGGGATGTAGGCGTTCAGGCCGGCGGCGGCCGCCAGCCCGAAGGCGGAAAGCAGCGTTCCGATATCGTCCATCCCCGCCTCCTAAGTGGAAGGGCAGACGAAGCGCCCGTTTCCACGCGGATCCGATGGCCTCGACCGTACGAACGAGAGAGAAACAGGGCGCGGGCGGTTTCCTCGTCTCAGACTTGGGTCATCCGGGCCGAAGCGGGCGTGGGAACCGACCGGAGCGCCGGATCTGATCGATGAGTTTCTTCACCCCCACGGTGGGCAGCAAGGCGACCGGATAGAGGACATATCGCGCATCGCGCCCCAGAAGCAATGGGAGGAGCGGGAGCCAGATCATACCGACGAAGAGGCTCTCATCCCAGCGGCGAGTGAGGCGGTAGGCGACCAGGAACACCGCGATCGCGAAC
This sequence comes from Thermoflexus sp., assembly GCA_035573655.1. Lineage (GTDB taxonomy): Bacteria > Chloroflexota > Anaerolineae > Thermoflexales > Thermoflexaceae > Thermoflexus. The sequence continues at coordinate 6,460 of DATMAC010000379.1, forward strand.
AAGGTCTCCCATGGAAGCAGGGCGAGCATCACTCCGAGGGTGGTGGCCATCCCCTGGCCGCCGCGGAAACGGAGAAACGGGGAGGTGTCGTGGCCCAGCACGGCGGCCAGGCCGGCCAAGAACGCATAGGGTTCCGAGAAACCCAGCGCCTGAGCCCAGCGCACCGCTGCATAGCCTTTCAGCATATCCAGCACCGCCACGAGGACCCCCCATCGCCAGCCCAGGTGGAGCCACACGTTGCGGGCCCCCGGGTTGCCATCGCCCACTGTCCGGATGTCCAGCCCGGCCACCCGCTGAGCCACCAGATAGGCCGTCGGGATCGATCCAAGCAAATAAGCTGTGAATAAGACCGCGAGCATAGGGACCTCCAATCCGATCCGAAAGCGGGTGGGGAGCGTGGGGTTACGCTTGTCGGGGGTGCGCGTCTCGATCAGCCCTCGCCCCCCGAGATCACGGCGATTAACTTCACCTCGTCCCCATCCTGGAGGATCGTGTTCTCGTGAAGCAGTTTCCCCTCTCGCACGGCCAGCGTGATCTCCGGGTTCAGGCCCACCTGCTTCATCGCCTCCCGCACGGTCAGGCCGGCCGGCACTTCAAACACCTGGTTGCGATAGATCAGACGAACCATTCCCCCTCCTGCGCAGAGGATAGATTTTTCGCCTGTCTCGCTAATATCATCCCAAAGCTAAAAAGGGAGTGGGAAAATTTGAGATGGAAATTGTCAACCGAACCTTTAAGGAAAATTTTCTGCGAGGCATGGGCCCCGTCCCTCACAGAAAATCCATTTCGGATACTTGCCCCTGTTTGCAACCGAGCAACCCGCCCATAACACTTAGGTGGAAACCGTAGGCTTCCGCAGTTCATTATAATTGGAGCGACGCAATTCGCCTTACGTGGGCGCTGGGGCGGGTCGAGCGCTGAAGGCGCTTGACTTTCCCCGGAGATCCGCTGAGCGGCCTCTCCGGAGCCCAAGGGGCCCCGGAGAGGAGCGTGTGGAATTCTATTGGCGAAGAGGAGCGAAAATGGAACCTCGCTTGCCACGTGGAATGCGGGACATCCTTCCCGATCAGATGATGTTGCGCCGGTACGTAATCCGCACCTTTGAGGAGATCTTTGAAGCGTATGGCTTCGAGCCGCTCCAGACGCCAGCCCTGGAGCTGCGGGAGACATTGATGGGCAAATACGGGCCGGACGCGGAGAAGCTGATCTACGACGCCCGCCACCGTGAGGGCAAGGAGGAGCTCAGCCTGCGGTATGATCTCTCCGTTCCCCTCGCCCGGGTGGTGGCGATGTATCCCAACCTCCCCCGGCCCTTCAAGCGCTATCAAATCGCCCCCGTCTGGCGGGCGGAGCGACCTCAGAAGGGCCGCTACCGGGAGTTCTACCAGTGCGACGCCGACATCGTGGGCACTTCCTCCATGGCTGCCGACGCCGAGATCGTTGCCTTGATCGAAGAGGCCCTCGTCCGCCTGGGGTTTCGGAATTTCATCATCTTGCTCAACGACCGCAAGCTGCTCACCGGCCTCGGGCGTTATTCCGGGGTCCCCGAACCGCTCCTGGGGAGCCTCTACCGGGCCATCGATAAATTCGACCGCCTGGGCCTGGAAGGGGTGCGTGAGGAGATGCGCCGGTATGGAATCCCCGAGGAAGCAGCCGGGCGCATGCTGGAGCTGCTCCGCATTGAGGGGGATAACGCGGAGATTTTAGAGGAACTGTCCCGGCGGATGCGAGAGGCGGAGATCCCTGAGGGCTTGGAGGGGATCCAAGAGCTTCAAACCCTGCTGCGGTTCCTGAATGAGATGGGCGTGGCCCCGGAGCACTACCGGATCTCCTTCACGATGGTCCGCGGCCTGGAATATTACACCGGGCCGATCTTCGAAACCGTGGTCACCGAGCCGAAGATCGGCTCCATCACCGGCGGGGGCCGTTATGACGGCTTGGTCGGCCTGTTCGCGAAGCAGAGTGTCCCGATGACGGGGACCAGCTTCGGGATCGAGCGGATCATCGATGTGATCCAGGAGCTGGGGATGGCCCCGGCCGATCTGCCTCGCACCCCGATTCAAGTGTTGGTGACCGTCTTCGATGAGCCCCGGATGGGGGCGTCCCTCGCCCTCACCCGGACCCTCCGGCAGGCCGGCCTTCGCACGATGCTCTACTTCGAGCCCCGCCGGTTGGAGGCCCAACTGCGCTACGCCCATCAGAAAGGGATCCCCTTTGTGGCCATCCTCGGCCCGGACGAGGAAGCCCAGGGGATGGTCACCGTCCGGGAGATGAGGAGCGGGGAGCAACGAACGTTGCCTCCAGAGGAGGCGATCCGTTGGATTCAAGCGACATTGGGAGGAAGGCGGGATGGCGGATGATCGAGTGGGGGTGATCGGGCTGGGATACGTGGGGCTGCCCTTGGCTTTGGCGTATGCGGAGGTGGGCTGCGAGGTGGTGGGGGTCGATGTGGATGCGGGAAAGGTGGCGGCCCTGAGGGCTGGGAACAGCCCGATCCGGGATGTGCCGGAGGAGGCGCTACAAGCCGCTCTGAGGAGCGGGCGGTTTCGGGCCACGACGGACTACGCCGCCCTGGCAGAGGTGGAGGCGATGTTCATTTGCGTACCCACCCCTTATGATGCGATGCGCGCACCGGATCTTTCGTATGTGCGGGCGGCGGCAGAGGGGATCGTGCCCTATTTGCGGCGGGGACATCTGGTGATCCTGCAGAGCACGACGTATCCGGGGACCACGGAGGAGGTGGTGCGGCCGATCCTGGAGCGGAGCGGGTTGGCGGCGGGGGTGGATTTCGACCTGGCCTTCTCGCCGGAACGGATCGATCCAGGGAACCGGGAGTGGGGGGTGCGGAACACGCCGAAGGTGGTCGGGGGGGTGACGCCGCGGAGCACGGCGCGGGCGGCCGCGCTGTTGAGGCGGCTGGGCGCGCCGGTGCACGAGGTGTCCTCGCCGCGGGTGGCGGAGATGAGCAAGCTGCTGGAGAACATTTTCCGGAGTGTGAACATTGCCCTAGTGAACGAGCTGGCGCTGCTGTGTGAGCGGATGGGGATCGACATTTGGGAGGTGATCGAAGCGGCGAAGACCAAGCCTTTCGGGTTTATGGCTTTTTACCCCGGGCCGGGGGTCGGGGGACACTGCATCCCAGTGGATCCTTATTACCTCTCCTGGAAGGCGCGCGAATACGACTTCTACACGAAATTCATCGAGCTGGCAGCGGAAGTGAACCAGGCGATGCCGTTTCACGTGGTGCATAAAGTGGAGGAGGCACTGGATCGGTTCTTGGGAAAAGGGCTGCGAGGGGCCCAGGTGCTGGTGCTGGGGGTGGCCTTCAAGCGGGAGGTGGACGATGCCCGCAACAGCCCGGCGGAGCGGATTATGGAGCTGCTGCTCGAGCGAGGGGCCCAAGTGGCTTATCACGATCCCTACGTGCCACGGTTTCGGGTGGGCGGCGATGCGTTCCGGCGGGAGCAGCAAGAGCTGACCTCGGTGCCCCTGAATGAGGAGTGGCTGCGATGGGCCGATGTCGTGGTGATTGTGACCGGGCATCGGGCGGTGGATTATGAGCGGGTCGTGCGGGAGGCACGGTTGGTCGTAGACACCTGCAACGCCACGGCTGGGATCCCGCACAGCTCCGCCATCATCGTCCGCTTGGGGGCTCCAATGCCGGACCATTGAGGAGGCGGAGGCTTTCGTTCCTCTAGTCCCCCGGACGGTGTAGGGGTTTTCGAATGGGGGCTTTGGGGGCGAGCCGGGCGCCTTAGGCGCCC
>DATMAC010000380.1:0-10337 GCA_035573655.1 Thermoflexus sp.
ATCCCCCCTCCCCACGGCCCTTTAGGCCGTGGGGAGGGGGGATCAAAATGGGACCAGTCTGAATCGTTGCACGGGAATTACTGAGGGCCTGGGCCCTGACGTAAGGAACAGATCCCCTAATCCTGTTTCTCCAGGTAAGGGGCCAACCGCTTCACTCGCTTATAAACCGATGGCTCCTCCACGACAAACATCTCATCATAGAGCCGCTTGGTGCGCTTGGGGCGCTTGCGTCGCAAGTGGCTGCGCCCGGTCTTCGCGTGCACCAGCTTCCCGCTTCCGGTGTAGCGGAGCCGTTTAGCGGTCGCCTTGTGGGTTCGAATCTTGGGCACTTTCGATCACCTCCGAACTGGATTCGACCTTCCGCTCCGCTGGCTGCCCTCCTTTCCGGCGCAGAGGGGCCAGCACCATGACCATGCTCTGACCTTCCAGACTGGGTGGGGTTTCCACCATCCCCACATCGGCCACCTGCTCCGCAAAGCGCTGGAGCATCTCGGTGGCCAGCTGCAGATGGGTGACCTCACGCCCGCGCATCCGAACCTGGACCTTCACCTTGTTCCCATCGTTCAGGAAGCGCCGGGCGTCCCGCACCTTGAATCCCACATGGTGGGGGTCCGTGGTGGGCCGCAGGCGGATCTCTTTGACCACGATTTGTTTGAGCGCCTTGCGGGCCTCCCGTTCCTTCTTGGCCTGTTCATAGAGGAACTTGCCATAATCCATAATGCGGCAGACCGGGGGATCCGCCTGAGGGGCAACCTCCACCAGATCCAGGCCATACTGGCGCGCCATGGCGAGGGCCTCCATCAGGGGAACCACGCCGACCTGCTTTCCATCCGGGCCGATCAACCGAACCTGTCGGGCCCGAATCGCCTCATTCACTCGATGCTTTCGCGCGGAAATATGGGCCTCCTTCTGGAAACGGGATGCCGAAAGAGATCATAACATGGGGCCGCTGGAACGTCAACTGAACGGGGGTTTTTCATTGAGCAGCTTTTAGGATCCGGATGGACCGATGTACCCCAATGTTCGTTCATACTTACTTACTTATCGGCGCCGCTGGCCCCGCTCAGACGTCCGGGCCGGATTCAAAGCGATCCTCCCCCGACAGGATCTGCCGGGCTTCCTCCACCCGGTCCTTCGGGACCAACACCTCGACCCGGTGGAGGGCTGAGGCGATCAGTGTGTGGAGGGCTTCATAGCGAAGCCGGGTGGGGATCCCGGCTTCCTCGAGTCGGGCTTGGATCATCTGGCCCTCGATCAGGTTCCCCGCCTCGTAGACCAGCCGCCAATCCTCAGGTGGGATCAATGGGTTTCCCCCTCGCTCGATGGCTCACCAGTGGTTGGAGCGGCGCCGCCCCGGAGCTGGGCCATCATCTGGGTGAACTGGGCCCGGCTCTCCTCGAGCCATTTGCTCAGCTCCTCGGCGCGACGGCGGGCCTCCGCTGCCGCCTCCTCCGCGCGGCGGCGGGCCTCCAACAGGGCGGTTTCCGTCTGAGAACGGGCTTGGGCCGCGATCTCCTCCGCCTGGGTCTTTAATTCAATCCCTCGTTCCCGCAACAGCCGTCGGGTTTCCTCGCCCGGACGCGGAGCAAACAGCAGGGCCACCACAGCGCCCACCAAGGCTCCGGTCAGAAACCCGGCCAGGAAGGCCCCAAACTCTCCGTTCCTCTCCCGCTCCGCCATTGTTACCTCCTCGCCCGAGATTTTAAGATAAGCATCGCGCACCGCTGGGTCGTTCTTACAGGGATCGACCACGCAACAGGCGGATCAACGTTCGCAGCGCCTGGGTGACGCCGGCCGCCACACTGGCCGCCTCGATGGTTGGGCGGGCCAGACGCCGGCCCAGAAAGACGCTGGTTCCATGTACGGTGTCCACCGTCTCCCGGGCGCGCTGGAGGATCGGCTGGATCTCCTGTTGCAACCAGTCCACCAGACGGATCAGCCGGTAAACCAGGAAGATCGACACCGCTGCCAGCAGGATCAACTGGAGGGTCAGGGCAATGATCAACACATCCCGGAGGACCGCTGCGATGGCCGGATGAGTGTAAAGGAAAACCAGAAAAGCCACCACCAAGGCCAGGGCCGCGAAACCCAGGAGGATCCAGCCGATGGGAGGCCAACGACGCATTGGACGCACCTGTTTCCCAGTATCAGAATAACAACTGCTTTCGCTCCCTGCATCCCATTATAGCAGGCAATTGCGTCAGGTGGCAGGTGACAGCCACCTTTAGAGGTGGCTGTCACCTGCCACCTGACGGCCCGCCAGCAAATTTGACAAAACCCCACCTTTTGTCTATAGTTAGGGATAGCCCTCATGAAGACCTGTCCCTCGTGCCCAAATCGATGTGCGGGATCCAATCCCTGGCTCAAAAGTGTCAGGGAGGGGTCTTTTGTTGCTTTTTATCCGCGGGGTGTGAGGGACTGGAAGGGTGGTCAACAACCACCTCCTTGAATCCAGCCGGGATGAAAAGCTGGCATTCCGCTTGGGGATGCGGCCTGTGATCTGAATAAGTCCCCCATCTCAATCCCGCACGATCTTCACGGCGATCAAGGAGATGGGAAGATTTTGCCTGCGTCCGGAGAGATCCATTCCGACAAGCTATGAGCCCTACCCTCGATTTGCTCAATTCGTTGGGGATGTTCGCGTTGTCATTATTCACCGTCATTATGTAATTCGTCCTCAAGGAGGCGCCTGTGGAGGCCAAGGAGTTTCGCGCGCTGCGGATCTCGCTGGCATCGCCGGAGCAAATCCTGTCCTGGTCCTACGGCGAGGTGACCAAGCCGGAGACGATCAACTACCGCCGGCTGCGGCCGGAAAAGGACGGCTTGTTCTGCGAGGTCATCTTCGGCCCCACCCGGGACTACCAGTGTTACTGTGGAAAGTATAAGGGACCTCGCTACAAGGGAATTGTTTGCGAGAAATGCGGCGTGGAGGTGACCCGTGCGACGGTGCGCCGGGAGCGGATGGGGCATATTACGCTGGCCGCCCCGGTGGCCCACATCTGGTATACCCGACGGGTCCCCTCCTATTTGGGCTTGCTGCTCGATATCTCCCGACGCAATCTGGACCGGGTGCTTTATTTCGCTCAGTATGTGATCACCTCTGTGGATGAGGAGGCACGACAGCGGGCCTTGAAGCGCTTGGAGGAGGAGTTCGAGCGCGAGCGCCGCGCCATCGAGGCCAAGTACCAAAAGGAAATCGAGGCGCTTCTGACCAAGGCGCAGAAGCTGGAGGAACGAGAGCGCCAGAAGTTGGCGGACCGAGAGGCGCGCATTGAGGAGAAGTGGGATGCCGAGGTCGAAGCCTTAATGCGGGAAGCCCAGCGAACCCAGGCCCGCCTGGAGGAGCGGCTGGGCAAGACGATCCGCGCGCCCATTGTCTTCGAGCCCACGGGAGAGGTGATCGCCGACGCTGGGGAGACGGTGACCCGAGAGCACCTGGGGGTCCTGAAACGGATCCTGGATGAGCAGCTAAGCCGGATCAAGGAAAAGGAGAGCGCCGAGCGTTCCCGCGCCCTGGCGAAAACCGAGGAGACGCTGAAAGCCCTCCGTGAGGCGGTGGAAGAGAAGATCGCTGCTTTGAAGGATCAGGCCGCCCGCGAGATCGAGGCGCTGCGTCAGCGCATCCAGGCGGAGCGCGACGAGCTGGTGAGCCTGGCCCCACTCCAATTCCTAGGGGAGAACAAGTACCGAGAGCTCAAGAGCAAGTGGGGGCAGGTCTTCAAGGCCGAGATGGGAGCGGAGGCCTTCGAGGAGATCCTGCAGCGCCTGGATCTCGAGCAGATGGCGAAGGAGTTATGGCAGGAGATCCGTCAGGCCAAATCCAAGCAGCGCCGTAAGAAGGCCATCAAGCGCCTCCAGATCGTTCGCGCCTTCCTGCGGAGCGGCAACCGTCCGGAGTGGATGATCCTACGGGTCCTGCCTGTCCTGCCGCCCGATCTGCGGCCCATGGTCCAGCTGGACGGCGGGCGTTTCGCCACCTCGGACCTGAACGATCTCTATCGGCGCGTCATCAACCGGAATAACCGCCTGAAGCGGTTGCTGGAGCTGGGGGCTCCCGATGTGATCATCCGCAACGAAAAGCGTATGCTCCAGGAGGCCGTGGATGCCCTGATCGATAACTCGCAGCGGGGCAAAGCCATGTCCCGCCGGGGGCGCCGCGAGCTGAAATCCCTCAGCGATATGCTGCGCGGGAAGAAGGGGCGCTTCCGCCGGAACCTCCTGGGCAAGCGGGTGGACTACTCGGGGCGCTCGGTGATCGTGGTCGGGCCGCAGCTGAAGCTCCACCAGTGCGGCCTCCCCAAGTCGATGGCTCTGGAGCTCTATAAGCCGTTCGTGATCGCTAAGCTGATCCAGTATAACTACGCGGCGAACATCAAAGGCGCCCGGCGGCTGATCGAGCGCCAGCGGCCGGAGGTGTGGGAGGTGCTGGAGGAGGTCATCAAGGAGCGGCCGGTGTTGCTCAACCGCGCACCCACCCTTCACCGGCTGGGCATCCAGGCCTTCGAACCGGTGCTGGTGGAGGGCAAGGCGATTCAGATCCACCCGCTGGTCTGCGCCGCCTTCAACGCGGACTTCGATGGGGACCAGATGGCCGTCCACGTCCCGCTCTCGGATATGGCCGTCTGGGAGGCCCGCAACCTCATGCTGTCCAGCAAGAACCTGTTACTGCCCGCGAACGGCGAGCCGGTGGTCGGCCCCACCAAGGACATGGTGCTGGGCTGCTATTACATGACCATGACCCTCCCCAACGGCCAGGCGGAGGCCCGCAAGGTCTTCACCAGTCTGGAGGAAGTCGAGCTGGCCTACAACCTGGGTAAGGTCACGCTGCATACCCCAATCCGCGTTTACACCGAGACCGTCTACGATGAGAACGGCCAGCGCTATCCCGATGGGCGGCCGCGCCGGCGGCTGATCGAGACCACGGTCGGGCGGGCCCTCTTCAATCTGTCCCTCCCCGAGGGGTTGCGTTTCGTGAACGACACGATGGACAAGGGCCGGCTGAAGGATTTGGTAGCTCAGTGCTTCCAGTGGCTGGGGCCGGAGGCCACAGTGGAGATGGTGGACCGGCTGAAGGAGATCGGCTTCCGCTATGCCACCCGCTCGGGCATCACCATCGCTGTGGCCGACCTCCCGATCCCCCCGGTCAAGCGCGAGGTGCTGGCCCGTTATGAGGCTTTGGTGGCGGAGGTGGAGCGCCAGTATCGGCGAGGCTTGCTGACCGAGGAGGAACGCTATAACCGCGTGATCGACCTCTGGCAGCGAGCGACGAACGAGATCGCCGAAGCCGTCAAGCAGACCATGAGCGCCGATAACAACGTAGCGATCATGGCCATCTCCGGCGCCACCAAGGGAGGGTTCCAGCCGGTGGCCCAGCTGGCCGGAATGCGCGGCCTGATGGCGGACCCGACCGGGCGGATCATCGAGCTCCCGATCCGCTCCAACTTCCGGGAGGGGCTGACCACCATCGAGTATTTCATCTCGACCCACGGTGCCCGCAAGGGCCTGGCCGACACCGCTCTGCGTACGGCCGATGCGGGTTACCTCACACGTCGGCTGGTAGATGTGGCGCAGGATGTGATCGTCAACGCCTACGACTGCGGCACCCGTTCCGGTATCTGGATCCGCGCCAGCGACGATGTGGGCGGCCAAACGCTGCGGGAACGGATCTTCGGCCGGGTCTTGGCGGCGCCGGTCTTCGATCCGCGGACAGGCGCCCTGATCGCTGACACGGGCACGCTCCTCGACGAGGTGCTGGCGGAGCGCATTGAGAAGGCGGGGGTTCAGGAGGTTTACGTCCGCTCGCCGATGACCTGCCAACAGCGCTATGGGGTCTGCGCCCTCTGTTATGGGCGCGACTTAGGGACGGGCCGGCTGGTGGAGGTGGGGACGGCGGTGGGGATCATCGCCGCCCAATCGATCGGTGAGCCCGGGACGCAGCTCACCCTGAGGACCTTCCATACCGGCGGCGTGGCCGGCGTCGCGGACATTACGCAGGGGCTGCCGCGGGTGGAGGAGCTCTTCGAGGCCCGCCGGCATCCCAAGGGCGAAGGCCTGATGGCCGATATCGATGGCGTCGTCCATATCTACCGCACTGAGGAAGGGGCGCGGCGGATCCGCCTGGTGAAGAGCGAGCGCAAGGAAGACGTTTACGAGATCCCCGGCAACTGGTCGATCAAGGTGGAAGACGGCCAGGAGGTCGTGGAGGGCCAGGTGCTGGCCAGCCGCGGTGAGCAGCAAATCACCGCCCGACACGCCGGCCGGGTGGTCTATCGCAAGGGCGAGCCGCTGAAGGTGGTCTACGAGCTCCGAGAGGAGCGAGAATACGAGGTCCCGGCCACCGCGCGCCTGCTGGTGGAAGAGGGTCAGAAGGTGAAGGCGGGCGACGCCCTGACCGAGGGGCCCAAGAACCCGCACCGCATCTTGCGCCTGTTGGGCCGGGAAGCTGTGCAGCTTTACCTGCTCAGCGAGCTCCAGAAGGTTTACCGCTCCCAGGGTGTGAACATCAACGACAAGCACTTCGAGATCATCATCCGCAAGATGCTGAGCAAGGTCCAGATCATCAACCCAGGGGACACCGACTTCCTGCCCGGCGACTTGGTGGATCGCCTGATCCTCCAAGACATCAACGCGAAGCTGGTGGCCGAAGGCAAGCGCCCGGCCACTGCCCAGCAGGTCCTGCTCGGCATCACCAAGGCGGCCCTGGCGACGGACTCCTTCCTGTCGGCCGCCTCCTTCCAGCACACAATCCGGGTGCTGGCCGGGACGGCCCTGGAGGGCAAGATCGACGAGCTGCGCGGCTTGAAGGAGAACGTGATCATCGGCCGTCTGATCCCCGCCGGGACCGGGTTCCGGTATTACGCCGAGAAGCGGGGCATGGAGGCGATGTCCCGGGGAGGCGCCGGCCCGACCCTGGCGGAGGCGGTCGCCACGGCGCTCGACCTGTAGGCTGTAAACGCCGAGAGAAGAGAGAGGGGTTGGAGCTGACCGGATTTACGCCCAACCCCTCTCTTTATTTCATCTCAGTCCTACGGTCGGGCTGGGGATGGGAGGGGGACAGGGCCCCTCCCTGGGATCAAGCGAAGGAATTCCGGGGTGGGTGGGGCCGCTTCGGCCACCCTACCTACCCCGGAATCATTCCATTTTCCCAGAGGTCTGCGGAACGATGCCTCCCGTCTTTGTTGCCCTGGATCTGGAGACCACGGGGCTGGATCCTGAGACCGATGCCATCATCGAGATCGGAGTGGTGAAGTTCCGTGGGGAAACCGTGCTGGATGAGTGGAGCACCCTTGTTCGCCCGGAGCGCCCGATCCCGCCCTCGGTGGTGGAGCTCACCGGGATCCATCCGGAGGAAGCAGCTCAGGCCCCTCCGTTGCGAGCGGTGCTGCCCCGCCTACAGGCCCTGGTGGGCCATGGGATCCTGGTCGGCCATTCCATCGATCAAGACCTGGCGTTCCTGCGTCGTCACGGCCTTTTTCTGGAGAACGAGGCGCTGGATACCTACGAGCTGGCAGCCATTCTGGTCCCCTATGCCGGCGGCCATGGGCTTTCCACTTTGGCTCAGGACCTGGGGATCCCGGTCGGAGTGGTCCACCGCGCCTTAGAGGATGCGCGGCTGACCCATCGGCTGTTCCTGGCGCTCTTCGAGCGCGCGTGCCAGCTCCCCGAGCCGATCCTCGAGGAGATCGTCCGTCACGCCGCCCGCCTCCCTTGGCCTCCCCGCCGGTTTTTCGAAGAAGCTCTGCGGGCCGTGCAACGGGGCCGCTTCGCCGATCGAAGCATTGGCGCCCAGCTGCGGGCGAAGGGCCTGGCGACCCCGGAAGCCTACCTGACCCCTCCTCCAGTGAGGGCCCGTCCCCTACGCCCCCGGGCGGAACCTCAACCGCTGGATGTCGAGGCGCTGGCCCGGCTGTTGGAGCCGGGCGGTGCTCTCTCCCGCATCTTTCCCGAATACGAGCACCGGCCTCAGCAGGTGGCCATGCTGCGAGCCGTCGCGGAGGCGTTCAACGAGGGCAAACATTGGATCATCGAGGCGGGAACCGGAGTGGGGAAGAGCCTGGCCTACCTGATCCCCGCCGCCCTCTGGGCCCTACGCAACGGCGAGCGGGTGGTGATCTCCACCAACACAATCAACCTTCAGGAGCAGCTGCTCCATAAAGACATCCCGATCCTCCAGCGTCTGCTCTCCGAATCCGGCCTGGCGGATGGGGCCGCCTTGCGGGTGGCGTTGCTGAAAGGGCGCGCCCACTATCTGTGCCCAGCCCGCTTGATGCAGTTACGACACGCTGGTCCGACCAGCGTCGAGGAAATGCGGGTGCTGGCCAAGATCCTGGTGTGGCTGCCCACCACACAAACCGGCGATGGGGATGAGCTCTATCTGCCCACGCCAGCGGAGCGGGCGCTGTGGACCCGCCTTTCCGCGGATAACGAGGCCTGCACAACGGAGGTGTGCGCCGCCTGGGGGGCAGGAGGTTGCTTTCTCCACCGGGCTCGGAAAGCGGCCGAGGCCGCCCACCTGATCGTTGTGAACCATGCGCTGCTTTTCGCGGACGCAGCGACCCAGCGCATGGTGCTTCCGGAACATCGCTATTTGATCATCGATGAGGCTCATCATCTGGAGCAGGCGGCCACGAAACAGCTGACGGTGGAGATCGATCGTTTCGGGCTGCTTCGATTGCTTCAGGAAACCGGCAGCGCCCGTGAGCATCGGGGAGGTGGGTTGGTTGGCGCATTGCTGAACTTGGGGCGCAGTCTACCCCCGGCGCTTCGCAACACCCTGGCCGGCATGACCCGCCGGCTGAGCGATGCGGTGGAAGCAGCCCGAACCGGCGTGGATCTCCTCATGAACGCCCTCACGGCCTTCTTGGAGGAATCCGCTACGGGAAACGGGGAATACGCGCGCAAGGTTTTGCTCACCGCTGAGGAACGCGCCCGCCCGATGTGGGCTGCCGTGGAACAAGCCTGGGAGCTCCTCGCTGTCCGCTGGGCGGCGGTTCAGGAGGCCCTAACGGCGATCCGGACGGCGCTCACGGAGCTGCTGGACCATGGGTTCACGGAGGTCGAGGAGCCCTTGGGGCTGGCCAACGGGCTCAGCCACGATTTCGAGAAGACCCGCCAAGCGTTGGAAGCGGCGATCCGGAAGCCCTCGCCGGATATGGTTTACTGGTTGGAAGGGACCGTGGGGGAGGGGAACTGGTCCCGCGTCGGCTTGTATGCCGCCCCGCTGGATGTGGGGCCGCTGGTGCGACAGCATCTGCTCGAGCCGAAGCGGTGCGTGATCATGACTTCCGCCACGTTGCGGACCGTGGATCGGGAGCAGCAGGAGCCTTCCTTCGCGCACCTCAAAAACCGGCTTGGGGCCTGGGAGATGGAGGAGTTGGCATTGGATTCCCCCTTCGATTACCGGCGGAACGCCTTGCTGTATCTGGTAACGGATATCCCGGAGCCAGGGCAGGCCGGCTACCAACGGGCAGTGGAGCAGGCGGTGATGGAAGCTGCCCGCGCCATTGGGGGGCGCACGATGGTGTTGTTCACCGCCTATGCCCCGCTGCGGCGAGCCGCTCGCGCCCTCGCGGCTCCGTTGGCAAAGGCCGGGATCGCCGTGTATGAACAGGGCGATGGCAGCTCCCGGCGGCAGCTGGTGGAACGCTTCCGCTCCGCGGAGCGGGCCGTGCTGCTGGGGACCCGGAGCCTGTGGGAGGGGGTGGACATCCCCGGCGAGGCGCTCTCCTGCTTGATCATCGCCAAGCTGCCCTTCGAGGTTCCCGATGAACCTGTTTTCGCCGCCCGGAGCGCTCGCTATCGGGATCCCTTCCTGGATTATGCGGTCCCTGAAGCCGTGTTGCGGTTTCGGCAAGGGTTCGGACGACTGATCCGCAGCCGCACCGATCGGGGGGTCGTGTTGGTCCTGGATCGCCGGATCATGAGCCGCACATATGGCGCATGGTTTCTGAAGGCCCTGCCTCCGTGCACCATCCACCGGGGGACCCTGAGCGAGATCGGGCCGGTGCTGAAGGCATGGTTTGAGGCTTCGGGGTAGTCATCCCCCTCAGCGAAGGCAAGCTCCAAAGGCCCAAAATTCAAAGGGGCTACGCAGTGAGAGGAATGGCCCCACACCCCACGAAGAAAATGATCATCACCGCCCTGCCCTTGAAATCCTCGGGGAGGGGAATTGTTCCCCCCGCTTGCTTCGTGGAATCCATGGCGCGTAAAATCGAAACTACCGCTTTGTTCATCTTCGTTTTTGAGCCATGCAAGTAGGGAAGGCTGATGGCTTCCTCCCTCCCCGCAGCCCAAGGGGCTGCGGGGAGGGAGGAGAAAGGATCTTTCGGGGCCTGGGC
>DATMAC010000381.1:0-5560 GCA_035573655.1 Thermoflexus sp.
CAAGCGCTGGGGAGAAGATTCAGGGACAGTCCAGGCCCTGAAAGCACCCAGCCTGTCCCTTCCTAAGCGCATTCTCAAGACTGGCCTGCGGCTCGCCAGTCATCCGGTGGCGGCTCGGGCACCGTGTCGCTGGGGATCCACTTCTTGTAGATCTCCTTCCAGCGCCCGGAGGTCTTGAGCTCCTTGATCACCGTGTTGACCACCTCTAGCAACTCCTTCTCGCCCTTCTTCACCCCAACGCCGTAGGGCTCCACGGTGAAGCGACCCCCGACGACCTTCCACTTGTCAGGCTCCTTGCGCACAAAACCGTAGAGGATGATGTCGTCGGTCGTCACCGCATCGACCCGCCCAGCGTCCATCGCCGCCACCGCCTCCGAGTAGGTGTCGAAGAGCACCACCTCGATGTTCAGGCCCTGCTGCTCGGAGACCGCCCGGATGTTCTTCTCCGAGGTAGATCCCTTCACCGTGCCCACCCGTTTGCCCTTGAGGTCCGGGAGCCCGTTGATCGGGCTGTTCTTGGGGACTAGAAGGGATTGTCCGGCGACGTAGTAAACGATCGAGAAGTCGATCTCCTTCAAGCGCTCCTCGTTAATGGTCATCGTCGAGGCGACGATGTCCACCACTCCTTCTTTCAGGAAGGGGATGCGGTTCTTGGAGATCGCTTCTTTGATCTCTACGGCATTGGGGTCGCCGAAGATATATTCCGCCACGGCCCGGCAGATCTCCACATCGAAGCCTTCCACTTGGTTAGTCTGGGGGTTCAGATAGCCGAAGGTGGGGATATCGTACTTCGTGCCGCAAATCAACTTCCCGCGATCCTGAATCTTACGCAGGAGGGTTCCTTCGGGAGCCAAGGGGGCACGGCCCTTTCGAGCCGGCGGAGCCCCGCCAGGCGCCTGACAGGCGGCCAGCAGCAGGGCAAGGATCCATGCGAGCCACAGCCATTTCGAGCGCTTAGAGCCCATTGTGCACCTCCCCAGATAAAAAATTCAGCGGGGGAAGGTCCCGACCCCATCCCCCGCGTTCCCCGCAATGGCCTTAATGGCGCAAGACCTGGCTCAGGAAGATCCGTGTGCGCTCGTGCTTTGGGCTCTCGAAGATCTCATCCGGGGTCCCGATCTCCACGATCCGACCGCCCTCCAGGAACACCATCCGATCCGCCACATGGCGGGCGAAACCCATTTCATGGGTCACCACCACCATGGTCATCCCCTCCCGCGCCAGATCCTCCATCACATCGAGCACCTCTTTGATCATCTCGGGATCCAGGGCGCTGGTGGGCTCATCGAACAGCATGATCTTCGGCCGCATCGCCAGGCCTCGGGCGATGGCCACGCGCTGCTGCTGGCCGCCGGAGAGTTGGGCTGGATAGGCATGGGCTTTCTCCGGGATCCCCACGCGCTCCAGGAGCTGCATGGCCAGCCGCTCCGCCTCCGCCCGCGGCACCTTTTTCACATGCACCGGCCCCAGGATGATGTTCTCCAGCACCGTCAGATGAGGGAACAAGTTGAACTGCTGGAACACCATGCCGATCTCCTGACGGAGCCGGTTGACGTTGATCTTCGGGTCGTGCACCGGGATGCCATCCACCCACAGTTCCCCGGAGTCGATCGGTTCCAACCGGTTGATGGTGCGGATCAGGGTGCTCTTTCCGCTCCCGCTGGGGCCGAAGATCACCACCACTTCCCCTTCGTAGATATCCAAGGTGATATCCCGCAGAACATGCAAGTTCCCAAACCACTTATTCACCTGTCGGAACGAGATGATCGGCTGCTTCCCCATAATCCGCTTCCCCAGCATGGACTGATAGAACCTGCTGTGCTCGTTTAGGGACTATTTCGCCTTGGCTCTCGAACCGGTAGTCGCTCCGGAGGGCAGCGATCGGATCATCGCCCGATAGAGAGGCAATCTCGACGCTCCTCCTTCCCGTGCAACATCGTCGCCTGGGCGGAAGAGAAAGGAAGCTTCCTATGAGGTGTAGACCGCATAAGCGGTCTACACCTCATAGGGATTCTAGACCCATTATATTGGGAAATCACGAGTTGGCGACCGGGGCCTCCACCCGCCGGACCCGGATCTTACGGATGCGACGGCCGAGCACTTCCTCCACCCGAAACTCTAAATCCCCATCCACGAAACTCTCTCCAGCGACAGGGATGCGCCCCAGACGCTCGTAGATATAGCCCGCCAGGGTATCGGCCCCCTCCGCCGACAATGTAGCCCCCAGCAGCTCCTGGACCTCCTCCAGATCCACCCGGCCATCAAAGAGGTAGGTGCGCTCATCGATAGGCAACACCAGAGGCTCCTCCGAGCGGTCGAACTCATCCTGGATCTCGCCCACAATCTCCTCCAGGATATCCTCGATCGTCACCAGGCCGGCCACTCCCCCATATTCATCCACGACGATCGCCATGTGGACCTTCCGCTGCTGCATCTCCCGGAGCAGGTCGACGATGCGCTTGCCCTCAGGGACGAAATAAGGGGGGCGCAACAGTTCGGCGAGGGAGGCTTGTTGAATCCCATCCCGCATCAGGCGGAGGAGATCCTTGGCGTAAAGCACGCCGACGATGTGATCGATAGTGCCCTCGTAGACCGGGATCCGGGAGTAACCCGCCTGAAGGATCACATTCAGGGCTTCGGAGAGCGAGGCCGTCACCGGGATCGCCACCATATCCGGCCGGGGGACCATGATCTCCCCTGCCACCGTATCGTGGAGCTCAAAGATCGAAACGATCATCTCTTTCTCGGCCGCCTCGATGACGCCGCCCTCCTCCCCCGCGTCCACCAGGGTGCGGAGCTCCGCTTCGTTGACCGCTGGAGCAACCCGCCCCTCCACCCGCGGCCCGAGGCGAACCGCCAGATGACGCAGGGGGGCGAGAAGCCAACACAGCGGCATCAGCGTGAAAGCGCCGGGGGCAGCAAGGGCTTCCGCATATCGATGGCCCAGGGCGCGGGGCCAAGACTCCGCGGGGCCGCGCAACCCCCATGCCAGAAGGAGCCAGAGGAGAGGCATCCATATGGATGGCCTTGAGCTCCCAAAAAGCCAGAAGGTCGCCCAGCCCGCCACTGCAAGATCCAAGAAGAGCAGCCACAGCTGGAGGGTTTGGAGTCGGAGCGTGCTCTCTTCGCTCAGGCGATAAATCCAGGAGGCCAGAAAACGCCTCTCCTGGATCCAGGCCCGTTGTTTCTCTTCTGGGAGAGCCAGGATCGCTGCTTCTGCGGCCACGATCCAGGCCCGCAACATCAGACCCACGAACACACCTAATCCAACGATCCAACCACTCCTTCCGTCCATCTACCCCAATCCCTCATCCAAGTAAGCCTTGATATTGTGCTCCACCGCATAGGCCGCGGCTTCCGCGCGGTTGGATAGCCCGAGCTTGCTGAGGATGCTGCTGACGTAGTTCCGCACCGTCCCTTCGCTGAGAAAGAGCGTCTGGGCGATCTCCCGGTTGGTCTTCCCCTCGGCGATCAGGGCGAGCACCCGCAGCTCCTGCTCGGTGAGATCCTTGAAGGCGGAGGCCATGGCGCTGCGCCGCGCCGCCCGCACATGTCGGAGCAAGCGCGGGGTCATTGAGGGATCGATCAGGGCCTCCCCCCGGGCCACCCGTTCGATCGCCGTGATCAGCTCATCGCTGCCGATCTGCTTCAGCACATAACCGGAAGCTCCCGCCTCGATCGCCTCCAAGAGCAGCTCGTCCTCCGCGTAGGAGGTCAGCATGATCACGCGGGTCTCCGGGAGCGCTTCGAGGATCCTTCGCGTGGCCTCGATGCCGTTCCCTCCGGGGAGGCGGATATCCATCACCACCACATCCGGGCGGTGATCGACCGCCTTCTGAACCGCCTCATCGGCCGATCCCGCCTCCGCCACCACCCGAAAGTCCGGCCGCCGTTCCAGCAACGCCCGTAAACCCACCCGCACCACCTCGTGGTCGTCAACGATCATAATCCGAATCGTTCGCATCCTCTCACCTCCGGGGTCAGGCGACCTGAGGGAGAAGCCGGCGCAACCAACGGGGACGGGCCATCGCCTGCTCCAGCCCCGTGAGAGCGGCACGAGCGGCCTGTTCTCCCCGCTCGAGAATCTCTGGCGCGAGATCCAACGCGAACACAGGGATATCCCCCGTGGGCACGCGGATCAGCCAATCCGGCGGTGATTGGGCCAGACGGACCTCCGTGATCCACCGCGCCATCAGTCCCACCGAACGGAAGATCACTTCCATCGTCTGGTTCCAGCGCGATCGTCGGCTCAGCCATCGGATCAGCAGCGGTCCGGGCAGCTCCTCCCGAAAACGTTGGTCCCTACCTGCAGATTCCACCCCGCTGAGGTCCACACCGATCACAAAAGTTGCCCCCAGCGCCCGCGCCGCATCCACCGGTAAGGGATTCAGCACCCCTCCATCCACCAAGCGTCGCCCCTCCCACAGAACCGGAGGGAAGACCCCGGGAAAAGCGCTGGTGGCCAGCATCGCCTCCACCAGCGGGCCCCGGTCGATCCAGATCTCCTCCCCCGTGTCCAAATCCACCGCCACCGCCGCAAAGCGGATGGGGAGGTCCTCGATCCGCACATCCCCCACCGTCTCACGGAGGAAGCGAGCCAACGGTTTCGTTCCCACCAGGGCGCTTCCGCTCGGATCCAGCTGCATGAACATCCGCCATCCAATACGGCGGGCCAACGCCTCGATGGTCTTGGGCGGAAACCCGGCGGCAAACAATCCGCCCACGATCCCGCCAGCGCTGGTGCCGGTGACGATCTCCGGCCGCCAACCCGCTTCAATCAACACCTGAAGCACCCGAATGTGGGCAAAGCCCCGCGCCCCCCCGCCGCTCAGGGCAATCCCCAGCCGATGTTGGCGTCGGATCCCCCATCGCATGGCGCGCTCCTTGAAATCAAATGGAAGGCCACTGAAGATGGCTTGCCCGGCCTCCCCAATCGTTCGATCTCCTATGCGCTCCGGATGGCTCGTCGGCGTGCGAAGCACCTGCCTCTCCGCATGGCTAAGGCGATCCAGGAGGATGGGCTAAAGTCCTATCGTATATGATCACCCGCGTCAAAGGGATAACCGAAGCCTCCCCATCCCGGATCTATCTGCCCATTTGAATTATAACTGGACTGGAGATTCGTAAAAATCCAGCGGATAGGTGGTCTCCCTAACGCGTGGAAATAAGCTTTCCGTAAAGAATCTATTGGGTGTAGCGATGTGGGGGCCCCATTATACTGGAGATATGCCGTGGGGAAAGCGCATGATCCCACCCTTTGGCTCCCTTCCCCCCGCGGCCCAAAGGACTGCAGGGAGAAAGAAGGTGGACAAGACGGTTCACGTCAATCTATAATCCCAAGGTATCCGGCAGGACGTTTCTAGGGCTTCGGGGTATGCAGTTGAGAAAGATGAGTGGGCCCCTTCCCCCCTTTCTCCTCCCTCCCCGCAGCCCTTTAGGCTGCGAGGAGGGAGGAGACGATTTTTCGGGGCTGGGCCGGGGATCGAAGGTCCCCAGCCCAGCCCCGAACTAAAATTTAAAATATGGACAAAGCGCTTTTGATTTGGGGGTTTAGTGGCGA
>DATMAC010000382.1:0-5354 GCA_035573655.1 Thermoflexus sp.
CCGCCGGCGGGTTTGCTCAATGTAGTCGCGGACCGCCTCCATCAACGCGTGAAGAGGATAGACGCGGTTGATCGGGACCAGACGGTTGCGGAGATCGTCCGTGGCCGCGTGCAGGGAGATGGCCAGGTTGATCTCCCAGCCCTCTTGGGCGAAGCGTCGGATGCCAGGCACGATGCCCACAGTGGAGACCGTGATCCGCCGCTGCCCCAAACGAAAGCCCTCCGGATGGATGAGCAGGCGCAACGCTTTTGCCGTGTTCGCGTAGTTCGCAAAGGGCTCGCCCATCCCCATGAACACGACATGGGTCAACCGCTCACCGTGAGCGGCCAGCCATCGGGCGATCCACAAGACCTGCTCCACGATCTCGCCGGCGGTGAGGTTGCGCAACAGGCCCATCTGGCCGGTCGCGCAAAACGGGCAACCCATCGCACAGCCAGCCTGGGTCGAGACACAAGCGGTGCGCCGGTCGGTGTATTCCATGAGGACCGCTTCCACCTCTGCTCCATCCGGCAACGCGAAGAGCCATTTCCGGGTCCACCCATCCCGGGAGACGCGTTCCGCCAGCGGTCGAAGGGTCGAGATCGTGAAGGTCTCCGACAGCCGAGCGCGCAGGGCCTTGGGCAGGTCGGTCATCGCCTCAAAGGTAGTCGCGCCGCGCCGATAGACCCAGCCCCAGATCTGGCGGGCCCGATAAGACGGTTCACCCCAGCCGGCTATGATCTCCTGCAACTCTTCTAGGGATAGGTCCAACAATCCGCGCATCTGGACACCTCTCTTTTCCTCTCCCCGTAGCGCTTTGGACTGCGGGGAGAGGAAGGGAAAAAATCTTTGAGGGTTAGGAGCCGCTGAGGGGGTCCTCCGACTCCAAAGATCCTCAAAGTTCATAAGCCTCAAAGATATTTTATCCCCCCTGCCGACTTCAGCTCAGGGATCCCCCAAACCCCCATTCGTCCAGGATTTTTCAAAATTCTAACAAAGACGGCATAACGGTGAATGATCCCCTCCTCGCAGCCCTGCGGGCCGCGGGGGGAGGAGAAGAATTTTTTTGGGCTGGGCCGGGGGCCTTCGGCCCCCGGCCCAGCCCAAAAAACCCCAAAGAAAATTGAAAAACCCTACACTCGTTCCCCTCGCCTTCCCCATTCATCGATGACAGGAGAGGGAAGAGAGGCTTGGATGAGGGCCAAACCGTCATGAGATGGAAATCCAGCAGGGATCCACGGCCGGGCGAATGGTTGCCGCCCACGCCTTCCGGACAACGCGGTTCGCCGATGGTCCGCACGTGTTAGGGAGACAGGAGACTACCCGGTTTGCATCTCTGACCTTCCAAACGTAAACTATGTTTAAAGTGAGGTCGCCTGCTCGATTCCTGCCAGATCGCAGTTCGAAAAGCGGCCTGTGGCTTGTGTTGATTCCGATCAGGAGAGGCAAACGATGGTGAACGATGCGCGGCGGAAAGCCTTGGAGACGGCAGTGCTCACGTTGACCAAACGCTTTGGGGAAGGAACGATCATGCGCTTGGGGGAGGCCGTCCAGCAGCCGGTGGAGGTGATCCCCACAGGTTCCCTGGCGCTCGATCTCGCCCTGGGGGTGGGAGGGATCCCTAGGGGGCGGATCACAGAGATCTACGGGCCAGAGGCTTCGGGGAAAACCACCCTCTGTCTTCATGTGATCGCCGAGGCTCAGAAGCGGGGCGGGATTGCAGCGTTCATTGACATGGAGCATGCCCTCGATCCCCACTATGCCCAGCGATGCGGGGTGGACGTGGATAACCTTTATGTCGCGCAGCCGGATACCGGGGAGCAGGCCCTGGAGATCGCGGAGACCTTGATCCGCAGCGGCGCCGTGGACGTGGTGGCGGTAGATTCGGTAGCGGCGCTGGTGCCACGGGCGGAGATCGAGGGCGAGATGGGCGATGCCCATGTGGGGCTCCAAGCGCGCTTGATGAGCCAGGCCCTCCGTAAGCTGGCCGGAGCCATCCGCCAGTCCAACACGGCAATGATCTTCACCAACCAGCTGCGGATGAAAATCGGTACGATGTTCGGCAACCCGGAGACCACCTCGGGCGGCCTGGCGCTGAAGTTCTATGCCTCGGTCCGTCTGGAGATCCGCCGCCTGCAAAACCTGAAGGCAGGCGGGGAGATCATCGGGAGCCGGGTCCGGGTCCGGGTGACAAAGAACAAGGTAGCCCCACCCTTCCGCGAGGCGGAGTTCGATATCCTTTACAACGAGGGCATCAGTAAGGCGGGGGACATCCTGGATCTGGCCACCGAGCTGGGCCTGATCACCAAGCGGGGCACTTTCTTCATATATGGGGATACGCGCCTGGGCCAAGGCCGCGAGAACGCCCGGGAGTTTCTGAAGGCCCATCCCGAACTCATGGAGGAGCTGGAGCGCCAGATCCGGGAGAACGCTGCCCGTGCGGCCTCCCTGAAGCGCCTGGGGGTGAGCGCCGAGGCTCCTGAAGAAGCCTCCCCGATCCTGGAGGCGGAATAGATCCTCCATGACCTGGGGCTGGAGGCGCGGATGCCCACCCCGATCCGCAGGTTCTTTTTCCCAGGCTCCGAATGGGCGGTCGGATCACCGATCTTCGAGCGTTGAAGAGCGGACGGGTGGCGGTTTACCTGGACGGCCGTCGGGCGTTCGTCCTGACGGCGATCGCAGCAGCGCAGCTGCGCCCAGGTCAGGTGCTTTCCGAGGATGAGATCGCCCGGCTGCTGGAACGGGATCTCCTGGAGCAGGCGCACGAGCTTGCCCTCCGCTTCCTGAGCTATCGCCCACGCAGCGAACGGGAAGTCGCCGACCACTTGCGTCGGAAAGGGTTCGATGCCCAAACCGTAGAAGCAGAGCTGGAGCGGCTCCGGCGCGTGGGGTTGGTGGATGATCGGGCCTTCGCTCAATTCTGGGTGGAAAACCGGACCGCGTTCCGGCCGCGGAGCCGCAGGGCCCTGCAGGCGGAGCTTCGGCGGAAAGGCATCCCCCCCGCGATCATCCAGGAGGTCCTGCAAGAGGCCTCCCCCGATGAGCGCTCCCTCGCCCTGCGCCTGGCCCGGGATCGGGCCCGGCGGTTGCGGGGCCTGGATCCCCTGACCTTCCGACGGCGCCTGGCCGGTTATCTCATCCGTCGGGGGTTCGAGGGGGAGCTGGTGAGGGAAATCTTGCACATCATCGAAGCCGAGAGGGGACAGGGCCGAGACTTACCCTTAGACGAGTCGGCATGAAAGCCGGTGGGGGGATCGATTCTTTGATCCCCTACAGTGCTTGGTTTCGAAGGGCGCTTTAGCACCTGCCCAGTGAGAAGGAGGGGCGAAGAGAAAATACAGCCCCTCCGCCTTCGAATCTCACCAAACAGGATCCACCATGGACTGGCCGATCGTGATCTTGCTTGCTGTAATCGGAGTGATCGGCGGCGGTGTGCTGGGATGGTTCTTGGGGAAGCAGCTGGTCCAACAGCGCGTTCGAGAGCAGCTCCGAGAGGAGATCGAAGCCGCACGGCAGGAGTCCCAGCGGCTGATTGAGGAGGCCAAACAACAGGCAACAGAGCTTCTTCTTCAAGCAAAAGATGAAGCCCTTCGTCTGCGAGAGGCCACGGAAGCGGAGCTGCGTAAATGGCGGGCCGATCTCCGTAAAGAGGAAGAGCGGCTGCGCCATCGGCGGGAGGAGCTCGACCGGCGGGCGGAACGGTTGGAGAAGCAGGAACGCCGGCTGACCGAGCGCCAGGCGGAACTGGATCGCCAGAGCGCTCAACTGCAAGCGGCCATCAGCCGCTTCGAGGAGGAACGTCGGGCCGCCTTGGAGCAGGTCGCCGGGATGAGCGTCGAGCAAGCCCGCCAGGCCCTGCTGGAGATGGTGGAAAAGGAAGCGCGGGAAGACATGGCCCGCCTCTACCGCCAGATCGAAGCCGAAGCCCGGCTTCAGGCGGAGGAGCGCGCCCGGGAGATCATCGCCACAGCCATCCAGCGCATCGCCAGCGAACAAGTCGCCGAATTGACCGTCTCGGTGGTGCCCCTTCCGAACGACGAGATGAAGGGGCGCATCATCGGGCGGAACGGCCGTAACATCCGGGCCTTGGAGAAGATCACCGGGGTGGAGATCATCGTCGATGACACCCCTGAGGCGATCACCCTTTCCTCCCACGACCCGGTGCGCCGCGAGATCGCCCGCATCGCCCTGACCCGGCTGATCCAGGACGGGCGGATCCATCCGGCGCGGATCGAGAAAGTGGTGGCTGAGGCCCGGGAGGAGGTCGAGCGGATCATCTGGGAGGAAGGCCAACATGCCGCGGCCGCCGCAGGGGTCACCGGCCTACACCCCGAGCTCATCCGCCTCCTGGGCCGCTTGAAGTTCCGCACCAGCTACGGCCAGAACCAACTTCAACACGCGGTGGAGGTGGCCTGGCTGGCCGGGATGATCGCCGCGGAGCTGGGGGCGGATGTGCGCATCGCCCGGATGGGTGGATTGCTGCATGACATCGGGAAGGCCGTGGACCATCAAGTGGAAGGCACCCACGCCTTGATCGGCGCGGAGCTGGCCCGGCGTTATGGGGCGCCGCCGAAAGTGGTCAACTGCATCGCCAGCCATCACCATGAAGTTCCTCAGGAATGCATTGAAGCGGTGATCGTAGAGGCCGCCGACGCTATCTCGGGCGCCCGACCTGGAGCCCGCCGGGAAACCCTGGAGATGTATCTCAAACGGATCCAGGAGCTGGAGAACCTGGCCCGTTCCTACCCCGGTGTCATGGAATGCTATGCGATCCAAGCGGGCCGGGAGATCCGCATCATCGTCAAGCCGGAGGAAGTGGACGATCTCGCCATCATCCGGATGTCCCGGGAGATCGCCCGCAAGATCGAGGAGACGATGCAATACCCCGGGCAAATCAAGGTGACGGTGATCCGGGAAACCCGGGCGGTGGAGATCGCCCGATAGACACCGGTAGGGGCAACCCTGGTGGTTGCCCCTACCCCCACCTCCAGCCGCAATCCTACAGCCAGGAGCGTTCTCAACGATGGCCAAGAAACGACGGGTTCGGTCGACGCCTTCGACAGCGCCACGGGCGGCCCCGACGCCGGCCCGGGAGGCAGCGCCTTCCATCCCGACGACATCATTGCCCCCTCGCCGGCCAGCATCCAGCCTGGCGAGCTACGATTACACCTACGTGCGGCGGGACCTGCGCCGCATCGGCATATTGGCGGCGATCCTTCTCGGAGCGCAGGTCGCGCTCGTCTTCATCTTGCCTCAGTTCCTGCGCTAAGGCGGCATCGGGGTGTCGGGCTTTTTTCAACAGGCGACGACTTCGGTGGTCTTCCCAGGGCGTGTGGATGATTTTCAGGAGTGAGGCAGTTGGTTCTCTCCTGGGG
>DATMAC010000383.1:0-6329 GCA_035573655.1 Thermoflexus sp.
CCGCCACAACCGCTCCAGTTCCCGGAAGAGGATCATCCCCTTCGGATGCCAGAAGGGCGCGCCGGGGGCGATGTCGTGGAAGGAAAAGAGATCCAGCTCCCGGCCCAGGCGCCGGTGGTCGCGCTTCTTGGCCTCCTCCAAGCGCCAGAGATATTGCTCGAGCTGCTCCGGGGTTTCCCATGCCGTCCCGTAGATCCGCTGGAGCATCGGCCGGCGCTCGTCGCCGCGCCAGTAGGCGCCGGCCACGTGGAGCAGCTTGAAGGCCCCGGGATGGATCTGGCCTGTGTGCTCCACGTGAGGGCCACGGCACAGGTCCTCGAAGGTATCATGTCGATATGTGGTCAGGATGGGGCGCTGACCCGGGGGGAGCGGGTTGCCGTATTCGTCCGTGCCGCGCTGGAGGATATCCTCGATCAGCTCCAGTTTGTAGGGCTGGTCCTTGAACAGCGCCCGCGCCTCCTCCGGGGTCACCTCGCGACGGACGAAGGGATGGTTCCCGGCGATGATCTCCCGCATCCGGGCCTCGATCCGCTCCAGGTCCTCCGGCGTCAACGGCCGGGGCAAGTCGAAGTCATAGTAAAAACCGTCCTCGATGGGGGGTCCGATCCCCAACTTCCCTTCCGGGAACATCTCCAGGACGGCCTGGGCCATGATGTGAGCGCATGAATGGCGGATGCGGTAGAGCCATGTATCTTGATAAGGAACGATCTTTTTCTGGGGCATCCCGACCTCCGTTGGCGACAACTGGAAGTCGCCCTTTTGGGGCCTTTGGCCAGCCATCGGCCTACACCGACGGCCGATCGGACGGAATAAAAATGCGCCTCCCGCCCCATCGGGGCGAGAGGCGCAGGCCTCCCGCGGTTCCACCCCATTTCGATCGCGCGGCGCACGCGCGATCGCACTCTTTGCCGGATAACGGCGGCGGGCCGTTCACCCCTACCCCGGCGCGATTGGGCCGGATCGGAATGACCCCTCCAGGGCGGTGCCCTCAAGGCCTCCACGACGGGCCCTCCCAGCCTTTGAGGCCCGCGCTCTGGCGTGGGGTGGCTTGAGGGCGTGTCCCCTTCCTCGGGTTTCCCGGTATGATGTTCAATGGCCCACCCCGAGCGGGGCGGGCCGTTCCGGATGGGCGGTAGAGGACTCGAACCTCTGACCTCCGCGTTGTCAACACGGCGCTCTCACCACCTGAGCTAACCGCCCATTTCATCAATCATTATAGCAAGCTGAAGTCAAAGCAGCAAGGCCCCCATTTGGGGGGCAGGGCTTTTCAATGTTCTAATTTTCTGGGGCTGGACCGGGGACTGAAGGCCCCCAGCCCCAGAAAAATTTTCTCCCCTCTCCCCGCGGCCTTTCGGGCCACGGGGAGAGGGGAGGGGTCGCCTGTCTTCCCAATGGTGTGCCCTACAACCCCTTGGGTAAGGGGATTGAATAAATTTGTTCGGAATCCGGTTCCGATGGGAGTGGGGAAACGCAGCGGGTGGGCCACCCAGAACGGAGTCCGCACAAGTAGTCGGTGGCTTGCCCTATGACCTTGACGCCCCTTCTGCCCCTCGCGTAAGATAAAGGCAGAATCTCCTTTCTGTTTCGTCCTTTTCTAGAATCGAGATCGCGCAAGGGAGATGCCCATGTCGGATTTCCTGTTCCGGGGTTCGCTGGCGGAAGTGGATCCGGATGTGGCCGCCCTGATCCGCTATGAGCACGAGCGTCAGATCCGCAAGCTGATCCTGATCCCCTCGGAATCCTACGCCCCGGCGGCCGTCCGCGAAGCGCTGGGCTCGGTGTTCCAGAACATCTACGCCGAAGGCTATCCCCACGAACGCACCCGCACCCAAACTGAGGCGGAGTTATTGGATTACGAGGATCAACTGGGCTTCTACCGACGCTACGGCGATCAACGGTACTACAAGGGCGTGGAATACGCGGACATCGTGGAGGCGCTGGCCCGACGACGGTGCGCAGAGGCCTTCGCGACCCCCGAGATCCCCCCCGAGCGGATCTTTGTCAACGTCCAGCCGCTCTCCGGCGCCCCAGCCAACAACGCGGTCTACGAGGCGCTGCTCCAGCCGGGCGATACCGTGATGGGCATGTCGTTGGTTCACGGCGGCCACCTCACCCATGGTTCCCCTGTCAACCGCTCGGGCAAACATTACCGCATCGTCTGGTACACCGTGGATCCTCAGACGGAGCGCTTGGATTACGATCAGATCCGCGAGCTCGCCCGGCAGCACCGGCCGAAGATGATCATCGCCGGCTACACATCGTACCCGTGGGCGCCCGACTGGAAGCGCTTCCGGGAGATCGCCGATGAGGTGGGGGCGTATCTGCTGGCGGATATCGCCCACACGGCCGGGATGGTGATCGCCGGTGCTTACCCCACCCCCTTGGGCTATGCCCACGTGATCACCTTCACCACCCATAAGACCATCATGGGCCCGCGGGGGGCATGCATCCTCACGACGGACCCGGACATCGCGAAGAAAATCGATCGGGCGGTGTTCCCTGGCGAGCAGGGCGGGCCGCATGTCAACGTCTTCGCGGCTTTGGCGGTGGCCTTCAAGTTAGCCCGTACGGAGACGTTCCGGGCCCTGCAGCACCAGATCGTCCGCAACGCCCAAGCGATGGCCCGGCGCCTGGCGGAGCGCGGGCTGCGGATCCCATACGGCGGCACGAACACCCATCTCCTCCTGGTGGACTGCAAATCGGTCCGGGGTCCGGATGGCACGCCGTTGATGGGCGATCCGGCGGCCCGGGTGCTGGATCTGGCCGGCATTGTGGTGAACCGCAACACGATCCCAGGGGACGTCGGGGCTGGGGCGGCCAGCGGCATCCGCCTGGGGACCCCCTGGATCACTCAGCGGGGGTTCCGGGAGCCGGAGGTGGAGGCCCTGGCGGACATCATCGCCGACGTGCTGTGGGCTTGCAAGCCACATCGTTACTACGTCGGACGCGATTTGGTCTACCGCACCAAAGTCGAATTCGATGTCCTAGAGGAGGCCAAGCTACGCGTGGCGGAGCTCGCCGCCCGAGCCGGTATCGACGTAGAGCTCCCACGGAGCGGCTATCCCCATTACTGGTTCATCACCGACCGTCTCCCCGCCGCCGATGGGAAGGTGGTGCTGGAGATCCGGGGGGACCGGGCGGCGGAGTTCCTGGACGCTGCCCTGACCCAGCGGGCTGTCGGCCTGAAGGTCGGCGAGGGCGCTCCCACGTTCGTGATGGAAGCTGACGGCCGAATCATGAGCCCCGCCTATCTGATCCGGGACGGCCCCGACGCCTTCCGGCTGGTGGTGCCGGAGGAGCGGGCCGGTCGGGTCGCCGCCTGGCTGCGGGATCTCTCGGATGGCTATGTCCGCTTCGATGAGGACATCTGGGCGAAGCTACCCGGCCCGCTGCGGGTGCGGGAGATCCCCGCGGAGGATCCACGGGCCGCCTCCGCACGGGCCCAAGCTCGCTTCCCGGCCGATTTGCGCGAAGCAGCGGCCGTGGCGCCCCACAAGCCCTTCTTCATCGGCTTCCGGGCGGTCGATGAGGCGCACCGCGAACACCTCCGCCCGCTGCCGGCTTTCTCCTACTCGGAGCCAGAGGGCGCGCCCCTTAAGCGGACGACCCTTTACGAGCTGCACCGCGAGCTGGGTGCGAAGATGATCCCCTTCGCCGGCTGGGAGATGCCGGTCTGGTATACCAGCGTGAGCGAGGAGCACCGGGCGGTGCGCACCGCCGCCGGCCTCTTCGACGTCTCCCATATGGGGGTCCTGGAGGTCAGCGGCCCCGGCGCTCGGGCGTTCCTCGAGCGGGTGACGACCAACGACGTGATGGCCCTGAAGGTCGGCGAGTCCCAATATACGTACTTCCTGGATCCTGAGGGGCACGTTCTGGACGATCTCATCATCTATGCCTTGGCGCCCGATCGCTACATGCTGGTGGTCAACGCCGCCAACAACGACCGCGACTGGGCCTGGCTGAACGCGGTGGCCCGGGGTGAGGTGCAGATCGATCGAGAGCGGCCGTGGGCTGTGCTCACCGATGAAGTCGTCCTTCGGGATCTGCGGGACCGCCGGTGGGGGGACGATTGCCGAGTGGACCTCGCCCTGCAGGGCCCGCAGGCCTTGAGGATCCTCCAGAGCCTGATGGACAGCCAGGCCAAAGACCAGCTGGCCTCTCTCCAGCGGGGCCAGGTGATGCGGGCGGAGATCCGAGGCTTCGATCTGATCATCTCCCGCACCGGCTACACCGGCGAGCGGATCGGCTACGAGCTCTTCGTTCACCCGGATCGAGCGCCGGCGCTCTTCGAGCTCCTCTTGGATGCCGGGAAGCCCTTCGGCCTCAAGCCGTGCGGCCTGGGGGCCCGCGACAGCACCCGAACGGAGGCAGGGCTTCCGCTTTATGGCCATGAGCTGGCTGGCCCGTTGGATCTCACCCCGGGGGACGCCGGCTTCGCTTCCTTCGTGAAACTCTACAAGCCGTTCTTCATCGGGCGGAAGGCGTATATGGCCCGGGAAGCGAAGCGGACCATGGAGGTGGTTCGTTTCCGGATTTCTGAGAAAGGCGTGCGGTTGCCCAAGTTGGGGGACGCGGTGGTGGACCGCCGGGGGCGGGTGATCGGCTACGTGACCAGCTGTGCCCTCGACACGGAGGGATTGCTCACCGGCATGGCCTGGATCGAGCGAGGGTATCAAGCGGAAGGAACTCCCATCGGGATCGTCGTGGGGAGCGCGGCCCTGCCGGAGCGCCCCAAGGTCGGCGATCGTCTCACCGTCCCCATCCCGGCCGAGGTGGTGAGCCGCTTTATGAGCCGATAAAGGGATCGGAAGCCATGCCTTCCCCGTTCCCAGGAATGGATCCATATCTGGAGCACCCGGCCCTTTGGCCGGGCCTCCACAGCCGTATGATCGTGGGGTTGGCCGATTCCCTGGGGCCAATTCTCCGCCCCCGCTACGACGTGGAGGTGGAGGAGCGCGTGTATCTCCTCACGCCGGAGGGGGCCCTTCCTTTCCCGAGTCGGCCGGATGTGATCATTGCCGCCGCGGCTCCGGGGCCTCGGCCCTCCTTGGAGGCGATCTCGGGGCCCTATGGCGCTCGGATCGTGGAGGTCCCAATGGCCGAGGAGATCCGGGAGCGTTATCTGGTGGTCCGGGAGGCGGGGACGCATCGGGTGGTGACCTGGTTGGAACTTCTCTCCCCGGCCAACAAGGTAGCTGGGGAAGGGCGACAGGTCTATCTCAAAAAGCGGGAGGAACTGCTGCGCGCTCAGGTTCATCTGGTGGAGATTGATCTCTTGCGGGCGGGGGAGCCAATGCCGGTGGTGGGGGACGGGCGGGATGGGCACTATCGGATTTTGGTCAGCCGTTGGGAGCAGCGCCCGCGGGCGTTGTTGTACGTGTTCACGGTTCGGGATCCGATCCCGGTGTTCCGGCTGCCGTTGCTGCCGGGGGATGAGGAGCCGGAGGTGGATCTGGGGCGCCTGCTTCAAACGATTTATGAACGGGCGGCTTACGATCTGCGGGTGAATTATGAAGAGGAGCCTGTTCCGCCATTGGAGCCTCCCTTTGCGGAATGGGCCGACGCGTTGCTGCGGGAGCGGGGCTTCCGGCGATCGATCTGAAAGCTGCCCCAGCTTCCCGTCTTTGCAAGCGCCCATGACGATAACAGAGGGGAAAGGATGCCTTCCCCGTTCCCAGGGATGGATCCATATCTGGAGCACCCGGCGCTCTGGACGGATGTGCATAACAGCCTGATTGCGGCGTTGCGGGATGATCTCGCCCCGCGGCTGCGTCCACGTTATATCGTTGCCATCGAGGAGCGAGTTTATTTGATCACGCCGGAGGGGGCTGGATGGCCGGCGCGGGCCGATGTGGTGGTGGCGCCCACTGCGGAAACGATCCCCGGGGTAGGCAGGCCTTCCCTGTCCTCCCTGGAAGCCCGGGTGGTGGAGGTGCCGCTTCCGGAGACGGTGCGGGAGACCTATCTGGAGGTGCGGGCTGCCGGCACGGGGGAAGTGGTAACGGTGGTGGAGATCCTCTCCCCGACGAACAAGCGCTCGGGGGAGGCCCGTCGGCTGTATGAGCAGAAACGGACGCTTCTGCTGGGCAGCCGAACGCATCTGGTGGAGATTGATCTCTTGCGGGCGGGGGAGCCGATGCCGGTGGTGGGGGACGGGCGGGATGGGCACTATCGGATTTTGGTCAGCCGTTGGGAGCAGCGCCCGCGGGCGCTGTTGTACGTGTTCACGGTTCGGGATCCGATCCCGGTGTTCCGGCTGCCGTTGCTGCCGGGGGATGAGGAGCCGGAGGTGGATCTGGGGCGCCTGCTTCAAACGATTTATGAACGGG
>DATMAC010000384.1:0-2582 GCA_035573655.1 Thermoflexus sp.
ATGAGCCCAGCAGTCCACGATCCCGGCCGATATTCCCAGCGGACCGTATGCCCGCCCGCCGGGACCGGGATGGCCTGGAACAACCCGTTGGCCCGGAGGATGGGCGCTGCGCGCCCATCGACGGTGGCCCGCCATCCGGGATCGAAAGATTCCATGAGCACCAGCCATCCAGGCTGCTCCAGGCGAACCGCTGCCTCGCGAACCTCCGGCGTGAAACGGATCCAGCGCACCTCGACCGGGCACTCGCGCGAGGCCCCACTGAACGCGATCGCCTCCCCTTCCAGCACCACCATCCGGGATGGATCGAAGGTGGGTTCGGCCAGACGGCCCATGGCCTCCGCTTCATCCCGGGCGAACTCCGCCGTGCAGACGCCATAGATGCGGGGCAAAGCCTTCCGAAACTCGTAAATCTTAATATCTCCCGCGTAACGTAAGGCGAAGGATCCGCCCGGGCTCAACACCAGCGCCTGAAAGGCCCCCGTCCGTCGATCGACCAGCGCACCGCCCTCTACCCGCCATCCGCCCTGCGCGCAAGCTTCAGGGAGGGGACGCAGTGAGACGCCGAGGATCGTCCGAGGCTCCTTCCAGTCGACCACCACTGGCCGCCCTTCTTCCTCCATTTCCACGGAAAATTCGAGGGTCTCCCCCCCAGCTCCGCGAAGCACAACCATCCCCAGGGGGGTGCGGGGCGAAAGCGATGACGCCACCCGCAGGCGGAGCTCGGTCGCCTCAAAAGGAGGAAACGGCCCTGCCTCGATCGGCTCCCCACCGCAGGCGTCCGCCACGACGCCACGATCGTAAAACACGCCATCGATCCACTCGTCCCGCAGGCGGTCCATGAGGATCCAACGCACCCCCAGGAGCTGCAGCCAACGGGGCTCCGGCAGAGCCGTCAGGGCTTCCCACAACCGACCGTCCATCAGCAGGCGCTCCACCGGGACGAAGCGACGGACCAGCTCGATGTAGCGCCGCAACGGCAGCACCCCCCCGTCGTAGCCGTCCACGGTGGGCAGACCATATACCATGGGCAGGTTGGCCACCAAGGCTTCTTTGTATTTCGTTGCGATCACGAATTCAGCGAAAGCTTCGGCTGGGAGTTGACCTTCCAGGACGCTCCGCCATTCCCCGAGGTCGCCGGGATCGAAGTGGAGGTCCACAACGCTGAGGATCCGCCCGGCCCATGGCCCCTCCTGGGCTAAGAGATCCCGCAACACCACCGCTGGAAGCCGAGGATCCGACCACGCGGCAGGGGCCGTGAGGCGGTTGACAGGTAGCCCCCACGCGGCCCCGATCAGTTCCGCCGCCCAAAGGCCGAGCCAGATCCCGCGAGGGAGGCGCCGCTGGATGTGAAGGAAGCCGATCCCGAGGAGGCCCAGCCCCAGGATGATGAATGAACCACTCGCGGGGCCCAGTGGGCCGGTCATTCCCGGTGGGCGGATCGGCCCAGCGGCGACGGCGAGGCCCATTAAAGCGAGGGTGCCCAGCGCCCAGATTACGATTTGCCAGCGCTTGAGCCCGGCGAATCCTTGATCGAACCCGGCCCCAATCCCCAGAGCGGCCCCGAAGGCCCAGAGGGCGAGCCAGCGTGCCGGGACCCGAAAGGCGCGCAGCGGGGGAAGCAGCCCCACCAGCAGGACAGCGATTGGGTTATAGATCCCCAGGGCGAGGAACAGCCCCAGTCCAGCAACCGCCGCCCAGCGGGTCCAGCCCGGTCGGCCGATCCCCGCCACCAGGCTGAGCCCCCCGAGGATCCCGATATAGGCGATGAACTCCGTCAGCACGAGGGGCGCTTGCCCGGGGAGCAGCGAGCGGCCCAGCAACAGCGGTGACAGCGAAAACGAAAGGGCCTCATTCAATGGGAGGCCGCCTGCTCGGATGGACGCGCGGGTCAATTCAAGGCTCGGAAGCCACTGGACGGCGCTCAGACCCAGCGCCAGCGCCCCGCCCAACACCCCGGTTCCCCATGCCCGGACCCATCCCGACAGGCGAGTGCGATCCTCCCGGGAGGGTGCGAAGAAGACCAACAGGGCGATCCAGGAGAGCATCACGGTCTGGGCGTGGCCGCACAGAAGCTGCATGGCCCCTGCGAGGCCCACGCCAGCTGGCCGGCCCGCTGCCCACGCCCATGCCATCCATGGCAGCCAAGCCAACGCCTGGAACTGGTTGATGTGCTCCGCTTGGGCGAGGAAGTAGCCGCCCAGGGCGTAGGCAACCGCCGCGGCTACGGATCCGCCGGTTCGATAACCCAGCCGGCGGGCCAGCCCGAGCATGCCCCACGCGGCCCAGAGGGTGTGGAGGAGGATGGAAACCTTCAAGGCGGTAGGAACCGGCAGCCATGAGAGCACCCGGTTCGGCGGATAGAAGAAGCCGACCTGGGGATTGGCCAGAAAAGGGACCCCTGCGAAGAGATCCGGATTCCACAGGGGCAGGCGGCCTTCCCGGGTCGCCCGCGCGGCGGCTTCCCAGTACGGATAGAAGTAGAGGGCGACGTCCCCTCGCATCAGGATGCCAGAGGAAAGCCCGAGGGGAAGCAGCGTCAGAAGCACGAGGCCTGAGGTCAGCAGAAGGGAACCCACCCAGGC
>DATMAC010000385.1:0-9788 GCA_035573655.1 Thermoflexus sp.
CCTATCAGGCCTATATGGCCCGGCGGGAGGCCGAGCGGGCCCGCCGCAAGGCCCGGAAAGAGGCCCGGGTAGAGGCGCCGGAGGTCCCAGCAGAGGTCACTGAAAAGACAGCCGAGAAGGCGCCTGTCCCGATGGAGGCCGAACCGATTCGCGTGGAGATCGCGGCCTCGATCCCTGAGTCGACGCTGGAGGCTGAGCCCATCGCAGAACATCCGGAACCCGCCCTGGAGTTAACGGCGCATGAGCCGATACCCACTCCAGCCGAGGAGGAAGTGGCGGCGATGGAGGGTCAGGAGGGCTTGCACCCGGAGCCGGAGATGGAGTTCCCAGAACCCTCCCTTCCCATGCCGGAGCCCGTAATTCCGGAGCATGAGCCGGTGGACGTGGGAGAAGATGAGGAGGATGATGAGGAAGAAGAGGAGCTCCGGCGGCGCAAGAAGGCGGGGAAGGGCAAGGAGCGTCGACGGGTTCGCTATGAGATCGACTACGAAGATGAAACCTGGCTGCGGCGGATGCGTGGCAGCCGCGTGCGGGACTGGCTGGAGGAGTGAAAGCGATGCATATGATGGTGGTGGATGAGCGGAAGGAACCGATCGCCGGCCCCTATTTGGTGCGGATGGGGGGCTGGACGCTGGAGCGCTATCTGCAGGAGGCTCCCGAGGATCAAATCTGGGAGTTTGCGCACGGGGAGCTCATCATGCACTCGCCTGCCACCGCAGAGCATCAAGATCTCGTCGGCTTCCTTTACTGGCTCTTACGGGGCTATTGCGAAGTGAAGGGATGGGGCAAGGCCCTGACAGGTCCAGCGGCCCTTCGGGTGTTGCCGGACGTGATACGGGAGCCGGATATATTTGTCGTGCCGCCGGAGGAGGTGGAGAAGGTGCGGGGGGTACCCCTGGAGGTGCGGCCGGCGCTGGTGGTGGAGGTGACCAGCCCTGCCACGCGAGGGATGGATCTGGGGGAGAAAGCGGCCGAATATCGGGAGGCGGGGATCCCGGAGTATTGGGTGGTGGATCTGGAGCGGCGAGAGGTGGTGGTTCATCGGATAGCGGGCGCGGAGAGGGAGGTGGTACGGATGCGGGAGGGGACCCTGATCGGCCAGGCGGTGCCCGGCTTCTGGCTGGAGGTCGAATGGCTGTTCCAGGAACCGCTGCCTCCGGCCGAAGCATGCCTGCGACGGATTCTGGGCGCCGAAGCAGCGTAAGCCATAAGGAGCGAAGCCGGACGCCGTTGCCAGGGCGGAGCTTATGAACTTCCTTCCAGAACCCAGGTAGAACACCTATGGCTCGGAGGCATATCCCTCAACGCACATGCGTGGGTTGCCGGCAGGTGCAGGCGAAGCGGGAGATGATCCGCATCGTCCGCACCCCGGATGGACGCGTGGAGATCGATCCGACGGGGAAGAAATCGGGCCGTGGGGCGTATGTGCACCCACGCCGTTCCTGCTGGGAGCGGGCCCTGAAGGATGGGCGCCTGGAATACGCCCTGCGGATCGAGGCGTTGCGGGAGGAGGATCGGATGGCGTTGGTGGCCTATGCCTCGACCCTGCCGGAGGATGAGGCGTAATGGCAGGTCCGAAGGGGCGGGAAGGAGCCATCTGACCTGCGTGAGCAGGCCAACCGTTCTCGACCGAATCCGCCGGCACGGTCGGCCTAGGCCACCGTGCCGGTTTTTATTCACGGAGGGCCACCCCTTGGGGGTGCCCCAGGGCAGGCACAAGGCCTGCCCCTACCCGTATCGCAGGGGCTTCATTGAAATCAAGGGAAGAGCACCCCAGCCATGGCTTTTCCATGTTCGAACCATTCGGGGTTTTCCGGGGCTGGGCCGGGGGCCGTTTGGAGTCGGGCGCTTTAGCAGCTGGAAAAACGATTTAGGCAATCCACCGTGACGCTCCCTCCCCCCGTTTCCGGGGGGAGAAGAGGGGCAAGAGAGGATGAGAGGAGCAAATTCCGCCTCAGGCGATTGCCTAAATAAGTTGGGGTTAAGCCGCAAAAGCGCCCGTCCCACGCGTCAGACAAAGAACGGGCTTTCACTCACCGAATGGTGCGTGAAAGGCCCTTCAGGTCATCAGACGCCAGAGGA
Source organism: Thermoflexus sp. (assembly GCA_035573655.1). GTDB lineage: Bacteria > Chloroflexota > Anaerolineae > Thermoflexales > Thermoflexaceae > Thermoflexus. Next base: position 2,083 of record DATMAC010000385.1, read on the forward strand.
AACCGAAGACCCACGATGGGTGTCAACAAGAAAAAAACGGGCGCTAAAGCGCCCTACTACGAACAAAATCCCGTTCGTAGTAGGGCACTTCAGTGCCCGTCCCATGCGTCAGACAAAGAACAAACATCCACTCGCCGAATGACGCGTGAAAGGCCCTCCAGGCCATCAGGCGCCAGAGGAAACCGAGAGCCTGTGACGGATGTTCGCAAGAAAAAACGGGCGCTTTTGCAACTGGAAAAACGATTCAGGCATTCCACCGCGACGCGCTCTCCCCCGTTTCCGGGGAGAGAGTCACCTAATCCGCCCAGACGGGCCGTGGAGGTGGATCCATTGAATTTTGGGGGCAAGCCGGGCGTCTCTGGCGCTGGGCTTGCTCGTAATCTCCGCCAGAGAATCCTCGTGGATGAAGCATTAAAATACCGTGTGAGGAGGCGTGGAATGCGACAGAACGGACGGAAGGAGATCGAGATCCCGGCGAGCATCACGGTGCGCGAGCTGGCCGCGCTGATGTCCGTCAGTCCTATCGACGTCATTAAGGTCCTGATGCACAACGGCATCATGGCCAGCATCAACCAGCGCATCGATTACGAAACGGCGGCCCTGGTGGCCCACGAGTTCGGCTTCGAGCCCCGGGAGCAGCGGCCGCCGGAGGCGACGGAGGAGGAAGGCCCTTCGTTGCTTTGGGAGCGCCTTTATGCGAAAGAGGATCCCTCCAAGCTGAAGCCGCGGCCGCCGGTGGTGGTGGTCCTCGGCCATGTGGACCATGGGAAAACCACCCTGCTGGACGCCATCCGCCGCACCAATGTGGCCGCCCAGGAGGTGGGGCAGATCACCCAGCGGATCGGCGCCTATCAGGTGGAATACAATGATCGCAAGATCACCTTCCTGGACACACCGGGCCATGAGGCCTTCACCCAGATGCGCGCTCGGGGGGCTCAGGTCACCGACATCGCCGTCCTGGTGGTGGCGGCCGATGACGGAGTGATGCCCCAGACCCGCGAAGCCCTGGCCCACGCTCGGGCGGCCCGCCTGCCGGTGATCGTCGCCCTCAACAAGATCGACAAGCCCACCGCCAACGTGGAGCGCGTGATGAGCCAGCTCGCGGAGTTGGGTCTGGTTCCCCAGGAATATGGGGGAGACACCATTGTGGTGAAGGTCTCGGCCAAGCAGCGCATCGGGATCGAGGAGCTTTTGGAGGCGATCCTGTTAGTGGCGGAGACCCGGGAGATCAAGGCGAATCCGGATCGCCCGGCGGTAGGCACGGTGATCGACGCGCGGGTGGATAAGCGCGGCCCGGTGGCCACCCTGCTGGTGCAGAACGGCACGTTGAAGCAGGGCGATATCATCGTGGCCGGCGCGACCTATGGCCGGGTGCGTGCGATGTTCGACGACCGCGGCCGCCCATTACGGAAAGCGCCCCCTTCCACGCCTGTGGAGGTCATGGGGCTCTCGGATGTGCCGGAGGCGGGGGATCTGTTCGAAGTGGTGGAAAGCGAGCGCCAGGCCCGGGAGCTGGCCGAGCGCCGTGCGGCCGAGCGCCAACGCCAGCGCCAGGTCCGGCGGATGAGCTTGGAAGACCTCTATCACCGGATGCAGGCAGGCAAAGTCCGCGAGTTCAACGTCATCGTCAAGACCGATGTCCAGGGCTCGATCGAACCGATCATCGGGCTTTTGGAGCGGTTGGTGGAAAAGCATGCGAAGGATCAGCTCCAGCTCAACGTTCTCCACGCGGATGCCGGCGAGGTCAGCGTCTCAGATGTGACGTTGGCGGCGGCCTCCGATGCAATCATCATCGGCTTCAATGTTCCGGTGGATGCCGCCGCGAAGCGGCTGGCGGAGAGCGAGGGGGTGGACATCCGTCTGTACAATGTGATCTATCACATTGAGGAGGACCTGGAGAAGGCCCTGAAGGGCATGCTCGCTCCCGCGATCCAGGAGCGGGTCATCGGCCATGCGGAGGTCCGCCAAGTGTTCAAAGTGAAGGGAGGACAGGTGGCCGGGTGCTACGTCCGGGATGGGGAGATCCGGCGGAACGCCATGGTGCGGGTCCTACGGGGCGGCCAGCGGATCCATGAGGGCCGCATCGCCTCCCTCAAGCGCTACAAGGACGACGTCACCGAGGTGCGGGCGGGTTACGAGTGCGGTATTGGGATCGAGGGGTTCCACGATTTCGCTGAGGGGGATATCCTAGAGTGCTTCGTCCGGGAAGAGCGGGCCGCCGCGTGAAGGGGCAAACGACGTTCTTTGCCGAAGGGATGGATCCCCTGAACGCTGCTCCAACGGCCCCTCGGGCCATGGGGATATTGGGGATGGCCGGGCCAGCCTGCCCGGCCTCAAGCCCATGGGCAGAGTCCAGCGGTTCGGCGCGCCGAATCGAAGCGATCGCATGGGTTCACCGCTGGGTTTTCTCTACGCGGGCCGGTACGCCGTGAGAGAATCCATGGGCAGGAGGAAGCGCTATGGGATCCGTGATCGGATGGGCCCTGGTGGGGGTCGCCGTCGGGTTCACCCTGGGAGTCATGTGCGGGGCGCTCCTCCTGTTCTTGTGGAGACGCCTTCGAGAGGCTGAGCTCCGGGCGGAGCTTCAGGTGTTGAGAGGGCAGACATCGCCGGAGGCGATACGGGAGAGTCTGCGCGCCATCACCGGGGATGCGCTTAAGGATCTGGTCCAGATCACCCAGCACCAATTCGACCCATTGCTGAAGCAGCTACAGGAGCAGGCACAAGCGCATGGTGCTCTAAAAGAGGAGCTAGATCAGCTGTTCCGGGCGATCGGCGAGCTACAAAAACACACAACCGAGATCGCCGGCGTGCTGAAAGCCTCGATCCCCCGCGGACGATGGGCAGAGATCCAGTTGCAGCGCCTGGTGGAACTAGCGGGCATGCATGAACATGTGGACCTCGAGTTCCAGGCAAGTCTCAGCGAGGGCTCCCGTCCGGATCTGTTGATTTATCTGCCCAACGGCCGCTATATCGCCGTCGATGCGAAGGCCCCTATGGATGCCTACTGGCGGGCGGTGGAAGCCGTTGACACGAGAGAGCGTAAAAAACACCTCGAGGACCACGCGAGGGCTTTGAGGGATCACATCAAAGCATTGAGCAGGAAAGAATACTGGCGGGCGCTGGGAAATCCCGGACCGGAATTCGTGGTGTTGTATATTCCTGGGGAACCTATCCTGAGCGCTGCCTTTGAGGGAGATCATGATCTCCTGGAGTTTGCATTTCAGCAACGGGTGCTGCCAGCAACCCCGGTGATCCTCCTGGCGCTCCTGAAAGCGATCGCCTATGGATGGCAACAGCAACGAACGCTGGAGAACGCTCAAGCCATCATCCAGCAGAGCCACGAGCTCCACCAGCGCATATCCAAATTTGTTGAGCATCTCTCTGAGCTTGGGAGAGAATTGAGGCAGGCGGTGGAAAAATATAACGCGGCGCTGGGCTCTTTCGAACGGCGCGTGCTCCCCAAGTTCCGTGAGATGCAGAGGCTTCGAGGAGCCCTGGAGGATGTCAGCGCCCCGGAGCCCATCGAGGAGATGCCGCGGATGCTGCTCGATTCGTTAGGCCGGGGCGAGGGCCAGGAGACAGGGACGGACGAGGATGGACACCTGGAGGAGCCAGGGCTTTAGCAATATACGTGGTGGATTTCCTCGTGAGGATTTTTGGGGCAATCTGGGCGCCGGGGGCGTCCGGCTTACCTAAAAATGTTTTCCACCTCCCTTCCACATCGCCCAAAGGGCTGCGGGGAGGGGGGAGGGGCTATCCCGGAAAAGCCCTGGGCGGAAGGGCAGGCGCTTCTTGTTTGCCCCTTGGAGGCATGCTATAATTAGGAGGACGAGAAAAGGATTATTCGGATCAAGTGATCGTTCATCCAATAAATGGGGCGCCCAAAGAGGCGCTCTTTCTGTTTATCGTTCTCCCATCAAGCAGAGTATTGTTTCGAAACTATTCATTCTGTGAGGCTCTATGAGCGAGCAACCGATTTATCTCACCCGCGAAGGTTACCAGAAGCTCCTCGAGGAACTGGAATACCTACGCACAGTCCGGCGTCAGGAGATCGCGAAGCGATTGAACCTGGCGATGGACGAGGGCAATTACGATGAGAACGCGGAATATGAGGCAGCCAAGACGGAGCAAGCCTTCGTCGAAGGCCGGATTATGACCCTGGAGTCCATGCTCCGCCGGGCGGTGATCATCGAGGAAACCACCGGCCCCAAGACCTTCGTCACCCTGGGGAGTTGGGTGACGATTCAGGAGGAGGGGGGCTCCACGATGGAGCGCTATCAGGTGGTGGGCTCGGCGGAGGCGGATCCCGCCCGCGGGCGGATTTCGAACGAGTCCCCCCTGGGACAGGCCCTTCTGGGCCATCGGGTGGGGGATGTGGTCACCGTCAACGCCCCGGATGGCGTCCTGCGTTTCCGTATCCTCCGCATCGAATAGGTTCCCGGCATGGCCCTCTTTCGAGAGATCGTTCGCCGCCGTCTGGAAAAGGTCGCCCGACTCCGTGCTCAGGGCATCGATCCGTATCCGCCTCGCTCCCGGCGCACCCACACCAGCGCCCAAGCGATCCGGGCGTTCCTGGCCGTCGAGGACGGCGAGGGGACCGTGGAGGCCGTGGTCGCCGGACGCCTGACAGCGATCCGTGTGATGGGGAAGATCACCTTCGCAGACCTCCACGACGGCGACGGTCGCCTCCAGTTGTTCCTCCGTTATGATGATCTGGGAGAGGAGCGTTACCGCTTCTTCCAGGAGTTTTTCGACCTAGGGGATTTCATCGAAGCGGAAGGAACGATGATGCGCACCCGGACCGGGGAGATCTCCCTCCGGGTTCGGGATTTCCGCATGCTGGCCAAGGCGATCTACCCGCCCCCCTCTCGCTGGCACGGCCTGAAGGATGTGGAGACCCGTTATCGGCGGCGCTACCTGGACCTGATGATGAACCCGGAGGTCCGGGAGGTCTTCCGCACCCGTGCGGCGCTCATCCGGGCCATCCGTGCTTTCCTGGACGCGCGGGGGTTCATCGAGGTGGAGACGCCGATCCTGCAGCCGATTTACGGCGGAGCCTCCGCCCGCCCCTTCATCACCTACCACAATGAGCTCAAGCAGCAGCTCTACCTGCGGATCAGTTTCGAGCTTTACCTCAAGCGTCTGTTGGTGGGGATGTTCGAGCGGGTCTATGAGATCGGCCGTGATTTCCGCAATGAGGGGATCTCGTTCAAGCATAACCCTGAATTCACCCAGATGGAATGCTATGTGGCCTATGCGGATTATCAGGAGATGATGCGGCTGACCGAGGAGCTGATCGCCTTCGTCGCCGACCAGGTGCTGGGGCGCCGCACGCTGGTCTATCAGGGCCATGAAATCGACCTCACGCCGCCCTGGCGTCGGATCCCTCTTCGCGAGGCCATCTTGGAGTTCGCCGGGATCGACATCGCCCAGCACCCGACTCGTGAATCCCTCGCCGCCGCCATGGCCGCCCGCGGCATCGAGGTGGATCCCCGCGCCAGCCGGGGGAAGCTGATCGATGACTTGATCTCCCGCTTCGTGGAGCCCAATCTCATCCAGCCCACCTTCGTTTACGATTACCCGCGCGAGATCTCCCCCTTGGCCAAGGCCCGTCCAGATGATCCGGGGACGGTGGAGCGGTTCGAAGGGTTTATCGGGGGGATGGAGATTTGCAACGCATTCACGGAGCTCAACGACCCTCAGGATCAGGAGCAGCGCTTTCTGGAGCAGGGGCGGGCCCGGGAGGCTGGGGATGAGGAGGCGCATCCCATGGATGAGGATTATCTGGACGCGATGCGGTATGGGATGCCTCCGAACGGCGGCCTGGGGCTGGGGATCGATCGCTTGACGATGCTGTTCACCGATCGTCGCTCCATCCGTGAGGTGATCCTCTTCCCGCATCTTCGCCCGAGGGAACGGCGCCTGGACGAAGTCGAACTGGAGGAACTCGCCGAAGGCCAGGAAGGATCATAAGCTCTCCGTTGACCCATCAGGGGGCTACGATGACTCCGCTGGAGAACCCTCGTTCCGCCCGCTTTGTGGTCGACACGATGCTCGGCCGCCTGGCGAAATGGCTGCGGATTCTGGGCTACGACACTCGCTATGATCCCGCTCTCGATGATGATGCTTTGTTGCGCATCGCACAGGCTGAGGGTCGCATCCTGCTCACTCGGGATCATGCCTTGGCGCGGCGGGGCGGGCCCTGGGCCTTCCTGGTCGATCACGAGGATCTCATCCTTCAGCTCCGGATGATCCGAGAGCGTTTCGGAGATCCTGCCGACGCCCCGTTCTCCCGTTGCCCCGTATGCAACGCGCGTTTGACCATCGTCCCCCGCGAGTCGGTGGCCCTTCACGTGCCGGCCTTCATCTGGCAGCAGTACGAGCGTTTCCACCGCTGTCCGGAGTGCGGTCGGATCTACTGGCCTGGCACCCACTTCGAGCGGATGCGCTCTGTGCTGCGAGCTTTGGAGATCCATGACTTTGAGATTGAAGATGGCCAGGGCCTCAGAGCGTGATTCGGAGGCCCAGATGCGGCCAGGCGGGCGCAGGGGCCTCCCTCTCCTTTTGTTGTTCGGCAAGGGGGAAGCTACGCTGACTCTGATCGCTGCGCTGGTGGCCAGCGGCGGGCCGCCCTCTGGGCCTTGGCTGATGGGCGCGTGGTTGCTGGCGGAAGGAGGATGGCCAGCGCTGCGCTGGCTGTTCCTCGAAGCCCCATGGGGGCCGCTTCCCCCCTCGACGCTCCTCGGTTCGCCACTCCTGCCCTATCTGCAGCCAGGCAGCCCGGCGGATCGATTTCTCCGAACGATGAGACGGCTCGTCGATGGGATCTCCCACCGCGCTCGGGAGGTTCCGGAGCTCCTGGGCGTCATGGCGACGGCCTTCCTCGCCCTCGGAGTCGGGATCGGGCTGGTCGGGAGCATCGGAGGATGGCTGACGCTTGGGGCGGGGATCGCGCTGGCCCTCGCGCGGCGCCTTGAGCGTCCGGGCGTCCGCGAGGGGGTCGAAGGGTGGACCGTGGGGACGCTCCCATGGTGGCTGGGGCTTGCAGGTGGAATGCCTTCGATGCTCGCCCTGCTCGTTGGAATTCCGATCGGGCTGGCGTGGATGGGGTTCCGGATCCCGCAGGCCCGATGGATCGCCTGGCCGCTCTGGACGATATGGGCGGTGGCCATCGGCCATGGGCCCGGCGCTTATGGGGTGGCTTTCATCGGCTTACTGTTGGGGGAAGAGCGGATTGGGGGTTCTCCCCGGGCGCGGGGGCTCCTGTGGGTCCTCGCGCTGGCCATCACCGTCTGGATCCTGCGGACGCAGCCGATTCCGTAGCCCTGAGGTGTTCCCTTCTGGCGCCGGGCGAAACTGGAAGCTTGCGACGGACGTTCGCAGGAAGAAAACGGGCGCTCAAGCGCCTTACTACGAACAAAAATCTATTCGTAGTAGGGCACTTCAGTGCCCGTTCGATGTATCGGACAAAGAGCGAGCCTTCATCCGCCAAACGGTGTGTGCAAGGCCCTTGCTGCCATCGGACGCCAGGGGGACCGAAGGGCCGGAATGGATGTTCACACAAAGAAAACGGGCGCTATTGCACTTTAACAAATTATTCTGACCATAACCCGACGTAGCGCAGCAAGGCTTGGGAGCCGTTTTTGAACTGGTCCAGGAAAGCCACCACTTGTTGGCGCAACTCTTGTAATTGCGAAGCCAGG
>DATMAC010000386.1:0-15679 GCA_035573655.1 Thermoflexus sp.
CCGGGCGCCTTCGGCGCCCGGCTCGCCCCCAAACCCCTAGGGGACCAAAACGAAAAATCAAATCCGGAAGGAGCGCTAGGCATGAGGTGAACGACAGGCGTGGGGATGATGGATCACAGCCAGCCTGGTTCATCCTCTGAAGTCCGACTCATCGGAGGGAGGAAATGGCGGAGAAAGGGACACGCTTGGTGATCGTCGAATCCCCGGCGAAGGCCCGGACGGTGAGCCGTATCCTGGGCCGGGGGTTTGTCGTGAAGGCGTCAATCGGTCACGTGCGGGATCTGTTGAAATCGCAACTGGCAGTGGACATCGAAAACGGCTTCAAGCCGACCTACCGCGTGCCGAAGGAGAAGCAGGCGGTGGTGCGGGAGCTGCGGGAAGCCGTGAAGGAAGCAGACGAGGTCTACCTGGCTACGGACCCCGATCGAGAGGGGGAAGCCATCGCCTGGCACCTGACGGAGGTCGCCCACATCCCACCCTCCAAGCTGCGCCGCGTGGTCTTCCACGAGATCACCGAGCCGGCGATCCGGGAGGCCTTCGCCCATCCCCGCGGCATCGACATGCAGCTGGTGAACGCCCAGCAGGCCCGTCGTGTCCTCGACCGGCTGGTGGGCTACAAACTGAGCCCCCTGCTTTGGGAGAAGGTCCGCGGGCGCCTCTCTGCCGGCCGCGTGCAGTCGGTGGCGTTGCGCCTGATCGTGGAGCGGGAACGGGAGATCCAAGCCTTTGTTCCCGAGGAATACTGGACCATCGCCGTTGAGCTCAGCAAGCAGGATGAGGAGCGCACCTTCCGCGCTCGGTTGGTCCGCTACCTGGGGGCGGAGCCGGATCTCAAGAACGAGGAACAAGTGCGCCCGCTGGTGACAGAGCTCGAGGGCGCCATCTACGTCGTTGTCAGCGTCAAGAAGGGCGAACGGCGGCGTCGCCCCGCCGCCCCTTTCACCACCAGCACCATGCAACAGGAGGCCTCCCGCCGCTTGGGCTTCACAGCCCGGCGCACGATGACGGTGGCCCAGCAGCTCTATGAAGGCCTGCCCCTTGGGGAGGAAGGTTCGGTCGGCTTGATCACCTATATGCGCACCGACTCCACGAACATCTCCCCTCTCGCTCAGGAGGAGGCCCGGCGCTTCATCGCTCAGACCTATGGGGAGCACCTGCTCCCGCCGGAGCCCCCCGTCTATAAGACCCGGGCCCGGATCGCCCAGGAGGCCCATGAGGCGATCCGGCCCACCTCGGTGTTCCGGACGCCGGAGTCCGTGAAGCCCTACCTGGACCGCGATCAGTACCGCCTCTATGAGCTAATCTGGAAGCGCTTCGTGGCCAGCCAGATGGCCCCAGCTATCCTGGACACCGTGACGGTGGAGATCGTGGCGGTGCCCCAGGCGCTGGTCACGGATGGGGAGATCCCCCTGGAGGCCTTGGAGAACCCGCGCTATCTCTTCCGGGCCACGGGCTCCGTCATCCGCTTCCCGGGCTTCCTGGTGGTCTATGAGGAAGCTCGAGAGGAGGACGCGAAGATAGACGAAGAGGAAGAGGGTGGCGGACTCCTGCCGCCCCTGGAGCCCAACGAGCGGCTGCGCCTCTGGCGGGTGCTCCCGGAACAGCATTTCACCCAGCCCCCACCGCGCTATACGGAGGCCTCCCTGATCAAGGCCCTGGAGGAATACGGCATCGGCCGGCCCAGCACTTACGCGCCCATCATCTCCACGCTCTTCCAACGCGGCTACGTCGAGCGTGTGGACAAGCGCCTGGTGCCCACGCCGCTGGGGATCACGGTCACGGACCTCCTGGTCCAGCACTTCCCCAACATTATGGATGTGAACTTCACGGCTCGGATGGAGGAAGACCTGGATCGGATCGCGGCGGGCGAGGCCGACTGGGTGGAGGTGCTGCGTCAGTTCTACGGACCCTTCGAGCAACAGCTCCAAGCTGCCCTGGCCGGGATCCAGAAGGTCTCGCTGGACCACGAGGTGCTGGATGAGCAATGCCCGGAGTGTGGGGCGCCGCTCCAGATCCGTTATGGGCGCTTCGGGAAGTTCATCGGTTGCACCCGCTTTCCCGAGTGCCGTTACACCCGCCCCTTCTACAACAAGCTGGGGGTCCCATGTCCGCAGTGTGGTGGGGAGCTTCTGGAGAAGAAGAGCAAACGGGGTCGCACCTTCTATGGGTGCAGCAACTGGCCCACGTGCAACTTCACCACATGGAAGCGTCCTCTCAGCGTTCGCTGCCCGCACTGCGGGGGGCTCCTGGTGCAGAACAACCGGGAGAACGCTCGCTGTCTCAAGTGCGAAGCCGAGGTGCCGCTGGCGGAGCTGGAGCTGGAGGAGATGAGCGAGTAGGGGCAGGCCTTGTGCCTGCCCCAGGCCTTGTGCCTGCCCCAGGCCTTGGGGCACCCACAAGGGGTGCCCCTACAAAATACCCCATCTACCCGCTGCCGGAATGCTTTGGGGCGCGCTATCCCCCTGCGCTGGTGTAATGGCGGAGCGCGTAGCGCCAGAAGGCCCGGCTGATTAGGAAGAGGACCGTGGCGATCAGGAGACCAGTCAGGATTCCCTCGGGGCGCAGCCAACCCAGGACCGCCTGGGCGGGCACCGTGGTGATGAAGGCGATGGGGACGATAAAGGTTAACACAATCCGGATCCAGGTGGGGAAAGCGGTCACCGGGAAGCGCCCGGCCTCAAAGAACGTGTAGATCAATTCCATGATGTTTCCGACCTCGACGAACCAGAACGCGAGGGTGATCAGGATCATCAACAAAGAATAAAAGATCACTAAGCCGGAGAGCAGCATCACGCCAAACAGAAGCAGGCGATCCGGTGAGGGCCATCCCAGCCGGCTTAGGGCCCAGGCCACTACCCCCAGGCCCAGCATGATATCTGTGAAGTGCCAAACCTGCATCTGCTGGAAGGAGACCAAGAACTGGCTGTCCAGGGGGCGCAGCAGGATGAAATCCAGTGTGCCTTGGCGGATGGCTTCCGGGATCTCCTCCAGGTTCGGTCGGAAGAGGGCGGCCATTACGCCTTCGAAAGCGATAAAAAGCCCGGCGACGATGAGGGCTTCTTCATAACGCCAGCCGCCCAGTCGAGGGCGATGCAGAAAGAACACCTGGAGCGCCATCAGCGTCCAGAGGGAAGCGGCCACCGCGACCAGGGCATTGGCCAGGAAATCCGCTCGGTATTCCATGGCCGCCATCAGATTGGCCTTGAAGAATCGTAGGAGAACGCGCAGGTAGGTCATCGCAACCGCCACTCCACCCGGTAGCCGAACCCCCTCGTGTTATCGATCCACCGCACCCAGTGAGGGGTGACCCGATAGAGCCGGGCGTGGGCCAGCGCTTGGGGCAGCTCCTCAATGAAGGGGAACTTCGCCCGATAGCGGGCCATCACCTGTTCCCGCTCCTCGGCGTCCTCAACCGGACCTGCCGTCCCGGTCAGCTGAAGGCCCTGAATGGTCTTCCAGTCCCACGGCTCCCCGTGGATGGTCACGGCGACTTCCGATCGGACGGCGAGATGACAGATGTGACGGCTTTCCGGTGAGGAAAGGAAATAAAGCCGCAATCGCTCATCGTGGACGAAGTATAGGGAGGCCGCGTAAGGCCGCCCGCTCTCATCGGCGGTCGCCAGGGTCAGGGTGGAGCGGCGGCTCAAAAAACGGAGGACCGCCTCCCAAACCTCCCCTGTGTGGGATGGAAGTGCCTCGACCATGAAGTGGAAATCCTCTTAGCTGTAGATCTTGAGGGTCTTCGGGACCGGACGTTCAAGCGCCCGAGTCCAAATGAGGCCCTCCCCTCAGCTCAAAGGGCTGAGGGAAGGGCGGATGGTCCATCACAGCTCCGCACTTGGAGATAAGGGCAGGTCAGGCAGCGTGCCGCTTTAGGCCGCTTGTGAAATGGGCCGGGCGGGAGTCGAACCCGCACGCCCCTCACGGGGCAGCAGATTTTAAGTCTGCCGCGTCTGCCGATTCCGCCACCGGCCCGTCTTTATCACTATTTTAACTGAACTCGCTGGAGGTTCGAAAAGAGGCCCGATGGCAGGGTCCCCCGCCTGGAGAGCGATCGAGTCACCCCGCATACAGGCTGGGAGCTTGGAGGTTCGTTCGTGACGCTTCCCAAGACCCCGTTTCTTTCACCATGGGTGAAACGTTGTCGGTTTCCTCAAGACACTCGGCTATGGGATAATGATCGTCCGAGGGTCCTGATATCGCCTCTTATCCTTTAGGGGTAGGAATTACGCAGTGGATTTCTTCGTTTGCAGTGCACACCGTTCTGGTCCCCATCGCGAAAAGGAGGAAGTCCATGGAGCTGGGCGAATGGCTCGCGCGCGGGCTTCAGGTGACGTGGCGCTATAAATCCCTGTGGATCTTTGGATTCCTCGCCGCCCTAGGGGCGGGTGGAACTCCAAGCTTCCAGGGAAATTTCCAGATGAGGGGTCCTACATCCCCCATGCCGCTGTCCCCTGGTTTCCAGCAATGGCTGGAGCGCAACTGGCCCTTCCTGGCCCTGGCCCTTCTGGGTCTCTTCCTGCTTTCGTTGTTGATCCAATTGGTCGCCCTCTGGGGGCAAGGAGCACTGATCCTGGGAGGGGGCGAGGCGGCGGAGGGCCGCTCGCCGGCGTTGGGCGCCCTGGCACGCCGGGCGACAGCGCGCTTGCTCCGTTTGATCGGGATCATGGTGCTGCTGGGGGTCCCAGGGTTCCTGGTAACCTTCATCTTCCTTTTGGGGGCCATCGGCGGCTTTCTACTGGCCCTCGCTCAGCGCATCGAAGGGATCCGTATCGCCACACTCATCCTCATCGCGTTCATGATGCTGGCTCTCCTGGGTTGCCTGCTGCTTCTTGGTTGGGTGTTGCATCTTTGGTCCCGGCTCGCGCTGCGGGCCGCGTTGCTGGAGGATCTCCCTTGGCTTTCCGCGCTGCGCCGGGGTTTCCAAATCGGTCTGCGCCGCATCATTCCCCTTCTCCTGGTCTGGCTGGTCTTGGATGTGGGCGTGCTGGGGGTCACCGCCTTCGTCCTTTCTCTCCTGACCGCGGTTCCCCTGTTGGCCCTGTTGGGAGCAGGCTTCTTAGCGCTCTTCGGGGGTGGCAGGCCCGTAGAACCATCGGTGCTCGTCCCGTTCGTCCTGACCGCCGTGTTGGCGGCCTTTTGCCTCACCCTGTTCAGCCGCATTCTTCTGGCTCCCGTGATTACGTTCGTGGAAACGTCCTGGACCATGGCCTACCGCGCGTGGGTGGAGGCAGGGACGCCCGCGGCGGGGGAAGCCGGGTCGGTAGCCACCGAAGGAGCTTCTTAGTCTTCGTTGAGCTCGGAGCGACATCTGAGGAGCAGTAGATGCGCGCGCTGATCACAGGAGGGACAGGCTTCCTGGGCGCGAACCTCGCGGCCTATCTCCTTCAGCAGGGGTGGACCGTGCGGATCCTCCGTCGGGCGACCTCGTCGCTGAAGGCGGTGGAGGATCTGGACGTGGAGCATGCGATCGGGGATGTGTTGGAGCCGGAGAGCTTGCGTGCCGCGATGGTCGGATGCGATGTGGTCTTCCACACCGCGGCGATCTCCGCCTACTGGCGCACTCCGGCCGCGCAGATCCTGAAGGTGAACGTGGAAGGCACCGCTAATGTCTTGGCAGCGGCCCAGGCGATGAACATCCAACGGGTGGTGTTGACCAGCTCCCTGGCGGCCCTTGGGGTGCCGGAGCCCGGCACCTTGCTCACGGAAGACCATTCTTTCAATCTGCCTCCCGGTCGCTTTCTCTATGGATACAGCAAGGCGATGGCGGAAGCGATCGCTCGGGTTTTCGTAGAACAGGGTTTGGAGGTGGTTATCGTGAACCCTTCAGTGATCCTGGGCCCGCGGGATATCCATCAGATCTCAGGGAGCCTTCTTCTGGAGATGGCCCGGGGGCGCGTGCCGGCCCTCCCGCCCGGTGGGGTGAATGTCGTAGCGGTGGAGGATGTGGTACGTGGGCACGTTCTCGCTCTGAAGCAGGGACGACCTGGGGAACGTTACATCCTGGGCGGGGAGAATCTCACCTATCGGGAGCTGGCGGATCAGATCGCGGAGGTCATTGGGGTTCCGGCTCCCCGCTGGGTGCTTCCTCCTCGCGTTGTGAAAGGGCTGGCCGCGCTGGCCCGAGCTGCCTGCTTTCTGGGTGTTCCCCTTCCGATAGGGGCCGATCAGCTCTGGCTGAGCGCCCACTTCATCTGGTGTGATGGCCGGAAAGCGGAAGCGGAACTCGGCTATCGTCCGGAGATCCCCGTGCGCGAGGCCATCCGGCGTGCCTGGGAGTGGTATCAGGCATGCCACTCGCTTCCCTCGACGGCCTGAACGGCTTTCACTCGGTGAGGTGCGGGTCGCTTGGGCGATTCGCACCTCACGGAAAACGTTTCCTCTTCCATTCCCCGTGCGGCAAAGCCTCACGGGGCAAGAAGCGCGAGGCCCCCAACGACCTCAGGCGGTGGTTCGATCACCACAGCCCCCGATGGGCTTTTCAGCCCATGGCTTGCTCGTGTTGCTTGGATTGGCCAGGGGGCATAATGTGTCATGACACTTGACAAGTCACTAGACTTTACACATAATCCAACATGGGGAAAGATGCGTTGATCCCCCTCGATAGGTTGTGGGGGGAGATGGGGGAAGCAACGCCCTTCGGCGAGCTCTTCGCTCCTCTCTCAAGTCCTCGGAAACAGGAGGCGATCATGGCACGGATGGTGGAGGTTCCGGAATATTCCTTGGCGGATTCCGTGGCGGTTGATCCGCGGAGCTCGGCGCTGATCGTCGTGGATATGCAGAACGATTTCGTCCATCCCCAGGGCAAGCTCTTTGTCCCCGACGCGCCGGCCACGGTCCCGAAGATCCGCAAGCTGCTGGACCTCGCCCGCTCCAGCGGGATGTTCGTGGTCTTCACCCAGGACACCCATTATCCGGGGGATCCGGAGTTCCCCATCTGGGGTGAGCATTGCCTGGCCGGAACCTGGGGGTGGGAGATCGTGGAGGAGCTAAAGCCCCGGGAGGGGGAGCTGGTTCTTCAGAAGCGGCGCTACGATGCCTTTTACGGCACCCCCTTGGAGCATGAGCTCCGGCTGCGGGGGATCCAGGATCTGGTGATCTGTGGGACAGTGGCCAGTATTTGCGTCCACTACACAGCGGCCAGCGCTGCCCTACGGTGGTTCCACGTGATTATCCCGGTGGACGCGACCTCGGCCCTTCATCCCTTTGATATGGAGGCGGCGAACCGCCAGACCGCGTTCCTGTTCCGGGGCACGCTGACCACAGTGGACGCGATCCAGGTGCGCTCGCCCGTGGCTGCTTGAGGGAAGAGGGGATGGTCCTGCACGAGAAACACGCCGAGCGCCTGGGGGGGCCCGAGGCGCGCCGGGCCCGGATCCTGGAGTTATTGCGGGAGGCCGGGCGGCCGCTGACGGGTGGGGAGCTGGCGCAGCGTCTGGGGACCAGCCGGCAGGTCATCGTGCAGGACATCGCGGTGCTGCGGGCCGCGGGGGTAGAGATTCTGGCCACCCCCCGGGGCTATTGCCTCCCCAGCGCCCGTCCGGTCCACCGCGCGCTGGTCGCCGTCCGCCACACCCCCGATCAAACGGAGGATGAGCTGACGCTTCTGGTGGATCTGGGGGTTGAGGTGGTGGACGTGATCGTGGAGCACGCGATCTACGGGGAGCTGCGGGGAAGCCTGCACATCGCCTCGCGGGAGGATGTTCGTCAGTTCATGGAAGCGTTGCGGCGGACCGGGGCCCGTCTCCTGAGCGAGCTGACGGAGGGCTTGCATCTGCACACCTTGGAGGCTCGGAGCCCGGAGATCTTAGAACGGGCGCGGGAGGCGCTGCGTCAGCGAGGCTATCTTGTGGAGTAGGAGCGCCTCTTGCAGGCGCCCAAGCATCCCCGATAGGGACACCCGTGGGGGCCTCCCGATATGGAGCCTGGGGGCGGGCACGAGGCCTGCTCCCACAATTGGCGTTCCCACCATTCCGTAGGGGCACCCACAAGAGGTGCCCCTACAGGCGGGCACAAGGCCTATTGGGCAGGACAAAGCCGGCCCCTACGAGACAAAAACAGGAGGTGTCTCTCATGGCTGCCCTTACGATGACCTTCGACGAAGCGATCGACCGAGTGGGTCTGGGCCGGTTTCAATACAAACTGATGGCGATCTGTGGAGCGGGATGGGCGGCGGATGCGATGGAAGTGCTGTTGATCTCCTTTGCCCTGCCGGCCATCTCGCAGGAGTGGAAGCTGACCACGACCCAGGCGGGCCTGCTGGGCACCGCCATCTTCCTGGGGATGCTGGCCGGGGCTTGGTTCTGGGGAATGTTGTCGGATCGGATCGGGCGCAAGCTGGGCTTCATCCTCACCGTGCTCATCGACTCGGGCTTCGGCCTGCTCTCCGCCTTCTCCCCGAACTTCACGACCTTGGTCCTTCTGCGGGCGCTGACCGGCTTCGGCGTAGGAGGCACGCTGCCGGTGGACTACGCGATCTTCGCGGAGTATCTGCCGCGTCAGAAGCGCGGGCGCTATCTGGTCTACCTGGAGGCGTTCTGGGCGCTGGGGGCGTTGATCGCAGCGGGCCTGGCCTGGTTGATCGTGCCGCGGGTGGGCTGGCGGCCGCTCCTGGCGATCTCCGCCCTGCCGGGCCTCATCGTCTTCTGGATCCGCCGCTACGTGCCGGAATCCCCGCGCTTCCTGTTGGTCCACGGACGGGAGGAGGAAGCCCGCGCGATTTTGGCCCAAGTGGCCCGGGAGAACGGCACTGTGTTGCCGGAGGGGATCCGGTTGACCGTGCCGGCGGCGCCTCGCGTCACGGTTGGAGATCTATGGCGCCGGCCTTACACGCGGACCACCGCGCTGCTGTGGCTGATCTGGTTCGGGATCTCCCTGGGTTACTATGGGGTGTTCACCTGGTTGCCCAGGCTCTTGGTTCAGCGCGGGTTAGATTTCCTGAAATCGTATGAATATGTTTTCATCATCACCTTGGCCCAGCTTCCCGGATACTTCTCGGCCGCTTACCTGGTGGAACAGATCGGGCGGCGGAGGACCCTGGGATTTTATCTATTGGCCAGCGGGGTCTTCACCTATCTCTTCGCCGTTGCAACCTCGCTGCCGGCCTATCTGGCGGCGGCGATCTGGATGTCGTTCTTCGCCCTGGGGGCGTGGGGAGCGTTGTACGCCTACACGCCGGAGGCGTATCCCACACAGCTGCGGACGACCGGGATGGGCGCGGCCAGCGGGATGACCCGGATCGCTGGCGCGCTCGCTCCCACCCTGGGGGGCTATCTGCTGGGGGTCTCCATGCCCTTGGCCCTCACGGTGTTCGCTGTTGCGTATGGGATTTCCGGGCTGGCGGCGCTGTCGTTGCCGTATGAGACGCGGGGTCGGCCTCTGGCCGATGTGGTCGGAGAGCTTCGATGAGCAGGGCCGCTGCGCATGGGCAGGCGAGTGAGTGGGAGGGCCGCTGAAGTGGCCCTCCCACTCTGGGAGTCGGTGGCTTGACAAACCCTTCTGGCCATGTTAGATATTAAAATGGATTGCCGAGATAGCTCAGTTGGTAGAGCACCCGGCTGAAAACCGGGGGGTCGGCGGTTCGATTCCGCCTCTCGGCACTGCAGGCGGGCGTAGCTCAGTTGGTGGAGCGCCTCCTTGCCATGGAGGAGGTCGCGGGTTCGAGTCCCGTCGCCCGCTCTGGCGGCGTAGCCGAGTGGCTCAGGCAGGGGTCTGCAAAACCCCGGACGTGGGTTCGATTCCCACCGCCGCCTCTCCTTAAAATCCAACGCCCCGGGGAAAAGAACCCCGGGGCATTGGATTATTAGGAAGGATTCCACCCCACCAACTGCGATCGATGGATTCAAGGATCCAGAGCCACCTCAATCAATCCCCCACATTCTAAGTGGGCGATGGGGAGGAGGCGATGAATCCGAGATTCATCAAGCAGCTGATCGCCCAAGGGGAAGGGCCCACGGTTGAATTCAAGCGGGAGGTGGATTTATCCACACGGGAGGGCCAGGCGGAGTTCTGTAAGGATCTCATGTCCCTGGCCAACATCATGAAGACTGTGGGAAAAACAAGCTATCTCCTGATCGGGGTGGATGATAACGGTGAGATTGTGGGGATGAAGAGCCTCCTAAACCATCGCCAGCTTAAGGATGCAGCGGACTTGTACTGTCAACCTCCCGTGGTATTTCGATACTGGCAGGGGTTGGTGGATGGAAAGCTGGTTGGGCTGGTCATTATCCCCCAAAGCTATCGAAAGCCTCACAAATTCAAGCGAGAGTTTGCTTCGGACAAGAAACGGATTGCCGAAAACACCGTATTCACCAGGCATCTGTCCCACGTGGTAGTTGCCAGTCCCGAGGAAATCGTGGCGCTGGATCAGGAGGCTGCGGCAGAGCGACGGCGAAGGGTTCTAGTGCTCTTTGGAGTTTTATTGCTTCTGCTTGTCTCGCTGATTCCATTGACGATCTGGACAGGGATCGCTTATGCGCGGCCGATTCAGGAATTCACGACGATGATCTTTCCTCAAGGTCTCCCACTGCTTCCCTCGGGCATCGATCCGAAATCAGCTCCGTTGCATACAAAACAGGTAGAAAGGATGCTGGTTAGTCTAGGGAATCAACCATTCGAGGCTGTTTATTCGTCAAGAATTGTGTTTGATAACGACGAATATGTATCAGAAATTACCATGGAATACAACGATCACAACAACTGGAAAGCAACCGTGAAGGCGAATTATGGATTGGTCGCATGGCAAGGCGGTGGGGAACTCATTTTTGCCAGAAAAGACGGAACATACTACGAACTTGATGGTTTTCAAAAAATATATTTGCCAACAGAAATACCGTATTATCGAAGTATATTCGAAACAATTGGCAATTTAAGAGCGCCTTATGGCAGTTTGGATATTCCTCTGGCGATGAGCATTGAAACAGAGCGCCAATACAAACCCTGGCGAAAGCTAGTTAGGATATCAGGGAGGCTAGCGAAAGTTTATGAAAGACAAGCGAAAGTTGACGCTTATCATATGAGCGACCGCTTTGAAGGAATTTTGAGCGAGAAAGTTTATATTGATGTTGATAGAAATACCCTCGTCAAGTACGAAGGTTCCGCGAACTTGAGTGGAACGAAGGATGGGAAACCGTCAAAAATTTATTACGAAATCGGGTTCATGGTTACATCTTATGGGAATCCAATAAACATAGACTGGTCGTTTCTTCAAAACTCCGGACAACCTTAGAGCTGACGGTGCTCTAAGGTTCGGTAGGCGTATCTCTGGATCGCCATCTCATTCGGTTGGCCTGAAACTCTAAGGGCCATCACATCTTGTTGGCTTGTCTGGGGCCCAAGCCCCAGACGTTGGTTTGGAAACCATCCTCATCTCCTACACTACGTGGGTAAGTACCCGCCCCATCCCTCGGGGACACCTCTTCAGACAGGTCAGCCCAGCCAGGATGGTTCGGAATGGGCCATTGCTCTGCTTCGGTTTTGGGTTGCGGGCGGGAGGTGCAGAGGGTGCGGAGGATTTCCGCCGATCCCGACTCTGTGACCACCGTCAGAACGTCGCCGGGGAGGATGACGGTGTCACCGTGCGGGATGAGGACCCGGTTCCCCCGCCGGATCGCCGCGATCAGGCAGTCCCGGGGCCAATGGATCTCGCGGACCATGCGCTTGGCACACGGGGAGTCCGACTCTACCCGGATTTCCTCTACTACATGGGCTCCGCTGAGAATGCCCAGGCGGACCTCTTGGGCCCGGTGGCGGAGGGCGGTCCGGCGGGCGACGGCGATATGGTAGGCGCGCGTCACGTCCACCCGCTGCAGGAAGCCAACCAGACGACGAGGGTTTTGCCGCTCCACAACAGGCAATCGGCCCAGGTCCCTCTCGCTCATCCGCCGCAGCGCCACATCCAGCGTCTCATCCGGGTAGGCGACGACCAGTTGCCGCGTGCAGATGTCGCCCACCGTCTGAGCCGGGAGCCCCCGCGCATGGGCCATCTCCACATCCTCCAGCGTCAGGATGCCCCAGAGATCGCCATCCGCGTTCACCACGGGCAGTCCGTGCGTTCGCAACCGGGCCATACGCTCCAGCGCGACCTGGAGAGGATCCGTTTCCCGCAGAGGCTCCACATCCCTCTGCATGACCTCGCCGACGGTGAGCATGCTCAGCACCTCTACATCGCGGCCGCGCTCAATGCGGATGCCGCGGCGGGTCAGTTCCACCGTGTACACCGAATCCCGCTGGAGCCGCTGGGAGAGAAACATGCTGATGGGGACGGCGAACATGAGCGGGAGGATGATGTGATAATCGCCGGTCATTTCAAAGGCCAACATGGTGGCGGTGAGGGGGGCCCGAATGGCCCCACCGAGCAGGGCGGCCATGCCGACCAGCGCGAAGGCCGATGGGATCAGCCCCAAGCCGGGGAAGAGGTCTCGGCAGAGGGTGCCGTAGGCTCCGCCCGCCATCGCGCCCAGGAAGAGGGCCGGCGCAAGGACACCACCCATAAATCCACCCCCGATGCTCAGCGGCGTCAGAACCAATTTGGCCCCCAGCAACGCAACCAGGAGCATCAGAGACATCCGCTCGCCCATCAGGACTTTCTCCACCGTCGGGTAGCCGATCCCCATCACCTGGGGCAGGAAGAGGCCCACGGCGCCCACGCCCAAGCTGGCGACGGCGGGTTTGAGCCAGCGAGGGGCGGGCCACTGGGCGAACCGGTCCCGTGCCGTGGAGAGGAAGTAGATGTAGGCGGCCGAAAGGAGCCCCGTCAGAAGGCCCAGCCCGAAGTAGAAGAGGAGCTCCACGGCCGAGTGGAAGGAGTACGCCGGGATGGTGAAAGCCGGCTGAGGGCCGGATATGGCCTGGGTCAAGATGGCCGAGGCGACGGCCGCCAGAAGGATGAGGCCCAGTGCGTCGCTGCTGATTTCGCCCATGATGATTTCTAGGGCGAAGAAGACACCGGCGATGGGGGCGTTAAACGCGGCGGCAATCCCCGCCGCCGCCCCCGCGCCGACCAAGACCTGGACCCGCTCGTCGGGGAAGTGCATTCGTTGCCCCAGCATCGAGCCAATTCCGACGCCGATTTGCACCGAGGGGTCCTCCGGGCCCACCGACGCGCCGGCGCCGATGGAGAGGGCGGCCAGGAGGGCCTTCAGAGGCGCCCGCCAGTACCGCAGGCGTCCCCCCGCCAGTGCCACCGCTTCTATAATCCCCGCCACGCCGGGGTATCGTTCTTCGCCCAAGAGGAAATGGGAAGCCAGCCCGACGAAGAAGCCGCCGAGGACCGGGAGCACCAGGGCTGTCCACCATCCCAGGAGAGGCCTGACGCTGGCCTGTGCGCTCCATTGGGCCAGCGCGATGGCCTGTTTGAAGAGCCAGACGCCGATGGCTGTCATCATCCCCAGCAGGATCGCCATGCCGCTCATCAGCAGGGGAACGGGCAGCGGCCATGTTTTTGGAGAGAACCGGATCGCGGCAGGGGTTTTCCTCATTTGTCCCTCCCTTTCTCCGGCTTTGATGCCTCCAGCGCTTGTCTAAGACAAATCAGGGAGAGAACCTCCTGATTTGAATCCCCCTTCTGGCATCTTCGATCCATCCGGAAGTTCACCGACCCCCGCCACCGTCAGGAACACCGAGTCATCGAGCGAACGCATCAGGCGGAACGCTGACGACCAGATCCGAAAACGCTTTCGCCAGCGGAACGGATGCTCCACCATCGTCTGCACGGGAGCCGATCTCGCGTGGGCCCGCAGTGGATCCGGAGGCAACGGCGGATTCTGCCACGCCTGGCGTGGGGTCGCAAGAATCCGGTCCGGATCGTCGTTCGGAAGTCCCTCGAAGCCCGTATCCCCGATCACCGAAGTGAGTTCGGGGATCTGTCCGACAATGCCCGATTCCACCGCCAGGCTCCAAGCGTGCTGGACACCGGGTGCCGAGGGCGTCATCCTCCAGATGCGCCCCTCCTTGTGGACCACATCACCGCTTTGCGCGTATGGGTCTTCCAACGCCCCGAGTTGTCTGGCCGCTGCATCTCATCGCCCTGCGGGCGCTGGATGCGCGGTTTCGTTCCATGGTTCCCATATAGCGGATCGCGCCTGGCTCGCAATCCGGCGGTGGCACCTACCGTCCATAGCGGGTCGCTGAAGTGGCTATGGGCTTGGAGGAGTTGGCCGTAGACATCATGGAGTTGTGAGAAGGGCGTCAAAAGACGCGTCCGTTGAATTCGTTCCCAGTGGATTACAATATATACAAGGCCATGCCGGACCGGCCCATCGCTGGGGATCGCCCTTAGGAGGCCCCTGGCGTATCCCTAAGGGAGGGAAACGGTTGATGAGCGTTCGCGTTCGCTTCGCCCCCAGCCCGACCGGGTTCCTACACGTCGGGGGGGCGCGCACGGCGTTGTTTAACTGGCTCTTCGCCCGCCACCACGGCGGACAGTTCATCCTGCGGATCGAGGATACCGATCGCAAACGTTTGGTCCCGGGCGCCCTGGAGGATATCCTGGAGTCGTTGCGGTGGTTGGGCCTGAACTGGGACGAGGGGCCGGAGGTCGGCGGCCCCTACGGCCCGTACATCCAGTCCCAGCGCCTGGAGATCTACCGGGAGCATGCGCACCGCCTGGTCGCCATGGGCCACGCCTACTATTGTTTCTGCTCCGAGGAGCGCTTGGAGCGCCTGCGTCGGGAGCAGGAGGCCCGCAAGCAGCCCACCGGCTACGACCGGTTCTGCCGCTACAACGTCTCCCCGGAGGAGGCCCAGCGCCGCGTCGCCGCCGGGGAGCCCTACGTGATCCGCCTGAAGGTGCCCTTGGAGGGGACCACGACGTTCCACGACCTGGTGCACGGGGAGATCTCCGTCCAGAACCGGACACAGGACGACTTCGTGCTGCTGAAGTCCGACGGCTATCCGACCTACCACTTGGCCAACGTGGTGGACGACCATCTGATGCGCATCACCCACGTGATGCGGGCGGACGAGTGGATCCCCAGCACCCCCCGCCACATCCTGCTGTATCGGGCATTCGGTTGGGAGCCCCCTCAGTTCGCCCACCTGCCCATCATCCTGAGCCCCACGGGCAAGGGGAAGATGAGCAAGCGGGTCCTGCAGGAGCAGGGGCGCTGGGAGACCGCGGTCTTCGTCCGGGATTTCCGGGAAGAAGGATATCTCCCGGAGGCCTTGGTGAACTTCTTGGCGTTGACCGGCTGGGCATATGACGACAAAACCGAGCTGTTCACGATCGAGGAGCTGATCGAGAAGTTCGACATCTCGGGCATCAACCCCAAGCCGGCCGCCTTCAATTACGAAAAGCTGGAATGGATGAACGGCGTCTACATCCGCCGGTTGAGCCCCGAAGCGTTGGCGGAGCGCCTGCGCCCCTTCCTGGAGGCCCTGGGCCTGCGGCCAGACCCCGAGACGCTCCGACGGGCCATCCCGCTGATCCAGGAGCGGATCAAGACCTTGCGGGAGGGGGCGGAGATGCTGGAGTTCCTCTGGAAGGAGGAGGTGTCTCCCTCCCTCGAGGATCTAACGCCCAAGGGCGTCACCCCGGATCAGGTCCGGGCTTGGCTGATGGAAGCTCGGCAGGCGCTGGAGGCCCTCCCCGCGTTCACCTATGAAGCCATCGAAGAGGCGCTGAGGGGATTGGCCGATCGGTTCGGTGTGAAAGCGGGCACGCTGTTCATGGCGGTGCGGG
>DATMAC010000387.1:0-10405 GCA_035573655.1 Thermoflexus sp.
GGACCAAAACCAAACAAAAATCAAACCCGGGAGGAGCAATAGCGTGTTGCGTTACAATAGAATAAAATATCCCGCTTTGTTTGGAAAGTGGCTCTCCGCTTCCCCGAAATCATGGGGTTAAATCCATGCGCTCCATGAGAAGATGGCGGGCTGGGTTGTGGCTTGGGCTGATCCTGGCCCTCGCCATGAGCTTGCTTGGATGGCAGAAGCTTCTGAGGGCACCCTGGCCAGTCATCGGGTGCTGGCTCGCCTTAGTTGCTCTGTTTGCTCTTTTTCTATTCCTGCACTTTGCTTCCCGAACAGCCCCTGCGCAGGAATGGGAACAAGGAGATCTGGACTGGGCGTTCCTGCGGTTTCTTTTTGGGAAGTTGCGTTCCTTGGGAGCAGTCGATGCGGGCCAGCCACGAAACCCTTCGGAACCGAGAATAGGACCCGGGCTCTGGCTCATCGATGCCCGAAGCGCGATAGCCATCGAGCGGGAGGGCAGAGTCTTCCGCATTGCTGGGCCAGGGCTGGCTTGGGTGGAAGCGCGGGAACAGGTGGTCGCCTTTGTCGATCTTCGCCCTCAATCATTTCCTCGAGGCACTTCCTCTACTCTCCGGGTCCGCACGCTGGATGGGATCCCACTGGGGCTGGAGATTCAAACCTCGGCGGCCTTTCTTCCGCAAAGCCCTCCTGAAGATTGTGTCGGATGCTCCCCTCACTTCTTCCCTACCCGGCCCATGCGCCATGCGATCGCTCGCGCACTGCGGGCGGCCCGTGTGGAAGAAGATCGCACGCTCCACTGGTTTGAGCTTCCCTATGAAATCGCCCGTAGCGAAATCTCCGCCCGAATCGGGAATCTTCTATTCGATCAGCTTTTCCTCTTTACCCAACCGGAGAATGCCGGGCGCTCTCGTGCAACACCCCTGGCCCAACTAGCGGATGAGATCCGTGCTGCCCTCAACCGGGATTTGGCCGCGTTAGGGATCCGGACGAACCGCCTGCGGTTAACCCTCAGGGAGGTGCCTGAAGAGGCTCAACGTCAGCGGGTGGAAGTCTGGCGTAGCCAATGGGCAACCCGCCTGGCCCGATGGATCGGCCTGGCGGAGTCGGAAGTGCTGATGGAATACGCGCGGGCCCGATATGCTTCCCAGATGGAGATGCTCGAGGCGATGAACAAAGTGCTGGCAGCCTACCAGGATGTCTCGCCCGAGGTGATCCTTCTCCACTTCCTGGAGACCCTGGACAACACCGTCCGTCATAGCGGCCTGGCGCTTCCGGCGGAGTTAAGACAGCTGTGGGAATATTTACGTGGCAGGGGGCCCAGCGGCACATGAGGTGCGGTGCTCTATGTAACATCTGGCGAGCCTTGAGGTTGATCAGCCGCACCATCGTTCACATTCTACGGAATATATGGAAGATCCTGCGGCTGATCATCCGTTTGCTCCTCCGGGCTCTGATGCTCCTTGTGGCCAGTGCCCTCTATTTCTCTCTGCCGTTTGTGCTGATGATGCCGCGGCGTGCCTCCTTATCGATACGGGACATCGCTTTGGGGATCCTGCTGGGGCTCTGGATGGAGATGGTGTTGTTCATGTTTTTCGTGATCCAGGGCGCGGCTTTTATGGGCCGTCTGTATCAGCTTCCCATGCGCTCCACCATTGGGTTCATCTTCCGCTCTCTGTTTCTGCCGAATTGGGAGCATCCCGTCGGTGAAGTGGAAAATGGGGACCTGACACCTCCTACCCGGGCTTCAGTGGTAGCCCGCGTGGGAGGACCTGGAGCGCTCCTGGTGCGTGAGGGCAACTTGGTCCTGTTGGAGCGGGGAAGCGTGTTCACACGCCTCATCGGTCCGGGCCGATATCTCCTCCACCCTTTCGAACGCCCCGCCCTCGTCTTGGATCTGCGGCCCCAATTCCGACGCCGGCGAGTGAGCACATGGACCCGCGATGGCTTGCCCATTCAGACCACTCTATATTTGAGTGGCCGATTGCGCTGGCAACCGGGCAATCCGGAGAACGAAGCCCGCCTGATCCGTATGGCGTATCAGCTGGATACAGGATCTAGAGAGAAGGGATGCGGTGTGGATTGGGCAGGCGAGCTGGCCAATGAAGCCCGCGCGCTGTTGGCTCGCCGCTTAGGGAGGTTCTTGTTTGATGAGCTGTGGTCTCCTTACTCTGCTTTCCCGCACGCTTTCCCTCATCCCCCTCCGCAGCTGGCCGGCGAACCTTCCCCTGTTGAGGATCACCCAACGTCTTGGGGCATTCCCGAGCGTCCGCCAGGAGATGCGCCAACTCCTGCACGTTGGGACGAGATCCGCGAGGAGGTTCGAAGGGAACTGGAGGCATGGATTCATACGCAGAACTGGGATGTAGAGATCTTGCATTTCGCCTTTGAGCCACCTACCCCATGGCCTGAGGTAGAGCCGCTGATCCGTCAGGCGTGGCTGGAGCATTGGCAGACCCCCTGGCGGGGATGGGCTGTGCACCTGCAATCGCGCGCCGTGCGGGAACAGTTGCGCCAGCGGGAGCTGGCCCGCGCCATGGGACAGCGGGAGCTTCTGGAGGCGATCGCCGCCGTGGTCCAGCAGGAGCGTCCGCTGGAGGATCCTCAGCGGGGAATGCAACGGCTGCTCCTACGCCTCGTGGAGCTGGTCCAACACTGGGCACACCCTGAGGCCGCGCTGCTCACCCCCACGGATTTGCTGGAGCTGTTCCATCAGCTCCAGCGCATGCTGAGACAGGCTTCCGATGAAGGAGGGAGCAATGGATGAGGATCTCCATCTCCTTTCCCAACTAATCTGGGCGTTGAATGAACCCGCCCATCCCGGTTTGGAGCGCCTCGGCGATCTCTTGAACCAGTCGCCACCCGACCGAGTCGGGCTGCGGCGATTATGCCGCTTACTGCTCTCCACTTCGGCGGAGGATCTGGCCCGGCCTGAGGAGGGGTTCCGGTGCCACGCCGGCGCTCAAATCGTTGCGATGGCCTTGGATCGGTGGGAGGGATGGCTGTCGCTGCCCACAGCCCAGCGGCAGCTCGCCGATCTGTGTCGCAGCCTTCGCCTCCACGGGCTAGCCCTCCCCGAGGCCCTTGCCGCGCTGCTCGGGGCACAGTGGCTTCGATCTCACGACCCCGCTTGGGCGCTGGAGATGGCCCGGCGGGCGGAGCGCCTCCTAGGGGAGCTCCACCGCGCAGCCGTCCTCCAGGGAAGGCCTCACGCCGAACTATTCGATGGAATCCAACATGCCCGGCGGCTCATCCGCGAGATCCTGGACCACACCTCCGACTCCGAAGCGGCCTCGAGGGCTGAGGAGACTCCGGAGCCTCCACCGGACTCTGAAGCGTCTTCTCCGGCCCCCACACCACCTGAAGCCGTGATCCCAGCACCCGGATGGCCGCTCCGGCCCGCACGGCTGTTTCTTATCTCTTTTACCCTGCTGCCCGACGCGCATCCCCATGCCGGTGATCTTCAGTTTCTGGACCCCCAAACGGTCCAACGCTTTTTCGATCAGATGGAGGTTTTGATCGACAGCCTGGAGGTGGGCGGTCGGATCTATCGCCCCTACGTGGAAGCCGATATGGAAACAATCGTCCCCATCCGCCTCAGCGAGGTGCTGGTGCTCCGGGTGGAGGGCGACAGCATGCGTGGGGTCGGGATCGAATCGGGCGACCTGATCCTGGCCCAACGGGTTCCTGGCCACCAGGCGCGGGATCCTTCCTTCTGGACCTCCCTGATCGGACGTCTGGTCCTGGCTGTCCTTCTGGAACGCTATCAGGACCAGGCCCATCAGGCCTTTTTAATTAAGCGGTTGACCCGCCGGAACGGGCGCTGGTGGCTCGATTCGGAGAACCCCCGCTTCGAGTCGATCCCCTTGGATCCCGGCACCCACGAGATGCATCCCGTTCTGGCGATCCTGAAGCCGGTGGAGGGATGAGCTCCAGAAAAGCAGGGAACAGGAACCCGATAGGATCTGGGGAGCGTGAAGCGGGTCTGACCTCTTATCTTGTGAGCGGTGTTTGGGTTGACGATGCATCGTGAAGGGGTGGACGGCCCCTGATCCTCATAGATCCCCAAGGACCATAGAGCCTCAAAAGCAACAAGCTCGAGCGGGATGGGCGTGCCGGCTCGGTCCCAAGGACAGAGGGGTTGGCCGAGGCGCGAGGCCCGTGTTAAGATTGTGATGCCGCCCTCTTTCCACTCGGAGAAGGGAGCCCCCGCGAGCGAAGAATGGAGCAGACCATGCGGCTTAGCGTCCTCTCATGCACTGCCGGAGCCAGATGTGAAATTTCTCGGTGGAGGATTTGATGCCGTTTGATTCGATCTTGATTCCGGTGGAAGAGGCGGAAGCCGCTGCATCTCTGCTTCCCCTGGCCCAGGCGCTGCTCTCTCGAGAGAACGGGGAGATCACACTGTTGGGCCTGGTTTCCCTCCCTCCTAACGTCTCCTTGAGCCATGGGGCAGCCGCCGCGCGAGCGCTTCGCCAGCAAATGATGGCCCTCGCGGCGGCCCATCCGGAACTTCCTCTTCGTGTGCGGCAGCGGATCCGGGTTTCCCACTTTCCATGGGAAGAGGTATTGCATTTCCTGCAATCTTATCGAGTTTCATTGATGCTCCTTCCGTGGAAGGGGGATCCCGAAGGCGCCGTGCTGGGCGCTCCGCTCGCCCAGGTGCTTCAGGAAGCTCCCTGCGACCTCTTGCTGGTCCGGGGCCCCATGGGCACTCGATGGCGACGGATCCTGCTTCCGGTGCGAGGCGGGCCCTACACCCAGCTGGCGCTGGAGGTGGCCTTAACGCTGGCGGAGGCTTGGGACGGGCAAGTGACCTTGCTCCATGCCGCCTCGGACGCCCGTCGGATCGCTGCAGCGTTCCGTCCACTGGCTCGATCCTTCCCCCGGATCACCCGTCAGATGGTGGCCCTCGAGGAGGTGGGCCAGGCGGTATTGGAGGCGCTCCAGCATCACGACGGGGTAATTATCGGTGCCCCTGCCCGGCCAGGAGGTAAGGGCCCCCAGCCCCTCGGACCTCTGGCGGGGTCCCTGGCGGAGGGAACCTCGAAACCGCTGATCTTGGTGAAAGCGGCCCGGGCGTTCCTCCCGGGGCAACCCCGCCCTCGAGGGGCGCCCGCCCAGCTGCCGATCTCTGTCCTGGTGGATAAATGGTTCGCAGAGAACACCTTCGATGCGGAGGAGTTCAGCGACCTGGAGGAACTGGTTGCCCTGAAACGGGCCCAGGGGGTCACCATCAGTCTGGGGTTGCCGACCCTTAACGAGGAAGCCACTATCGGCCAGATCCTGGCCATCGCCCGGGAAACCTTAATGGAGCGATATCCGCTCTTAGATGAGATCGTGGTCATCGACAGCGCCTCGACCGACCGCACTCGGGAGATCGCCCAGGCGATGGGCGTCCCGGTGTATATCCATCCTGAGGTTCTTCCGGAATTGGGATCCTATCGAGGGAAGGGAGAGGCATTGTGGAAGAGCCTGTATCTGCTGAAAGGGGATCTGATCGTCTGGACGGATACGGACATCACCAACTATCATCCTCGCTTCATCTACGGGCTGATCGGCCCGCTCCTGCGCTCGCCCCGCATCGGTTTTGTGAAAGGTTTCTATCGGCGGCCGATTCGAGTGGGGGAGAAATTGCAGGCGGGCGGCGGGGGGCGAGTGACGGAGCTGGTGGCGCGGCCGCTGATCAACCTGTTCTTCCCTGAGCTCTCCGGGCTGATCCAACCGCTCTCCGGGGAATACGCCGGCCGTCGCGAGGTGCTGGAACAGGTCCCCTTCTTCACCGGCTACGGGGTGGAGA
The DNA here is from genome assembly GCA_035573655.1 of Thermoflexus sp. GTDB lineage: Bacteria > Chloroflexota > Anaerolineae > Thermoflexales > Thermoflexaceae > Thermoflexus. The sequence continues at coordinate 5,786 of DATMAC010000387.1, forward strand.
TCGGCCTGCTGATCGATATCTTGGAGCGCTTCGGCCTGTGGTCCATCGCCCAGGTGGATCTCCAGGAGCGGATCCATCGCAACCAGGATCTGGAGGCCCTCTCCAAGATGTCTTTCGCTATCATCCAAGTGGTGATCCGTCGGCTGGAGGACCGGCATAAGATCCAGCTGCTGGAGGAAGTGAACCGCTCCATGAAGCTGATCCGCCATGAGCCGGGTCGGTATTACCTGGAGGTGGAGGAGATCGGAGACGTGGAGCGCCCGCCGATGATCACGATCCCGGCCTATCGGGAGAAGTTCTTGAAGACAGAACTCGCCCTCGCATCGATGGGGTCGGGCTCTGATTCTGCGTCCGCGCAAGTGGACGCCTGGCGCGAAGCACCCAAGTAGGCCGATCTCCAAGCGGCACAAACGGTCGGCCTTCGCCGACCGGGGTTTCCCACGTCGGCGTAGGCCGACGTTTGGCGCGAAGCGCCTATGAAGGCCGATTTCCAATCGGCACAAACGGTCAACGCCCAGCGCACAGCGCCCCAGGAGGCCGATTTCCAATCAGCGTTCCGTTGGTGTGAAAAGGGGCGGGCCGCTTTGCGGCCCGCCCCTTTTCACTTTGACCGTGGATCAAAGGGCTCAACTCAACTCGTCTAAGAGCGGCGTGATATCCCGTCGATAGATCGGCTCCAGGTCCGCCAGGGCCTTCCCCCAATAGGGCAAGCGGGCGGCCAGTTCGTCATCCAGGGTCGGCCGCTCCACCCGGTAGAAGACCCCAATCGGGATGCGATCCCCATTCTCATAGGCCTTCATAAGGGCCTGGGCTTTCTTCTCTACGATTTCCTTCTCGTCCTTCGGGTTATGCACCACCGGATCGTAGCCCGTCTCCTCCAGCTTATAGACCCGCGCGTTGTAATATTCCCGGGTGTAGATGTTGTTGTAAGTCGGGCACGGCTGGAGGACGTCGATCAGGGCGGTGCCACGATGTTGCACAGCGGCGACGATGAGGTCCCGCAGGTGCCGCACATCGTAAGCGTAGCCCCGGGCGATGAAGGTGTAGCCGGCCCCCAAGGCCACGGCGATGGGATTCAGGGCCTCCATCAAGTTCGGCTCGGGAAGGGACTTGGTCTGCACGCCCTTGGGCAGGGTAGGAGAGGCCTGGCCCTTGGTCAGGCCGTAGACACCGTTATTGAAGACGATATAGGTGATGTCCAGATTCCGCCGCCCGGCGGCCAGGAAATATCCGGCCCCGATCCCGTAGCCGTCGCCATCCCCGCCCACGGCGATCACAGTCATCTCCGGATTGGCCAATTTGAACCCGGTCGCCACCGGCAGCACCCGGCCGTGGAGGGTGTGGAACCCATAGGTCCCGATGTAATGGGGGGTTTTCCCTGAACAACCGATCCCGGAGAAGACCGCCACCTTGTGCGGGGGGATCTGCAAGGCCGCCAGGGCTTGATGGATCGCGTTCAGGATCCCGAAATCCCCGCAACCGGGGCACCAGTCCACCCAGACCTCGGTCTTGTAATCCTTCACCGCGTAGGCCATGCGATCACCTCCCGCGCTTCGCTGGAGATCAAGACAATGCGCTCCTCGTCGTTCTCAAGGGCCCGGCGCACCCCTTCGATGATCTCATTCACAGTGAAGGGCCGGCCATCATACTTCAACACCCGATGGGGGATCCGGAATCCAGTCATCTCCCGGATGAGGTTCCCCAGTTGACCTGAGTAATTGTTCTCGATCAGGATAGTCCGGCGGGCCCGCCGCAGGATCGCCCCCACCGGCTCCGCCGGGAAGGGCCGCATCATCCGGATCTGCAGGAAGTTGAACGTCAGCCCGTTCAGGGCGGACAGCTCCTCCAGCGCGTCCAGGATCGCCCCTTTGGTCGTGCCCCATCCCACCAGGGTGACCTGGGCGTCCGCCGGGCCGTGGAGGGTGAACTTCTTGCTGTCCGGGATCTCCCGGGCGGCCAGCTCCAGCTTGCGCATCCGCTTGTCCATCTGTTCTACCCGATGCCTCACCCCTTCCGAGATATGGCCCTTCGGGTTATGCTCGTCGCTGGTCGTCCAGAAGACCACCCCCTCCGTGCCGGGGACCACCCATGGGGAGATCCCGCTTTCGGTGACGGCGTGGCGAAGATAGCTGTCTTGGCGGCCATCGGGCCGGTAGCGAACCCCTCGATCGATCACCAGATGGCGGGTGTCGAAGCGTGGCACCGTGATGTAGCTGCTGGCCAGGTATTTATCCACCAGCACGATCACCGGCATCTGGTAGCGATCGGCCCAGTTGAACGCCTCGAAGCTGTCATAAAAGGCCTCGACCACATCCCCAGGGGCGATGACGATGTGAGGGAACTCCCCGTGGGCAGGGTGGAGGGCGAACCCCAAATCCGCCTGTTCCGTGCGGGTGGGAAGGCCGGTGCTGGGGCCACCGCGCTGGTAGAGGAAGATGACCAGGCCAGGCGCCTCCGTAATGGCCGCGAGCCCAATGCCCTCCGGCATCAGGGCGAAGCCTGGCCCGGCCGTGGAGGTCGAGGCGCGGGCGCCCGCGTGGGCTGCGCCGACGGCCATGTTGATGGCGGAGATCTCGTCCTCTGTTTGGATCACCACCACGTTGTATTGGCTCTGGACCGCCTCCAGATACGTGCTCTCATCGGTCGCCGGGCTGATGGGATAATAGGTCTGCACCCCTAACCCAGCCTGGAGCTTGCCCAGGGCCACCGCCTGCACGCCGCGGATCAAGATCTGATCCTTCCGCCGTTCGCGTTTGTGGACCTTCCATGGGAAGTCGTTGCCAAAATGCTCGTGCACATACTCATACGTGACCCGAAGGGCCTGGATGTTAAGATCGGCCAGCCGGGCCCGGCGTCCCTTGAACTGCTCGCGGATCACCTCGGCGACGAGATCGAAATCATAGTCCAGGATCGCCAGGGTTGCCCCCAGGGCCACCGTGTTCCGCATAATGTCATACTGGCGATATTCGGCCGCCTTGCCGAAAGGCTCCAGGGCCCGGCGGATCATCTCAAAATAAGGCACCGGATAAAGACGGACATCATCTCGCTTCAAGCGAGCTTGGATGTCTCCTAGATCTGCGTCGTAAATGATCCCACCGCCTGGGATGACCTCGTGAACATGCCCGTGGTGGGTGGGGAACTCCGGATTGTGATGGTGGTCGCCGAACAAGGTTTCCTCGTCCAGCGCCGCTAAGAGGTGGACCTCATCGACCGGGGCGTGAACCGGCTCCTCGGAGACACGGACCCGGTAGTAGCTGTGCTTGCCCATAATATTGGAGTGGTACTCGATATTGGCGAAGACATAGAGCCCTCCCCGGCTGAAGGCCTTGGCGAGGGTTTCAGCGGCTACGTTGATCCCACTGCCCTGGGGCCCTCCAATCATCCAAGAGACAAACCGCTTTGGCATGGCACAAGCCTCCCCAAGAGTTTTGAGGGGCGAACCGGCCCGCTTTTGGCGTCCTGCCTGCCCCTCCATAGACATCGAACTGTAGGCCCAACCGCGCGCCTCGGACCTGCCCTACAGATTCCTCAGGCGTAGGATGCGTGTGACGTCCGGGCCACACGCCTTAAAGTTCTTGTTGAATGATTCCTGGAGTGGGTGGGGCCGCCTCCTGCGGCCCCACCCACTCCAAAGTCCCCCGGATTCGGAGAATGAACAGGTTGGCCCAAAGTCCAGATCAAGGGGAAGAGGCCTGAACTGTCTTTGAGGGCCAATGCTGGCCACCAAGGACAGCCTCCACGGTCCTTGAAGCCTCCTCCATTTTAAGGGCCAAACCGACAGCTCCGGCCATATGGAACAGCTTTCAGAAAGTATACCCGGCCGAAGAGTCTTTGTAAAATTTGTAACAGACGGTGTGGATTGGTTTCCCCCAAATGGGGAATCCGTCACCCATTTGGGGGAAACTTCGGGACAGCGCCTATAGATATTATCACGGCACGAAGAGGATATCCTTACCTCATCATGGAGTGCCCCGCGCGCGGATCAGAAGGGTCCACTGACCCTTTTGCACCACCTCGCCGCGCTGGTTCAGAACCTGCACATTGAAAACCACGAAGCCGGCGCGTCCATCCGGAGCCAGCCGCTTCTGAGCCACTTCGATCTCCGCGTGGATGGTATCGCCGATGCGAATGGGGGCGCGGAATTTCCACTCCAGACCGGTGAAGGCCTCCACGGTCTCCTCCAGGAAGCCCAGGCGGGTCGCCAGGCCGGAGGCGATGGCCAACCCGAGCAGGCCGTGGGCGATGCGCTCCCCAAAGATCGTTCCCCGCGCGTATTCCGCATCGGTGTGCAGTGGGGTGTAATCCCCTGAAAGCCCAGCGAACCCCACGATGTCCGCCTCGGTGATCGTACGGCCTGGGGTCCGCACCTTCCAACCAATTTCCAGATCCTCAAAATATAACCCTCGGGCGAGCGTTCTTTCGGTGGACATCGGTAGCGCCTCCTTAGAGATAGGTGAACTCGCACAGAAAGCAAATCCACGGAATGTCGCCTCCGCCTCCAGGCGGAGCGAACATTTTTCTTTAAGAGAGTGCCTGAAAATTTGCTCTGACTGGAAGTGGGGAAGGGCCCACCCCAATCTTTTGGGGCCGAGCCGCGCGCCTTCGGCGCGCGGCTCGGCC
>DATMAC010000388.1:0-3298 GCA_035573655.1 Thermoflexus sp.
GGCGGGCGAACAGACGCACCAGCAGCCACCCCGCCACGAACCCGCCGATGTGCGCCCACCATCCGATGCCGCCCACGGAGGGGCTGGCGGCAGTGATCGCGGCCATTCCGTTGATAAACTGGAGCAGGAACCACATTACCAGCAACACCGCGGCCGGGACCTCGAAGAAGCCCAGGCCGAAAAAGAAGTAAGGGGCGAGCACGGTCACTCGGGCCCCAGGGAACAGCACCAGGTAGGCTCCCAGCACCCCGGCGATGGCCCCGCTGGCCCCGATCAAGGGAACCCGGGAACCGAAGAGGACCAGGGTCTGGATCAGGCCGGCGATCACGCCGCACAGCAGGTAGAAAACCAGATAACGCAGGTGACCCATACGGTCTTCCACGTTGTCCCCAAACACCCATAGGTAAAGCATGTTGCCCAGGATGTGCGCCCAGCCGCCATGGAGAAACTGGCTGGTGATCAGGGTGATCAGCCAGAATGGATCTGCCTGCCCGAGCAACGCTCCCCAGATCCGAATCGGCACCGCTCCCCAGGTGAACAGAAACCGATCCAGTACGCGTGACGGGAGCGAAAGCTCGAACAGAAAAATTAAGATGTTGAGTAGGATCAAGGTCCAGTTGACGATGGGAATCGTCCGGCTTCGTGGGCTGTCACCGATAGGGATCATTCTGAGATTCCTGAGCAAAATATCAGATCCATTATACCTCTGTTGGAAGAAACCGTAGAATGAGGGCGGCGTGTTATGTGGCAGATGCGATGAAAGGATGAGGCCGAGCGTTTGCAACGCTTGGACCGGTCCCGACGTCCCTCCCAGAGATTCCGCGAATCGGAAGCTCGCCACTGTGGGTTAGAATGGCTTCCACTGCTGTTTGCAAACGCGTGCGGTGAATTCGATGTGGACCAGATGGGAGGTTTCGTCTGCAGCGCTCGTGCGGAGCAAACTCCTCCCCCAAAATCCCTCCGCTGGCCTCAGCGTTTAAAATTCACTGCCAAGGTTTGCAACAGAGCAGGTCACTGTTCATCCGTTCTCACGCCATGCCCATACGGATATAGGCGGTTTCTTCCTGGGGGCTTTGGGGCCGGGGGTGAGGCCCTTCCGCCTCCTCACAAGCGCTCCCAACCGAATGGGACCAGCCTGAATCGTTACCAGGGCGGAAGCCCGGATTTCCAAGGTGAATTAGCTTGACGGGGATGGAGGAGCCGGGCATAATTGCCTATGGAGGGATGGCCGAGCGGCTGAAGGCGGCGGTCTTGAAAACCGCTAGGAGGCCTGAGAGCCTCCTCGGGGGTTCAAATCCCCCTCCCTCCGCCTGGATCTCCGGAGGGGTGCCGGAGTGGCCTAACGGGACCGCCTGCTAAGCGGTGGGGGGTGCGAAAAGCCTCCCTCGAGGGTTCGAATCCCTCCCCCTCCGCCTCTCACCGGGGTGGCGCTTCATGCGCCACCCCGGTTTTTATGGAACCTATGGCGCCCGCGCGGATTTCCAAATGGGAATCGCAGCCATCCTAAGGTTCCCCCCAACCCCTGAGCGGAATGGAGCAGCCATTTCAAGCGCAGGGAGCGTGGGAGCTCATCGGATCACGCGTCGGGCTGCCTGTTCGCAGAGGCTTCGCCCTCCGGCTTCCAGCCACTCTTGAAGCCGGTCGCTCCGGGCTAACGCGCGGCGGGCATCCTCATAGATCCCGACCCCCCAGTAAACGTAGCGTTGGGTCTCCGCGGTCCAGCGCTGTGGTTGCCCGATGACCGTATGACCTCCGTTGTAGCCCGCCAGGGCTTGGGCGACATCGCCGTTCGCCTTGCGCAGCGCCTCCGCCAGATAGGAAAGCCCGGCGCGGGCGTTGGTCTCCGGATCCAGCGGATCCTCCCCGGCGCCGAAGTGGAAAGGCATGACCTGGAAGAGCCCTAAGGCGCCGCTGGAGGATCGGGCCAGAGGATCCCCACAGGACTCGATTTGCATGACCGTGGCGATCAGATTGGGGTCCAAGTTGTAGGCCTGAGCCCAGGCCAGGATGCGCGTCGACCATCGTTGCACTTCGGGGGTGAATAAAGGGGCCAGGGCTCCGACCTCCGCGGAAGGGGTGGCCGCTGAGCTCGGGGCGTGGATCGGCTCCATGGAGGCGCTCGCTGCGTTCAGGTTCAGGCCCATGGCGACCACCCCGGTCAGCGGGGTCAGCAGGAGGGCCGCCAGCACAGCGGTCCCAAATGGGAGACCTCGCGTAACCCACCGTTGCGCTTCCAGAGCGAACATGAAGGAACCTCCCAGGCGTGCGCAGTGCATCCTCAACCATCAGGGACAATGGAGGCCGGAGGCGACGAGGCCACCCGCGACGGCCCTTTCTCTACCCATATCCATCGCCTCACGCCGCGGCCTAGCGTTGCCCGATCCGCCGTCGGGAGAGCGCTTCCTGATCCTTCGGCGTGATCAGGCGGGGGCCCAGGCTGGTGGTTTGCGTCCCCTCGCTTTCCTCTGAGGCCTGCGCGATCTGCGCGTCTGCCCATACCTGAAGGCGGTTGGTCAGCCGGCGCAGCGCTGGCATCAGAAGCCCCATGATCGTGCTGATCAGGAGAACCCGCCCGGTCCAGACCAAGAAGGCAGTGGCGGTCGGGATGTAGGGCATCAGCGCGTTCACGAGGGCCGCCCGCGGCGTCTCGGGCTGGGCCAGCGGCGAGGCCATCAGCGCCAGAGTCACTGCCCACCACTTCAGCAGCGCGTTCGCTCCTGAAGCCAGAAGCCAGGCAATCAACACATACCAGAAGCCGGGCTTCTCCCGCTCATTGGGGATCGAGAGGTAGAGCAACCCCGACAGGTCCACCAACCACAAGCCCAACGCCAGCAGCGTTCCCCAAGCGATCCCGTCGGCCATCCGATCGCCGAAGAGCGTGGTCATGGCATATTGGGACGCGGAGTAATTAAACCATTCCAGCATCAGCCATCCCCCGGTCATCATCAACCCAACGATCAGCGGTACCCCGATTTCAGTGCTCCATACATGAGCTTCCAGATCCACGCTCTCACGGCCCGGCTGGTTCGTCTGGATCTCCGATCGAGCCGTCTGGAACCAATGCCAAGCCATAAAAACCTCCTTAGAACATTTGTTCTAATCGGCAACCCCATCTTAACACAGAAGGGGTCGGGCGTCAAATCCCTAGTGCTTCGTCCAGATTTGTTTTGAGGATATGAGATCGTGCGGGCCGATGGCCCCATCCCCCCCTTTTCTCCCCCCTCCCCACGGCCCCAAGGGCCGTGGGGAGGGGGGAGAAAAAGCATTTTGGGGGCGAGCCGGGCGCCTTCGGCGCCCG
>DATMAC010000389.1:0-2613 GCA_035573655.1 Thermoflexus sp.
GCGGAGGCCTTTTATCGCTATGACGATTTCCTCTACCTGGGGCGGGGGCTGCTGTATCCCATCGCCCTGGAGGGGGCGCTCAAGCTCAAGGAGCTCAGCTACATTCACGCGGAAGGCTATCCGGCGGGGGAGATGAAGCACGGCCCGATCGCCTTGATCGACGAGCGGATGCCCACGGTCGCCTTGGCCCTCCGGGATCCGGTCACATATGAGAAAATGCTCAGCCAGATGGAGCAGGTGCGGGCGCGGCGGGGCACGGTGATCGCGCTGATCACCGAGGGCGATCGGGAGGCGGCGGCCCGCGCCGACCGCGTGATGGTCGTCCCACCGGCTCCCCGCTGGCTGCAGCCCGTGGTGGCCGTGGTGCCCCTCCAGCTCCTGGCGTATCATGTGGCGGTGCTGCGGGGGTGCGACGTGGACCAGCCCCGCAACCTGGCCAAGAGCGTGACGGTGGAATAGCGCGGATGGAAGGCCGGCGCTGGTCGATCGTGATGGTGGGCCCCTTCGGGTTGCGCCCCCGGGGGACGATGCGGGCGCGGGCACTGCCGATAGCGAAGGCCCTGGTCCGTCGCGGCCACCGGGTGACCCTGGTGTTGCCGGCCTGGCAGAACCCGGAGGACGCCGGCCGGCGCTGGGAAGAGGACGGCGTGCAGATCCTCCATCCCCCGCTGCCTCGGGGCCCATCGTTTCACCTCGAGCTCACGCGCCGTTTGGTCTACGAGACGTTGCGGCAGCAACCCGACATCGTCCACTGTTTTAAGCCCAAAGCTTACGCCGGGCTGGTCCATTGGATCTTATGGCACCTGCGTCGTTGGGGTGGCTTTCAAGGGGCGCTGGTGTTGGATACGGATGACTGGGAGGGGCCTGGGGGTTGGAACGATCGCAACCCGTATTCCCCTCTGCAGCGCCGTTTCTTCGCCTGGCAGGAGCGTTGGGGCATGACCCACGCGGATGCCCTGACGGTGGCCAGCCGGGCGTTGGAGACGCTGGCATGGGCGATGGGGATCCCCCCGCGCCGGGTGTTCTACCTCCCCAACGCCGCGTGGTTCGTCGCCCCTTCCCGCCCGCCACCCTCAGGGCCGCCCCGGGTGCTCCTTTACACCCGGTTCCTGGAGTTCCCCATCGACCGCTTGCTTCGCGTCATGGCCGGGCTGGCCCACCGGTCTCCCGAGTTGCGCTTTCTCTATGTCGGCGGATCGCTGGGGGACGAAGAGAAGCGGTTCCGGGAGGCTCTGGCCCGTGTGGGGTTGTTGGAGCGGGTGGACTGGGTGGGGTGGGTGGATCCCGCCCGCCTCCCAGAGGTTTTGGGGCAGGGGCATCTGGCGCTTTATCTGATGGACGATGACCTCATCGGCCGGGCCAAATGCCCGATGAAGCTTATCGACCTGCTGGCGGCCGGGCTCCCCGTGGTGGCGGACGCGGTCGGCCAGATCCCCGAATACATCCGCCATGGGGAGAGCGGCTGGCTGGTGCCGCCGGGGGATGTAGCGGCGATGGTGGAGGCCGCCTGGAGGCTGCTTCGGGATCCAGAGGGGGCGTGGCGGTTGGGGGAAAATGCCCGGCGCTCCATTGCCAGTGCGCATCTGTGGGAACATCGCCTTCCGACGCTGGAGGCCGCATATGCCCAAGCCTTGGGGGTCCGGGATGGCGGGCGGGTTCGTTAGGAGAGCTTCGATCGCCGAGGCGATCGCGCGGGTTCCGGTGGCCGTGCGATGGGGAGTCACGATCCTTTGGATGGGGGTGATCTTCTTTCTCTCGGCGCAGCCTCAGCTGCCGCAAGCCCCGGAGCCGTGGCTGGATTTCCTGGCAAAGAAGGCCGCCCACGCCCTGGAATACGTCATCCTGGCCGCACTGGCTCGGTGGACCCTAGGGGCCTATCCGCTGGAAGGCCCCGGCCGCTGGGCCTGGGCTTGGGCCGCCCTTTACGCGTTGACCGACGAGATCCACCAAGGCCTGGTGCCCGGCCGCCATCCCAGCGGGCTGGATGTGCTGATCGATATGGGAGGGGCCTGGATCGGGGCCGGGGGATGGCGGATGGCCCGAGGAGGCAGGCACGAGGCCTGATCCGACGTTGGCAGGGGCACCTTTTAGGGGTGCCCTGTGGGCATGCACAAAGCCTGCCCCTATAATGGACATTCACATCGTCCGTAGGGGCATCCCTTGTGGGTGCCCCTACAGGGGAAACGGAGAGGGATCGCGATGCCGCGGCTGAACCATGTAGCGATCGTGGTGGAGGATCTGGAGGCGGCGCTGCCGTTCTTCCGGGACCTGCTGGGTCTGCCGTTGGCCCGCGTGGCCGACGTGCCCACTGAAGAGGTTCGCATCGCCTTTTTCCCGATGGAGGGCGGGGAGATCGAGCTGGTCCAGCCCACCACCCCTGAATCCGGCGTGGCCCGATTCCTGGCCCGTCGGGGGCCGGGGTTGCACCACATTTGCGTGGAAGTCGACGACCTGGAGGCCACACTCAGGCGGCTACGGGCCGCGGGGATCCAATTGATCCATGAAACGCCCCTCCTCGGAAGCGATGGCACCCGATATGCGTTTATCCACCCGAAGAGCGCCTTCGGAGTGCTGGTGGAGCTATACGAGCGGGTGGGACGGGAGCCATCGGGC
>DATMAC010000390.1:0-2770 GCA_035573655.1 Thermoflexus sp.
CCACCGCTCGGATTGCCGGGGCGGTAGGTGCCGCGGCATAGGCCTGAGCCGCCCACCACAAGGCTTCCTCTGGGGAAGCGGCTCCAAGCGCCCGCCCCGCCCAACGCAACGCTTGCCGTTCTGAACGTCGTGCCGAGGCCCTCATAACCCCTCCCTTGTGGCTGCTTGGCCCGTTTCAGTTGCGGGGTATGCAGACGACTGTTTCCTGCTCGATTGCGAAGGTTCCGTGATGGGAGGAGCAAGCCGCCGAGGTGGCTCGCTCTCTCCACAGAAATTCCACGAACGGTGGAACCCCTCCCCGTTCCCCTTTCTCCTCTCGCCCCACGGCCCTTTGGGCCGTGGGGCGGGGGACAGAAAATCTTTTTGGGCCGAGCCGGCGCCCTCGGCGTGCGGCTCGACCCCCACGAGAAAACCCACGGCGGAACGCCATCATTGTGTCGCGTGAGAACAGCCGAATCGTTACAATGAAGAAGCTTCATCGGGGCAGACGCACCCAGACCTCCCATCCGGTCCAGCCGCTCCCTCCCTCCGGGTCCGCGCAAGGTCGGGCGACCCACTCGCTCAGGACCGGCTCCGGACTTTCTACCCCGATTTGATAGACACCCTGAGGCTCCATCCGGACATCAGCATACCCCTCCCCCATCCCGGGCTTCAGTCCAGTGAGCAACGTCTCCATCCCTCGTGGCCCCTTCACCCACAACCGCACCCCCGCGCGTTCCTGTCCATCCGGGCTGAGGACCCGGATCCGTAAAAGGGGCTGGGATTCGCACAGCGAGCGTTGCTCAGCCACATACGGGACCGAGGGCGTCGGCGTCAAGGTCGGAGTCCCCGACGGGGCTGAAGAAGGCGTGGGGGAAGGCTCCCGCGTCGGACTCGGAGTGGGCGATGGATAGGGCGTTCGAGTCGCCGTAGGCATCGGAGAGGGCGTTGGGATCAGCGTGGGTGAGGGCAGCGGACGAGTGGGAACCGGAGTGGCCAGCACGACGATCAGCACAGGGGATCGCGCGCCCACCTGTTGCGCCACCCGGGCCAAGGCTCGGACGAGCCCCGGAGGCCAGTTCTCCAGAAGGCCGCGCTCCACCAGCGCGCTCATCCGCTCGGGGAGATCCGGCCAAGCCAAGGCATCCAGACGCCGGCGTAAGGTTACCGGATCGCCTTCCAACTGGTCTGCGTAAGCCGCCAGGACGACCCAGAGGTCCTGATAAGGAGGGGCGAGATCCGCCGGAGACGCCCCGCGGGGAGGAGGGGGCAAGACCTCCCATGCCAGGTAGAATCCTCCTCCCACTCCGAGAAGAAAACTCACAAGGAAGACAATCGCCGGACGCCCCCTCATGGTGGGCCTCCGGGTGGTTTCGATGAGGACGCCTGCAAGGCGCGGAGCAGTTGGGCGATTGCGGAACGGGCGGCGGAAGACATCGAGACCGTCGGGTGACTCGAGAACTGACGCAGGACTTCGATCGGATCGCCCAACAGGGCCAAACGGGCGCGCGCGAGGGCCAGATCCTGATCCTGGGCATAGGCGAGGGCGACCATCTGGACATATTCCGCCTGCCACCGGGGGTGAAGATCCCCTGGTACGACATCCACGTAGCGCACCGGCCAGACGTAGCGTCCGAGGAGGAACCCCATCCCCACGCCGATCGCCAATCCCAGGCCGATCATCCCGATCTCCGCTTTCAACGCGCGCATCGCCGTTTATGCCTTTTATGATTTAAGTCGTGTTTCACCCAGATTTGTTTTGGGGTATGCAGTTGAGAAGACGGATGGGCCCCTTCCCACAGCCCTTTGGGCTGTGGGGAGAGGGGAGAAGAATGGTTTGGAGGCTGGGAGCCACCTTCAGCAGCCCCCAGTCTCCAAAGGAAACTGCCGGAGAGCGCATAACGAGACCCAATCGAGGCGGAAGGGTTCCATCTTCTCTCCCCTCCCTTGGGGTATGTGAACCACCGCTCATCGAGGGCTATCCTCGGCCTTCAGAGCAGGTCGGTGAAGATGGCATTCCCCGCATCCGATTTCCGGGCGGGGGACTTCCACCAGACGCAGGGTGCACACCGCGTAAACACGCACCTGCTCGCGCAGCCCCAACCAGGCCTTCACCACCCGAGCCTCCAGCGCGAGATAGGGACATGCGTTCGCGCGGACGATCCGGGGGACTGGACAGGTGGCGCAGAGATAAGGCTTCCACGTCCCCCCACCGGGGGTCCGCTCGATCAACCGACAGGCCCGGGTCTGATGCCCGCGATAGTAATCCTCATAGTAGAAAGGACACTCTGTCCCATATGGCGTGCGCACGATATTGCCTCCGCATTCACTTGAATTATACCCTCTCCCTCCCCATGCGGACGGAAGCACGAGGATCGCAAGACAATGCTTCGTCCCACCGAATTGTTGGAAATATTCAATGAAAGGGCGGATGATCCTGCTCTTCCCCGCCCAGAACCCCTTGACATTTTCGATTATGATCGCTATAAAAAATATAAACGAATGTTTGTTTGATTTGGGGAGCTGAGGAGGCCAAGCGGGCTACCGATTCAGCCATCGGTTCGACGCTCCTTTGCAACTGGCCTCCGAAGCCCACCCGTAAGGTGCTCGTCCCTTACGGATCATCCACCGGTTGAGTCTTGTGCAAGATCCTTATGGCATCTCATCCGCAGGGGAAAGGAGGGGCCTATGAAGCGTTCCATCGGGCTGTTCCTGCTTATCGTCGTGCTGGCCTCATGCGCCGCGCCCACCCCGACCCCGCCGCCCGCCGCCACCCCAACGTCTGCACCCG
>DATMAC010000391.1:0-8854 GCA_035573655.1 Thermoflexus sp.
CTCCTAAAACTATTGAAAAGCCCTGGATCGCAGCGCCGCCCCGGAGACGGGGTGAGGACCCCACCGGCTCGATGTCCTAACTCGTGTCCGAACTTCAGTGGCGATGGGTTGCTCAGGGAGGTATCCCTCAAGGGAGCAACCAGGTTTGCATAATCTACGGTTTTACTTAAGAATATGGTTAGAGCCTCCCAGCGATCTGGAGGAGTGGGAAAGGAGGCATGGCGATGACCTATCGGGTGCTGATTGTGGATGATCATCCGCTGTTCCGCAAGGGCGTGCGCGATACGCTGCTGATGGAGCCCGGGCTCCAAGTGGTCGGCGAGGCATCCGATGGACAGACCGCTCTGGATATGATCCTGAGACTGAACCCTCATCTGGTGTTGATGGATGTCCACTTGCCTGGCCTGAACGGTTTAGATGTGATCCGGCAGGCCCGGGCTCACGGGTTCGAGGGTGCGATCCTCGTGATGACCGCTTATGATAGCGAGGAGCAGATGCGCCACGCCATCCGGATCGGCGCGAACGGTTATTGCTCTAAAGACGCGTCCCCTGATGTCTTGCTCCAGAACATCCGCCACGTGCTTTCCGGACGTTACCTGCTGGGTCAGCGGATTGCGACCGCTGCTGAGGTGCGGCAGATGATCGGGGAGGCAAGGAGGACCGATGACTGGGTGCTCTCCCCCCGAGAGCGGGAGATCCTTCAATATGTGGCCTTGGGGTACAGCAACAAAGCCATTGCGGAGCGGTTGGGGATCAGCCAGCAGACCGTGAAAAATCACATGACGGCGATCCTGCGCAAGCTGGATTTGAGCGATCGAACCCAGGCGGTCATCCTGGCGATCCGCCGTGGATGGGTTCGCTTACCAGAGGAACCCATTGCCCCGGAGGGGAAATCGTGACCGAGCAGACTTTGCCGTTGCAGGAACTGGCCGACTATTGCCGTCAGGAGCAGGAAGCTGTCCAGCGACAGCTGTCCGAACTTCAAGCGTTAATTCAGCAGACCTCGAGGGACGTCGAGCGGCTGGCCCAACGCAGCCTGCAGTTGACGAACCAAATCAAGCAGATGGAGAACCGACCGGAGAGCGTGCCACCGGCCGAGATCATCGAAACCTTTCAATCCGCCCTGGATGTTCAGAAGCGGCTATGGTTGATGCGAGGGCAGCTGGAGAAATTTCAAAGTCTCGAGACTCACCTTCAGCGTTATCTGGAAGCCCTGGATCGGATCCTTTCCATACTCGTTAGGGCACAGGAAGAGATCCCCGCTGCGCGTCCCGGGATGGAGTCGGGTTTGATCGTGCGTCTCTTCGAGGCTCAAGAACAGGAGCGCCAACGCTTAGTCCGCCAGCTCCATGATGGACCCGCCCAAGCTCTGACCAATTTGGTGTTGCAGGCGGAGATCTGCGAGCGGCTCTTCCAGCGGGATCCGGAACGAGCGAAAACGGAGCTCACCGCCTTAAAGAACGCGGTCGTTGAGACGTTCCAGCGCATGCGGGAGTTCCTTTTCGATATCCGTCCGATGAGCCTGGACGATCTCGGGCTGGTCCCAACGGTGCGGCGTTATGTGGAGACCTTAAAGGACAAAGTGAAATTCTCCCTTAATCTGCAGATCAGCGGGGAGGAGTATCGGCTCGCCGCGTACCAGGAGACGGTCTTGTTCCGTATCGTCCAGGAGCTCCTTACGAATGTGCGCCTCCATGCCCAAGCCTCCCAAGCGGTGGTCCGCCTGGTCTTCCAGCCTCAGGGGGTCCGCTTGGAGGTGGAAGACAATGGGGTGGGCTTTGATGTGGAGGAGGCGCTGGCCAACGCCCCCATGCGCAAAACCATCGGCCTCACCTCTATTCGTCAATGGATGGAGATGTTAGGGGGTCAATTGGCGATCACCAGCGCCCCGGGCAAGGGAACGCGGGTGACCGTTTTCTTGCCCGTGTGAGCGCTCCAGAACGGCCCATGCAATTCCCCAGAGCCCTTGGCGGTCACTTCCTGCAATCCCCTGTGCGGCTAAGTCGCCTGGGGAGGAGGGGGATCGGTCTCCTCGTAGGATGCGGCTGCCAAAGGCGGCCTGCACCCCGCGAAGAGCAACGACCATTACTGATACTGAGCGAGGCTCATCCATCCTCCGATCCGTTGAACGATGCGGAGGCTCCATTCGCGCAGGTGGCGCTGGCGATAGAAACCCAAGCTGAGCGAGGCCCCCAGTAGTGCCCCGGCCACCACATCCAGCGGGTAATGCACCCCACCGTAAACCCGGGCCCAGCTGATCCCGGCAGCGAGCAGCATCCCGATCGTCCCAACTCGTGGATCGCCTGTCCATAGGGCGACCGCAATCGCCCAGGCAACCGTAGCGGCGTTGCTGGGGAATGAGGAATCCGATGGATGATAAAACAGCAGATTGACTTCGTAATCCGTGAAGGGACGGGGGCGAAAGTAGAGGGCGTTCATGGCCTCCAGGATGAAGCCGCTTAGGGGGATCGCCAGTGCTGCTCGCAGGACGGCTGCTTGGCGCTTGGAATCACCGCTCAGCCACATCGCCCACGCGAGCATGGCGAGCGCCGTGGGCACCGCGTAGTCGTTGATGAGCAGGCGCGCCAGCCCATCGATCCATGGAGTTCGTCCAGCATATCGATTTAAGGCAAAGAACAAGGGGAGATCCCAATGCCAGACGGCGAGGATCACAATGATCAGGATCCCCCAGCGAGCGGCCACCCACTTAGCAGGCTTTCTAACACGCGGGAGGGAATCCCCCTTGCTGATCTCGCTCAAATTGAGTTCGCCGGATGAGGAGAAGGGGCGATGAGCCTCCGGCGGGCTGGCCCTTGCTCGATTTGGGGCGGAGCGGCAAAGCATCCTGGACGCTTGGAATGTCCCCCATGCCCCTAGGATAGCCAGCCCGCTCATCAGGCTGAGTTCGGTGCCTGCCGGTCCAGGCGTCCAGATCTCGGGCACCCCCACGAAGAAACCGACCCCGCTCCCCAATAGAAGCAGCGCGCCGCCGGCCTGAAGCCAGCGGGAGGCGCACAGCTGACCCCAACGCACGAGGATCACCCCCAAAGCGGCCGCCCATACGGCCCCTGTGTAGCCGATCACTAAATACCAGGGAAGATAGGCGCGCATCATCCTTCCTCTTAGAGTTGAGGATCATGTTCACCGTACTGAGGCTCAGGAGGCTGAACCGGCGCCTTTCGGTCTCAACGGCCATCATGATATTTCCCGTCCTCGCAGCCCAAAGGGCCGTGGGAAAGGAAGGTGGGGCCTTTCCGCTTCTTTTCGTGACCTCCGAACGGCGTGACTCTTCATTATAATGAATGAGGTGTAAGATCCCTCGCGGAGCCCAACGATGCATTTAGACGCGAATTTGCACTTCGATCGACTCCTGGAGGTGCCCGCGCTCGCCCGGGAGGCGGAGGCGCTGGGGTTCGATGGGATATGGACCAATGAAACCCGGCACGATCCGTTTCTCCCTCTCGCCCTGGCGGCGGAGCACACCCAGCACATTACACTGGGGACCGGCGTGGCCATCGCCTTCGCCCGCAGCCCGACGGCGATCGCTTATACCGCATGGGATCTGGCCGCGGCGGCGCCGGGCCGGGTGATCCTGGGCCTGGGTACTCAGGTGAAAGCCCACATCGAACGCCGCTTCGGGATGCCTTGGGACCCTCCGGTTCCGAAGCTGCGGGAGACCGTGGAGGCGATTCGCGCGGTGTGGGCGTGTTGGCAGCATGGGAACCGCCTGAACTATCGAGGACGGTTCTTTAAGCTGACTCTGATGTCGCCCTTCTTCGACCCCGGGCCCATCTCGGATCCCCGGATCCCTATTGTGCTCGCCGGGGTGAACCCACCGCTGGCCCGTCTGGCCGGGGAGGTGGGAGATGGCTTTTTCGTCCATCCCTTCCATACCCCTCGCTATCTGCGCGAGATCCTATTGCCAGCGATCGAGGACGGCGCGCGCAAGGCGGGCCGGAGCCGCAAGGATCTGACGATCATCGGCAGCGTGTTCGTCATCACCGGCCGGAACGAGGCGGAGATGCGCGAGGTGCGAGAATTCGTACGCGCCCAGGTCGCCTTCTATGGTTCCACGCCCTCGTACCGTCGGGTGTGGTCACTGCATGGATGGGAGGCGATTGGGGAAGCGCTCTCCGCCCTGGCGGCTCGGGGACGCTGGGAGGAGATGCCCCAGCAAGTGCCCGATGAGGTCCTGGCCGCCTTTGCCATCACCGCTCCGCCGGAAGCGGTGTGGGATCGCCTACAGGCCACCTATGAGGGCCTGCTGGATCGGGTGACGCTCTATCGACCTTTCCAGCTACAGGATCGGGACCTATGGGAGAGGATCCTGAGCGCGCGGCGTTGAACTCCGGAACACCACCGGAGGCGCCCCGTCGGACGTCCATGCTGCTTCGGCTGCTGGAGGAACAGAGCCCCGCAGCCCGGGTCCTTCGCGCGCGCCCGCCGGTGGATCGGCCGGTGGAGGAGAGCGTCCGATTTCCCTTCCTCGCCATCGTGGGCCAGACCGAGATGAAGCTGGCGCTGGTCTTGGCCGTGATCAACCCGGCGATTGGGGGCGTGTTGTTGATGGGCGCCCGGGGGACCGGCAAAACGACGGCGGTGCGGGGCCTGTTGGATCTGCTTCCATCGGTGGAGCGCTCGCTCTGCCCGTATGGCTGCGAGCCGGAGGCGGCATATACGCTGGGCTTCCATGCGATTTGCAAGGATTGCGCCCGCAAGCTGGGCCAGGGGGAGCCGATCACCGCCCCGGACCGCATGCGGCTGATCGAGCTTCCGCTCAACGCGCGCTTGGAGGATGTCATCGGGGGGATCGATGAGCACGCTGCCATCGAGGGGAAGGTGAGAATCCGGCACGGTCTTCTGGCTCAGGCCGATCAGAACATCCTCTATGTGGATGAGGTGAACCTCCTGGACCCTGAGATTGTGAACGCGATCCTGGATGCGGCGGCGCTGGGCCGATGTACCGTGCGGAGGGGGCCGGTGGTGGCGACTTACCGCGCTCGCCTCATCCTGATCGCCTCGATGAACCCGGAGGAAGGCCCGTTGCGTCCCCAGATCCACGATCGCTTCGGGCTGCGGGTAGTGGTCCGTGGCTTGAGTGATCCGCAGGACCGGTTGGAAGTCTACCGTCGGGTGCGGCTGTTTCGGAGCAACCCGTACGCCCTGGCGGCTCAGTGGGCCCACGATACGGCGGCCGCGGCCGCGGAGATCGCGGAGGCTCGCCAGCGGTTGCCCCGGGTGGTCATCCCCCCGGAGCTGGAACAGCAAGCGATCCGCTGGATCCATGAGTTGGGCATCGAGTCCAGCCGGGCGGAGGTGGCCTTGCTGGAGGCCGCCCGCGCGTATGCCGCCGTGGACGGTCGAGAGGTGGTCACCTTGGAAGATCTGCAAGCGGTGGCCCCGATGGCGCTTCGGCAGCGCCGCAGCGCGTTCATCGCAGCGTTCATCGCTCAGCAGGAAGAGGAAGATCGGGAGATCCTGGCTGTCATTCACAACCGGCACCGTCGGTCCAACCGGCGGCGTCAAGCAGGAAAAAGATAAGCTGCCTCGGCCAAATTTCTTCCATCCATCCGACCAGCTGCCCCGCAGCGAAGTGTTCGCGCTCAGGCTTGAAAACAGTGCTCACGGCTTCGATGCTGGAACTCCCGCAAGGATCCACGAACGATGGCGACCTCGATGCGTGTGGAGACTTTCATCGCTGGGACGAGCGATCGCTTGGATCGGGTGATCGCGGCGCGGTTACCCGAGCTCACGCGCTCCGCCGCTCAGCGGTTGATTGAAGGCGGTCACGTTCAGGTCAACGGATTGCCGGTCTCGCGCCCCGCCCATCGGGTCCGTCCAGGGGATCAGATCACCGTCCATATCCCTCCGCCCGAACCCGTTCATCTGACCCCGGAACCTATCCCGCTGGATATCCTCTACGAGGATGAGAACATATTGGTGATCCATAAGCCGGCGGGGATGGTCGTCCATCCCGGCGCAGGCCATGCCCGGGGCACGCTGATCCATGCTATCCTCGCTCACTGCCCGGACTTGGAGGGGGTCGGTGGCGCTTTGCGCCCGGGGTTGGTGCACCGCCTGGACAAGGAGACCTCGGGGGTGTTGCTGGTTGCCAAGAACGAGCGGACGTATCACTTTTTGCAGGCCCAATTTAAGGCGCGCACCGTGCGGAAAATCTATGAGGCGTTGGTGATCGGGCACCCGCCTCCGGAGGGGCTCATTGAGGCGCCGATCGCGCGAGATCCTCGTCATCGGAAGCGGATGGCGGTGGTTCCCACAGGCCGTCCGGCCCGTACCCGGTATCGCGTGTTAAAGATGTACGAGGGACGGTGGGGGCGGTACGCTTGGCTGGAGGTTTACCCGGAGACGGGGCGCACGCATCAGATCCGGGTGCATATGGCGTACGTGGGTTATCCCATTGTTGGGGATACCACCTATGGCCGGCGGACGCCGTTATCTTGCCCCCGTTTGTTCCTCCATGCCCGAGCGATCACGGTTCGCTTGCCTTCCCATCCTGAGCCAATCACCTTCGAGGCCCCTTTGCCGGCGGACCTACAGGAAGTTCTGCGAACGCTGGAGGCCGCTTCCACGGTGGTGGCGGTCTCACGGTAGATCCGATCTCCACGGGGAGGGGGGATTGGGGGTGAGCCACGCCTCTTCGGCGCCCGGCTCACATCCAATCCCCTCATCTATTCGTCAAAGATCACCACGCTTTCCTCATAGATCCGGATCTCGCGCTCCCGCAACTTGCGGCGGAACCATTCGGCCAACCACGCGTTCTTCTCTTCCAGGGAGAGCGGGGCAGCGAGGATCTCCAAGGGGATATTGATCCGCAGCGCCCGATAGGGGATGATATGACGGGTGATGCCGGCGGGCAACCGTGCCCCATTACGGGCCAGCTCGATGATCTCCGCTGGTTCGTAGCGAGGGAACACCACCACCGCGATGACCTGCTCATAATAGGGGAGGATCTGATCCAGCTGATCGGTGGTCGTCCGGTAAAACCGGAACCTGGATTTGTAGATGTCCACCAAGTGATTTAACAAGCTTGTCCGTCGATAGAGATCCCCTTCTGCGCGCACCAAGTAGATATCGCCCCGGGGGCATATCAAGTAGGCCAGAGCCTGGCGGCGGGCCAGTTCCGCCCGGGCGTGCAAACGTTCAGAGGGCTCTAAGGCGAGCCCCTCGATGCCCCGAACTGCCGTGAAAAAGCTCTCCGGGCTTTCACCGCTGACCACGTGGATCCATGCGTCCACCACCAGGCGGGGATCCTCATAATCCACCACCTGGACCACCAAATGGGGGAGCCCTAAGCGCCGGGCGGCCTCTACCCGGTTCGCCCCGTCCAGCACCACATAGCGAGGCTCGTTCGGGATCGGCGCCACCACCGGGGGGTTCTTCAGGATGCCATCGGTCCGGAGGCGCTCGACCAACGGCTCCGTCCGCACCTGATCCGCCTGCTCATGGGGGACCAGGTCCTCCACCGGGATGAAGCGCAGAACGGGCATTCGCTCCGCGACGTATAGTGCACCCATCGATGCCTTCGTGCGAAGGGGCAGGCACAAGGCCTGCCCCTATGATGAATTTAGTTGGTGGATAGCGATTCCAGCGGGGGGATCGGCCGGCCACGGGCCTGGGCTTCCTTCAGAGCTCGCTTCAGGGCATAAGCCATCACGGTGAGCTCCTCTTCGACCGGCTCCTCCTCAGCGGGCTGGGCCGAAGGCGAGGGCGCCGTCTTCGGAGAGCGCGGTTCCGGTTCGATCTCCTTGACATGGAGGAGCCCTCGCAGGCTCAGCCGGATTTGTTTCTTTTCAGGATCCACCAGGATGATGCGGGCCTCGATCTCCTGGCCTTCCTGCAGAACCTCGGCGGGATCCTTCAGATTGCGCACGCCAAATTCGCTGATATGAATCAGGGCGTCGCGCTCGGCGCCGATGTCCACAAACGCCCCGAATTTCTCCACGCGGGTCACCTTGCCGCGGATCAGCTCACCGACCTTCAAATCCTCCCATTTCACCGAGGGAGGCGGGATCATGGTCAAGCGCAGGCGACGCTCACGGCGGCTGGCGTGGATCACCCACACCTTCACTTCATCGCCCGGATGAAACATCCCGGTGGGGTCCACCCGACCCTCTTTGCGGATCTGAGAGGCCGGGACGAACCCCTCGACCGGGGCGTCGATATCGACCCACACTCCCCCAGGCTCCACCCGGGTGACCCGTCCGGTGAACTCACGGCCGGGCTTTAATTGACCCCATCCATAAGTTGCGGGGCGGATCATGGTCAGGCTCAGGAGGTTCTTCTTTCGGTTGATTTGCTTCACCCAGGCCGTGATGCGATCTCCGGGCTTTAATACATCCGATACCCGAAGCGGGCGGGGGTCCATTTGGGAGATATGGATGAAACCGGGGATTTCAGAGCCGATATCGACGAAAGCGCCGGCGAGGGTGACCGTAAGAACAGTGCCCTGAACTTGCATTTTCGGACGAAGGGTTCGCAGGGGGACTTTCACGGAGCTCGCGGTCTCCTCTTGCTGCTCCAGGATCACGGGGCTCGTTTCCATGGCCGCTGTTTCCCTCCCTCATGGATTTGGGATTGGATTATAAGTGCAATGCGTTCTTACTTTCACAATTTTACGCCGGAGGCAACAAACGAGCAAACCGTTGAGCTGAGGTTCGGACACGAGTTGGGACATCGAACGGGCGTGGTCCTCATTCCTGCCTCCAGGGGCTGCGTTGCGATCCAAGCCGATGTTTGATTCAGGGGTTTCTGGGGCTGGGCCGGGGGCCTTCGGCCCCCGGCCCAGCCCCAGAAAAAATTTCTCTCCCCCCTCCCCACGGCCCGAAGGGCCGCG
>DATMAC010000392.1:0-4167 GCA_035573655.1 Thermoflexus sp.
GGCCCGGCCCCAAAAGCCCCTCAACAGAAATCCCGGATACCCGGATAGGCGTAGCGTGAGAAGGGCGGAATCGTGATCTAGCTTCCTGCATATTTCTCAGACACTGAAGGAAAGGCGCATCTGGGCGTAAGCCAGCGCCCCCAGCAGCCCTACATCATCCCCCAAAGCGGCTCGGACAATGGGCGTGACGTAATTCGGGGTCATCGCGCGATCCCGCGCATACGCGCGGATCTTTTCCAGAAACCAATCCCCGGTCTTCATCACCCCACCGCCCAGGATGATCAAGGTGGGGTTAAAGATGTGCCAGAAGCTGGCGATCCCCACCCCCAAGTAGAACGCGGCCCGATCCATGATGACGCCCGCCACGGGATCCCCCCGGGTGGCGGCCTCGGCGACGTCCGCCGCCGTGACCGCGGAGGGATCCGGCCAGGGAACCGGCTCCCCACGGGCCCATGCCTCCCGGGCCATCCGGGCGATGGCAGTTCCGGAGGCCAAGGCCTCCAGGCACCCGGTTCGCCCACATCCGCAACGTGGACCCTCTTGGGCTTCCAGGACGATATGGCCCAGCTCCGCCCCTAATCCATGGGCGCCTTCGAGCAACACGCCGTGGGTGATCACCCCGCCGCCGATGCCGGTGCTGATCGTCAAATACACCAGATGCGCGTGCCCACGGCCCACTCCATATTTCCACTCCCCCAAGGCGGCCAGGTTCGCATCGTTGCCCACGAAGCATGGCACGCGGAATCGTTCTCGAAGCCGATCCGCCAGAGGGACGTTCTCCCAGCCCAGATTCGGAGCGGTGAACACGACCCCTGTTTGCGGATCCAGGGGGCCGGGAGCGCCCACCCCAATGGCCTCCACAGGCTCCTCACCGGTCCAGACTGCTTCAATGGCCCCGATGATGCGGGCGATCACCGCCTCGACCCCCTCCTCAGGCCGTGTCGGGATCTGAGCGCGGGCGAGGATCTGTCCATCCTCAGCGCATCGGGCCGCTCGGATGTTCGTTCCTCCCAGATCCACGGCGATGTAAACCATGCGATCCTCCTCCCGTTGAGCATGGATAGGCGAGCGCTTCATCCGTTGGGGGCGAGGGCCGCTGAGGGCGCCCCTCAGCCTTAAAAGGCACGCAAAGAGCCGGCGAGGCGTCTTGCCGAAACCGGGCGTTTGCATCCGCGCGCCCACGAACCCACTCGTGCACGGTCTCCCCTACCCTTTCGGCGCGGTCATCTGGAGAAGCCGCCGACGGCGTAGCGGGGTGTAGCAGTGGCCACCGCCGGGGACGGCCTGAGCGGTCAGGACCCGGATCCCTTCGGCGGTCGCCTCACAGACCTGATTCGGCCGGGGATCGTCCAGATAACGCCGCATCGCCTCATAGCCCGCTTCCAACATCTGCTCCGTCTTCGAGAAATCCAGAAACGAGATCTCGCGAAAGGCGGTCATGCAAACATGATGAACCGTCACAGGGGATTGCAGCGCGTCGTACAGATCGTCCAGGGTTTGTTCGCTCAATATGGTCTGATAAGCGGTCATTGCGATCTCCGCCAGCCCGCGCCGCGGCGGAAGAACCTGCGGGCTGAAGCTGAGGTCCAGCACGTAAAGCTCTTCCGCGCCCTTCTCGACAGCGATCGTGATCGGCACGACCGCCACAACCCCACCGTCGACCAGCTGCATGTTCCGAAAGCGCACCGGAGGATGGATCACCGGGACGCTGGCGCTGGCCAGGACCGCCTCCAACAGCGGCGCGGAGGGATCTTCCCCGAAGAGAATGAGACGCTGCGTGCGCAGGTCCGCGGCGGTGACATAGCATGGGCGCCGAAGATCCCCGAAGGTGCGAACGCCCGGAGGGAGATGGGCTTCCAGAACCCGGCGCAGCCCGGATCCGCTGAACAGGCTGTCCTGATGCGTCAGGAGGCGCCAGAGGATCGTAAAGAGGTTGCCGGGGTAGATATCGGCGCGGCGGACACGACGCCAGGCGGCCGCCAGACGCTCCACACCGCCCAACGTCGGATCCACGGCGAAGGCCACCGCGTTGATGGCCCCGGCCGAGGTCCCCACCAGGAAGTCCGGCTCGATCCCGCGCTCCAACAGCGCCCGCAGCGCGCCCACCTGAAGCGGGCCCCGGTTGCCGCCACCGCTCAACACGAACGCGCGTCGCATCATCAGGGAGCTCCTCTCCGCATCATCGCGCCTCAACCCTCAACGGGCAAGGAGCGCTTCCACGATTTCGCCCCACCGCCGGGCCGCTGCTTCCCAAGTGAATTGACGCGCCCGCTCCAAGCCCGCCGCCCGTAAGGCGGATCGACGCTCGGGATCCGTCAGCACCACGCGAAGACCCCGCGCGATCTCTTCCACCGACTCAGGGTCCACCTGAACCCCCGCCTCGCCCACCACTTCCGGCAGCGATGAGGTCCGCGAAACCACCACGGGAGTCCCACAGGCCATCGCCTCCAGGGCTGGCAGGCCGAAGCCTTCATACCGGGAGACCAGAACGAACGCCGCGGCCATTGAATACAACACAGGCAGATCCTCATCAGCCACGAAGCCCAGCCAATGGATCCGCTCCGCCATCCCGGAGCGCCGGATGGCCTCGAAGGTGCCCTCGGCCTTCCAGCCTTCCTCGCCGACGATGACCAAGTGGCCCTCCGGGAAAACCCCCTCGCGGACCAGGGCCCCAAAGGCCTCGATCAGCCGCGGGTAGTTCTTGCGCGGCTGCACCGTCCCGACGGTGAGCAGAAACGGCCATGATCCCAGCCCGTAACGGGCCCGGACCCGAGCGTGTTCCCCTGGATCCTCGATGGGGCGAAAGCGCGGATCGACGCCGCTGTAGAGCACCGTGATCCGCTCCGGGGAGACCCCCCAGAGGCGGATGAGATCCTGTCGGGTGGATTCCGAATCCGCCAGGATGTGGGTGGCCCGGCGCACCGCGCGGGGGACGTTCCGCCGCAGATAGGCCACCAGGGGCTCCGGCAGGGTTTCCGGCATGATCTCGAAGGAAAGATCGTGGACGGTCAGCAGCGTCCGCCGCCCGGGCAGCGTCGGCGGGAGCAGGAAATCCGGGGAATACACCAGATCCGCCGGCCCCGTGAGCGTCTCCAAAGGGAACGGAACGCGCAAGCGGTGCCAGAGCCAGACCATGCCCCGCTCCGGCAGGGGAGCCGCCCGCAGGCGTACGTGCGGGGCATCCGCCCACGTCGGGGGGAATCGGACCGGTCCCGCATAAAACAGGGTGTAACAGTGCTGGGGAAACGCCTTCAACACCGCACGGGTCAGCTCCCGAGCGTAGCGCCCGATCCCCGCCCCCTGTCGCACCGCGGCCGTGATGTCAATAACGATGCGCGCCATGCTGCTTGACCTTATCTCGCATTGGTTATGTGTCCTCGCTCTCCCAACGGCTCCAATCGCTGGGTTTTCGTGGGGTTTGGACCGCCTTCAGTGACCCGCACCTCACGAAAAAACGAACACCATCGAATGGAGGGACCACCGTTCCAACATCGCGGCGAAGAAAAACATCTTCCATCGATCAACACCAGTGGTTAATATACATCATAGCGTTCCAGGAGCCCCTGGGCAGCCGCACACCTCCTCATACGGTTGCTCAGAGGTCAAGGATACACGGGCTCGCGGGACCGCGATTTAGGTTACCATGGCCGTCAGCCGGAAAAAACAGAAGCTTGTGTGCCCGTTATAGGGGTCAGATGTAGAATGAGCATCCCTGCACCGAACGGCATGTGAAAGGCCCCCCAACTATCTAATGCCAATGGAAACCGAAGGCTCACAATCCGTGTTCACAAAAATGAAACGGGCGCTAAAGCGCCCTACTACGAACAAAGCCTTGTTCGTAGTAGGGCACTTCAGTGCCCGTCCCAGGCGTCAGACAAAGAGCGGTTCTCCAACCACTAAGTAGTGTGTGAAAGGCCCTTCTCGCCATCAGACGTCAAGGGGAACCGAATACCCTTAACTGATGCTCACAAGAAGAAAACGGGCGCTCAAGCGCCCTACTACGAACAAAAGCCTTGTTCGTAGTAGGGCACTTTTGCACTTTAACAAATTATGCCGACAATTAGGGAAACCTACGATGGGAGGGTGCGATGCCGGCGGCCAAGAAGCTGACGCTGAGTGAACGTCAACGAAAGGAACTGGAGGCCTGGACCAAGAATCCCCCCAAGC
>DATMAC010000393.1:0-8331 GCA_035573655.1 Thermoflexus sp.
ACTCGGCCCCCAAAAACATTTCCATCCCCCCTCCTCACGGCCCTGTGGACCGTGAGGAGGGGGGATGAAGGGGGGACCCTTCCGTCTTCTCACAAGCGCTTCCAACCGAATGGGATCAGCCTGAATAATGATGGGCGGGCCGTATACGCGGCCCGCCCATCATGGGACTCCACATTTATCCAGCGGTGCTTAATGCGGCCAGGAACTCCGGGGGCAAGGGCCGGGCCTCTCCAAGCATCCGGCTCAACAGGTAGACCTTCGCCGCATACTCGATTCGCTCCAGAATCACCCACGCCTCTTCCAGGGTTTGCCCTACGGTGACGACCCCATGATGAGGGAGAAGCACCGCTTGATGATCTCGAATCCAATCGCGAATCGCCAAGGCGTCATCCTCTGAACTGGGCAGCGCCAGACGGGCAGTCGGAACTTTCCCCACGGTCATCACCACTTCGGGCAGAACCTCCGAGGGAAACGGCACACCGGCCACCGTGAGGGCTACGGTGAAGGGAGGATGCGCATGCAAAACCGCTCGGATATCCGGGCGCTGACGATAAGCCTCGATGTGCATAGGCCATTCCGAGGAGGGCCCCGCCCTGCCCGATCCGAACCGGAGCACCTGCCCCGCCATGTCCATCACCACCATGTCCTCCGGCCGCAACCGCCCTTTGTTCTTGCCTCGAGGTGTGATCAGGATCCGATCGGCATCCAGGCGAACCGAGAAATTGCCATCGTTCGCCGAGACCAATCCTCGGGCATACAGACGAGCGCCGATTTCCACCAGCGCTTCCCGTAACCGTTGTTCCCGTAAACTCCAACGAAACCGTCGCATGGATCCGATGCTCCCGTTGGGCTTTCCGCTGAGCGCTTTCGCACTCGATCCCCTAGTATAACCCAGGTGGTCGCTGACGCGGCTCACATCACACCGAAGTTTCACCATCGATTTGGACCTCTTGAAACGGACGCGCTGTGAAACGATCCCCTTGGGCAGGGATCTCTCGGCCATCGACTACGGCGCGGAGAACCGAGAATCCGTGGAAACGCAGCGTCAGGGCCTCCCACGGCCACGGGAGCTCCCCTTCATCGACCCAATGAAGCCTCACATGGTGCCCCTCCCGCTCCATGCGAAAGCGCGCCATCCGATAAGGGCCGAACCCATCCCCTTCATCATGATAGAGGAACCCCTCCCCTCCCCCGGCGGAGGGTACATAGACGTGCAAGGTCAGGCCGTCGTCGGCCATCGGCAAGATGCTACCCGCTCGAACAAATACGGGGATACGCTCCAGCGGGGCGCTCGCCTCCACCGTCCCCGGACCTGTGAATCGCTGATCGCTCCAGAAGTCATACCACTCCCCCGCAGGAAGAAACACCGTGCGCGAACGGGCGCCCTCCTCGACCACCGGCGCCACCAGGAGGGCAGGCCCCAATAGGAAGGCGTCTTCGATTTCCCACAAAGAAGGATCCTTCTCATCCAGCCAGAACAAGGGACGTACCAGCGGCGCTCCGGTCTGCGCCGTCTCCCAAGCGAGCGTGTAAAGATACGGCAACAGGCGAACCCGCAGGCGGAGGAATTCCCGAATGATGGAAAGGGCCGGTTCGCCGAAGGCCCATGGCTCCCGTCGTGGGGTCTCCTTTGCTGCATGGTTCCGAAAGAAGGGCATGAACGCCGCCGCCTGGAACCAGCGGATGAACAGCTCCGCCGACGGCGCCCCGCTGAACCCTCCGATGTCCGGGCCGGTATATGGGATCCCGGAAAGCCCCAATCCCAGAACGACCGACAGCGTTCGTCGGAGCATCGCCCATGTGCTCTCCGTGTCCCCCGTCCAGTTCCATGCGTAGCGCTGGACGCCCGCCCACCCTGATCGGGTGAGCAGGAAAGGCCGCCGATCCGGGCGCAGCTCCCGTAAGGCTTCCCATGCGGCCTGATTCATCAACAGGCCGTAGAGATTGTGCGCCTCCCGATGGTCCCCTCCCCGCCCCTCTAACGCGTGACGGACCGTCCGAGGGAATGTGGGCTCCCCCCACGCGGTGAACGTGGTCGGTTCGTTCATATCGTGCCAGAACCCGGCCACGCCCATCTCCACGAACGATCGATAATGGGAGCCCCACCACCTCCGCACTTGGGGATCCGTGAAGTCCGGGAAGGCGCACCACCCCGGCCACACCAGCCCGCGGTAGATCCGCCCGTCCGGTAAGCGACAGAACGCTCCCTGCATCCACCCCTCTCGGTAGACAGGATGATCTGGATCGATCTTCACCCCGGGATCCAGGATCACCACCGTTCGGATCCCCTGCCCTTCCAACTCGCGGATCAGCTCCGGGAGATCGGGAAATCGCCGGCGATCCACAGTGAACACCCGATAGCCATCCATGTAATCGATGTCCAAGTGGATGGCATGGAGCGGGAGATTATGCTCTCGGAATCCTCGAACCACTGCGCGGACCTCCTCAGCGCTCATGTAGCTCCAGCGGGACTGGTGGAAGCCGAGGGCCCAACGAGGGGGCAGAGGCGGACGGCCGGTGAGTTCCGTGTAGCGATTCAGGGCGCGCGCTGGAGGGCCGTAGAACACATAGTAACGCAAGGCGCCACCGGTGAAGGTCACCCATGCCGCGTCCGGATCAGTGGCCCCCAGGTCGAAGATCGCATCGAAGGGATTCTCATAGAAGACCAGGTAGGCCCCATCTGAGTGCAGGCTGAGCCAGAGGGGGATGCTCAGGTAAAGTGGATCCGCATCCGGGCTGTAGCTCCCGCCCGGGTCTCGGTTCCACATCCGGTAGACCCGGCCGCGGCGGTTCAGGGGTGCCGCTCGCTCCCCCAGGCCGTATAATCGTTCCTCAGGCCGGAGCCGGATCCGGTGGCGCCAGGCCTCGGCCCCCCGCTCCGGAGGATCCTCCTCCCGCCACACGCATCCGGCCGGCGTCTGAAAGCGCAGGCGGCCGTGGGCGCTCACGGCGATCCGAACGGCGGAGCTCTCCAGCATCCAACCATCCGGCTGTGGGGCCCATGCGATCGGGGTCTCCTCCAGCGTTTCGCGGACGACCGCATAAGGCATGGGAAGAAGGCCGGGGGTCCAGGTGAGGCGCAGGACATCCGGGGCCAGGAAACGAATCTCCAGTTCGGCGTCGAGGCCGATGAAGCGGGCACCGTCGGGCAGCAGGTCCATCCGTTCGAGGGGGCGGATCGGTTGCCAAGGGACCGGATGGGGGATCCGGATCGAACGCTCAGCC
The DNA here is from genome assembly GCA_035573655.1 of Thermoflexus sp. Classification (GTDB taxonomy): domain Bacteria; phylum Chloroflexota; class Anaerolineae; order Thermoflexales; family Thermoflexaceae; genus Thermoflexus. Next base: position 3,226 of record DATMAC010000393.1, read on the forward strand.
CGATCTCGCTCCCATGCACTCCACACCGCCCGCAGGGCGGTCCGAAGGCCAACGAAGCGCAGAGCGAGAAGCAGCTTGCGGGGATCCATGGGAATCGTCTCCATTTCAGGCTGGGAGCCTCGATAGGACCTGATTAAGGATTTTACTGGCTCGTGAGATTTCCCGGGTGAGCTTTGCCTACAGCCTTTTGGGCATCACAGACAAATCGAAGCGAGGGACGTCTATGAGGTCTCCGTTTCGTTCCGTTTTTCGAAGCGTGAAAGCGATGGCGTTCCCCCTGCCTGCTTTCCCACGGGGGGAACCGATGGAAGAGAAGGGCACACCGTCGGGTACCTCCTTTCGCGCGCTGCGCCGGTTCTGGTGGGATGGCGTGCTGGCGCGCCTATCGGACGCCTTTGTGGTCGATTACCTCCCCCTTTTCGCGCTGGCCATGGGGGCCGGGCCTCGGGAGATCGGATGGCTGAACGGCCTCGCTCAGCTGATCTACGCCGCCCTGCTGATCCCCGGAGCCCGGCTGGCGGAACGATGGGGCCGTCGCAAGGCGCTGGTGGTGATCGCGGTCGGCCTCGCTCGGGCGAACTTAGTTCTCTGGGCGCTGCTGCCGCTTTTCCTGAGCGGATCCGCAGCCATCTGGGTGGTGGTGCTCACGGGGGCGTTGCGGGCCGGCTTGTGGGGTTTGGGGATGCCAGCCTGGACCAGCCTGGTCGGTGAGTGGGTGCCGCTGGAGATCCGGGGCCGGTATTTCGGCTGGCGCAACATCGGCAGCGGTGTCGCCGGTTTGATCGGGGTGGCCCTCGCCGGCTGGCTGATCACCGCCTTAGGGGACCTCCGAGGATATCAAGCGGCCTTCGCCGTCGCTTTCGCCCTAGGGGCCATCGGGCTGGCCGTGTTCGCGAGCCTTCCGGAAGCCGGCCCCGGGGTGGTGCGTGCCAAGCGGCTTCCGCCGTGGCGGGAGATCCGTGCGCATTCCGTTTTCCTGAGCTACCTGGCCACCGCTGGGATCTGGAACTTCTCCCTCTTCCTCGCCGGCCCGTTTTTCAACATTCACTTGGTGCGGAACCTGGGCGCAGACGCCCGGGCTGTGGGCCTGCTGACCGCGGTTTCCGCCTTTACCGCACTGTTCGGGCAGGCCTTTTTCGGCCGCTGGAGCGATCGCTGGGGGGCACCGCGGGCGCTTCTGCGGGCAGGCCTTTTCATCCCACTCCTTCCGTGGGCGTGGCTGCTGGCCCGCTCCCCGTGGCACATCGTGCCGATCAATGCTCTAGCCGGCTTCCTGTGGGCCGGCTTCGACCTGTGCAATTTCAACACCCTGCTGTTCCTCTCTCCGGAGGAAACCCGTCCCCGTTATGCGGCCCTCTATAACCTCATCGTAGGGATCGCCTCGGCAGCCGGGGCGGCAGCAGGCGGATGGATGGCCTCGCATTGGGGGTTCTACCCCCTCTTTGCCCTATCCGGGCTGGGCCGGCTGTTGGCGATGGGCCTCTATGCGCGAACCGTTCTGCGGGCCCTGGCCTCGTCCTCCCGGACCTCCTGAAGGCGAAACATCCAACTTGCTCTTCCAATCCTGTCCTTGCCTTAAGACATTGGAAAGCCATGTCATGACTGCGAAGCCCATATAATAAAGCTGGATCTCCGACTTGTTCTTTGGGAATCCTGCCATGGAGGGGCCTCCATGAAGAAGCCGCTTTGGGTGCCCTCGGAAGAGCGGAAGCGCCAGGCGAACATGACCCGCTTCATCGAGTACGTGAACGCCCGCCATCGCCGGAACTTCCAGACTTACTGGGACCTCTACCAGTGGTCGATCGAAAACATCCCCGACTTCTGGGCCACGGTGTGGGACTTTGTGGGGATCCGTGCCTCCCGGCCTTATACGCAGGTGGTGGACGATCTGACCCGTTTCCCTGGCGCGCGATGGTTCATCGGGGCTTATTTGAATTTCGCGGAGAACCTCCTGCGCTATCGCGACGACCGCCTGGCCTTGGTGTTCCGGAACGAACAGGGCATGCGGCGGACGATGACCTACGCGGAGCTCCATGATGCCGTGGCGCGCCTGGCCGCCTCCCTGCGCCGCTTGGGGGTGAAGCCGGGGGATCGGGTGGTGGCCTACATGCCGAACCTTATGGAGACGGCCATCGCGATGCTGGCCGCCACCAGCCTGGGCGCCGTGTGGGCCTCCGTGGGCCTGGATCTATCGGCCCCCGCCGCCCTGGACCGCTTGGGCCAGCTGGAGCCCAAGGTCCTCTTCGCCGCCGACGGCTATTTCTACAAGGGCCAACGCTTTCTCACCTTGGAGAACGTCGCGGAGGTGGCGAGGAACATCCCCTCTCTGGAGAAAGTGGTGGTGGTTCCCTACGTCACGGAGGCACCGGAGATCGACGCGATCCCCCACGCTGCCCGCTGGGAGGAGTTCCTGACGCCGGACCGCTGCCCGCCCATTGCCTTCGAGCAGCTTCCCTTCGAACACCCCGTTTACATCATGTTCTCCTCCGGAACCACCGGCAAGCCCAAGTGTATGGTGCAGAGCGCGGGCGGGGTGCTGATCAGCCACCTCCGGGAGCTCATCCTGCACACGGACCTGAAGCGGGAAGACGTCATCACCTATATCACCTCCCCCAGCTGGATGATGTGGAACTGGTTGCTCAGCTCCCTCGCCGTGGGCGCCACCATCGTCCTCTACGATGGAAACCCCAACTACCCGGACCCCTATCAAATGTGGCGGATCATCGATGAAGAGCGGATCACCATCTTCGGTTGCAGCGCCAGCTATATCAACTTCCTGCGCAACCAGGGCGTCTCGCCTCGGAAGGTCTGCGACCTCTCCTCCCTGCGGGAGATCTCCCAGACCGGCTCGCCGCTTTCCGCCGAGGGGTTCGAATACGTGTATCGGGAGATCAAGAGCGACCTGCACTTCAACTCCATCTCGGGGGGCACGGATATCAACGGCTGTTTCGCCGCCGGCAGCCCGACGCTCCCCGTCTACGCCGGGGAGTTGCAGGCTCCGGCCCTGGGGATGAAGATCAAGGCCTACGATGAGAAGGGGGATCCGGTTTATGACCAGCCCGGGGAGCTGGTGTGCGAAGCGCCCTCCCCTTCGATGCCTCTTTACTTCTGGAACGACCCCGACGGTCGGAAGTATCGGGAGGCCTATTTCGAGTTCTACCCGAACCGGAATGTGTGGCGACACGGCGATTACATCATCATGCACAGCGACACGGGGGGCATCACCTTCTTGGGCCGCTCGGACGCCGTGCTGAAGCCCTCCGGGGTGCGGATCGGCACGGCGGAGATCTACCGGCCGCTGGAGTCGCTGGAGGAGATCGCCGACGCCTTGGCGGTGGGACAGAACTGGAAAGGGGATCAGCGGATCGTCCTCTTCGTGAAACTGGCCCCTGGGTATACCCTGACGGAGGAGTTGAAGGAGAAGATCCGCCGGACGCTGCGGGAGAAGGCCTCGCCCCGCCATGTGCCGGCGATCATCATGGAGGCGCCGGATATCCCCTACACCCTCAACCTGAAGAAGGTGGAGACGGCGGTCTCGAACATCATCAACGGGCGGCCGGTCGTGAACCGGGACGCTTTGATCAACCCCGAATCTTTGGATTTCTATTACCGGATCGCCCCGCTGCTCCAGCAGATGGAGGAATGAAAAAATCTTTCGGGGGTTGGGGGCTGAGGAAGGCGGCCCCCAACCCCCGAAGCCCCCTGCCCTACCCCTCGCGCAGGCCGGTGAGGGCGATGCCGCGGGTGAAGTAGCCCTGGAACAGGAAGAAGAGCAGCAGGATGGGGACGCTGTTGAACATGGAGCCGGCCAGGACCACCGAGTAAACCGTGTAGTATTCCCCCTTGAACCAGCTCAGGCCCAGCGGAAGGGTGAACTTCTCCGGGGAGTTCAGCACGATCAACGGCCACATGAAAGCGTTCCATTCCCCCTGGAAGGTGAAGAGCGCCAGGGTGAGCAGGGCCGGCCGGCTGATGGGCAGGACGATGCGGAAGAAGATGGTGAACCATCCCGCCCCATCGATCATGGCCGCCTCCTCCAGCTCCCGGGGGAGGTTCTTGTAGAACTGGGTCATCATGAAGACCCCGAAGGCCCCCGCGATCCCCGGCACGATCAGCGCGGCCAGGCTGTCCAACAGCCGCATCTGGCGGATGATCAGGAAGTTCGGGATCAAGGTGACCTGGCCGGGGATCATCATTGTGACCAGCATCGCCCAGAAGAGCAGATCCCGCCCTGGGAAGCGCAGGCGGGCGAAGGCGTAGCCCCCCATGGCGCAGAAGAGGGTGCGAACCACCGCGAGCAGCCCGGCGACGAGGGCGCTGTTCACCATCCAGCGGGGGAACAGGTGTCGGAACTCGGTGACCACCTTCAGGTAGTTCTCTAAGGTAAAGGGGATCGGCAGGAAGAAAGGCGGTTCGTAAAGATGGGTAAGGGGCTTCAGGGAGAAGATCACGGTCAGGAAAAAGGGGGTGACGGCGATGACCGACCACCCGATCAGCACCCCATAGAAGAGCGGCTTCTTGATCCGATCCCACCAGGCGAATTCATCCCGGTACCGAACCGCGGGTTTGGCGGGGGCGACAGCTTCCACGGCCATCTCACACCTCCGTCGGGCGCTCGATCAGGCGGCGCTGGATCACGGTGACGATTAAGATCATCCCGGCCAGTACGAAGGCGACGGCGGAGGCCCGCCCCATAAAGGGTGTGGTGCTTTGGAACGCCCACTTGTAGATCAGGTAAGCGATGGTGGTGGTGGAGTCCAGCGGCCCTCCCGCCGTCATCACGTAGATCTGGTCGAACACCTGGAAGCAGCCGATGACCCCCATCGTGACGACGAAGAAGATCACCGGCCGCAACAGCGGGATGGTGATGTGGCGGAGCATCTGCCAGCGGTTGGCCCCGTCGATCATCGCCGCCTCGTAGTAAGTGACGGGGATGTCCTGGAGGCCGGCCAGGAAGATCACCATCATCGCCCCGAGCGGCCACAGGCTCATGACCACGATGGCCGGCTTGGCCCAGACCTCGCTAGCGAGCCAGATCGGACTCGGCAGGCTGATGCTCTCGAGGACGTAGCGCATGATGCCCAGGCGAGGGTGGAGGATCCATCC